>CAZWAX010000109.1:0-14949 GCA_964631985.1 uncultured Polyangiaceae bacterium | reverse complement strand
AGGTCGCCGCCAACACGGTCCGCGGCCAGTACGGCATGGGCGAGAAGAACGGCGCGGTGGTGAAGGGCTATCGTCAGGAGGAAGGCGTCGACCCGCAGTCGTTCACCGAGACCTATCTCGCGTTGCGGCTCAAGGTCGACAACTGGCGCTGGGCCGGCGTGCCGTTCTTCCTGCGCTCGGGCAAGCGGCTCGCCAAGCGGGTCTCCGAGATCGCCGTCGAGTTCAAGCAGCCGCCGCTGCACCTGTTCCGCCACCTCGGCGAGGACGACGACGTGATCGCGGCCCGGCCGATGTCGAACGTGATCGTCATGCGCATCCAGCCCGACGAGGGCATCAGCCTCTCGATCGCGTGCAAGCAGCCCGGCATGCGCATCCAACTGCAGGAAGTCGAGATGGATTTCTTCTACGGCGAGGCCTTCCACGAGCGCTCGCCCGAGGCGTACGAACGCCTCCTGCTCGATGCGCTCCGCGGCGATGCCGCGCTCTTCACGCGGTCGGACGAGGTCGAGTACTCGTGGCGCTTCATCACCGCGATCCACGAGGCGTGGGCCAACCTGCCGCCTCCGAGCTTCCCGAATTACTACCCCTTCAGTGACGGTCCGGACGAGGCGAACCGATTGCTGGAAGGCACGCAGGCGCGCTGGCGGGCATTGCGGGACGCGTAGCGCCTCGCGCTGACCCGACAAACCCCACGCCCGGCGCTCGGTGCGGGACGATCGATGGCGAAGCCGCGCAATCACCTCGAGGATCTGCGTGGGGCGAGTCGCCTCGCAATCGACGCGACGCGCGGGGTGACCGAGCTCATCCAGGCGATGCACCGGGAGATCGCCGGCGGGCCCGACCTGCTCGGCCGGCCGCTCGAGGGCGCGGCCCGCCTGCTGACGGATCTGGTCTACGGGCCCATCCGCGGCGTGACCGAATTGGTCGGCGGCGGCATCGATCTCGCGCTCGCCCGGCTCGCGCCGCTCCTGGGTACGAGCGCACCCGGCCCGGAGCGCGAGGCGCTGCAGGCGGCGCTGAACGGCGTGCTCGGCGACTACCTCGCCGCCACCGGCAACCCGCTCGCCATCGGAATGCAGCTGCGGCAGGGCGGCGAGCCGCTGGAGCTCGGCCGGCAGGCGCTCCGAGCAGCGTTGCCGCAGGCCGGGGGCCGTGTGCTCGTGCTGGTGCACGGATCGTCGATGACCGATCTGCAGTGGAGCCGACGGGGACACAACCACGGCGTCGCGCTCGCCGACGATCTCGGGGTCACACCGGTCTTTCTCCAGTACAACAGCGGCCTGCACATCTCGACGAGCGGGCGTGCCTTCGCGCGTCTGCTCGAGCAGCTCGTCGCCGCGTGGCCCGTGCCGGTCGACAACCTCGCCATCCTCGCGCACAGCATGGGCGGGCTGGTCGCGAGGAGCGCGTGCCATGCCGCCGAAGCCTCGGGTCACCGGTGGCGCCCACTCCTCCGCACGTCGATCTTCCTCGGTACGCCCCATCACGGGGCGCCGCTCGAGCGCGCGGGGAACATCGTCGAGCAGCTGCTCGGCATCAGCCGCTACAGCGCCCCCCTCGCCCGGCTCGGCAAGATCCGCAGCGCCGGGGTCACCGACCTGCGCTACGGCAACGTGCTGGATGCGCACTGGGACGGTCGGGATCGTTTCGCGCACGGCGACCCGCGCGAGGGCATGCGGCTCCCCGCCGGCGTGGCGTGTCACGCCATCGCGGGTACCCTGTCGCCCGGCCCCGCGTCGCGGCTCCGCAGCGACGGCCTCGTCCCGGTCGCGAGCGCGCTCGGCCGCCACGAGCGCGCCCCCCTCGACCTCGCCTTCCCGGCCTCGCATCAGACCATCGCCTATGCGACCGGCCACCTCGAGCTGCTCCGCAGTCCCGAGGTCTACGCGACGATCCGGGCCGCGCTCGCGGGGTGAGCCGGGAAGCCCCCGCGGGCTGCCTAGCGACTGCGCAGCCGCGACCGGATTGGGCGGCAGCTCCGTCGCCCGCCGGGCCCCCGGTCTCCTAGCGCGCGAGAATCGCTACGACCGGGCCGCGGGTAGGATCGGCGCGGACTTTGCACGGCGTCTGGCATGGCGGGGCTCGCCGCTCCGGCGACGCCCGTCTCTCGCAACCCAATCCACGGGAGGACACGAATTTGAGCGGAAGCACCGCGCGCCTGCAGGCCATCGAGGCCGTCACCAAGTACCAGCCGATCTCCGAGCCGCTGTCGTTCTCGAAGCTTTCGGCGAGCGAGTTCTTCGGCACCAACGTCTTCAACCGCGCCGCGATGAAGGCGCGCCTGCCGAAGCCGGTCTACAAGTCGTTGATGAAGACGATCGACACCTGCTCGAGCCTGGATGCCGAGGTCGCCGACGCCGTCGCCGCCGCCATGAAGGACTGGGCGATCGAGAAGGGCGCGACGCACTACGCGCACGTCTTCTATCCGCTGACCGGATTCACGGCCGAGAAGCACGACAGCTTCCTCTCGCCCGACGGCGAGGGCGGCGCGCTCGCCGAGTTCGCGGGCAAGACGCTGATCCAGGGCGAGCCAGACGCTTCGAGCTTCCCGAACGGCGGCATCCGCGCCACCTTCGAGGCCCGGGGCTACACCGCGTGGGACGTCACCAGCCCGGCCTACATCCTCGAGAACCCGAACGGCACGACGCTCTGCATCCCGACGGCGTTCGTGTCGTGGACGGGGGAGGCGCTCGACAAGAAGACGCCGCTTTTGCGCTCGATGCAGGCGCTCAACAAGCACGCCCAGCGCATCCTGAAGCTCTTCGGGCACACCACCATCGCCAACGTCGTCTCGTACGCCGGCGCCGAGCAGGAATACTTCCTCGTCGACCGCCACTTCTTCTTCTCCCGTCCCGATCTGCTCGGCACCGGGCGTACGCTCTTCGGCGCTCCGCCGCCGAAGGGCCAGGAGTTCGAAGACCACTATTTTGGCGCCATCCCCGAACGCGTGCTCGCCTTCATGCTGGAAAGCGAGCGCGAGCTCTTCAAGCTCGGCATCCCGGTCAAGACGCGGCACAACGAGGTCGCGCCCGGGCAGTTCGAGGTGGCGCCGGTCTTCGAGCAAGCCAATCTCGCAACGGACCATCAGCAACTCCTCATGGTCACGATGAAGCGGGTCGCCGAAAAATACGGCATGGCGTGTCTCTTCCACGAGAAGCCGTTCGCCGGCGTCAACGGCTCGGGCAAGCACGTCAACTTCTCGATCGGCAACGCGACGCAGGGGAACCTGCTCGATCCCGGCGACACGCCGCACGCGAACGCACAGTTCCTGGTGTTCTGCGCCGCCGTCATCCGCGCCGTCCACACCTGGGGTGGCCTGCTGCGCGCCGTCGTCGCCTCGGCCGCCAACGATCATCGCCTCGGCGCCAACGAGGCCCCGCCGGCGATCATCTCGATCTTCCTCGGCGAGCAGCTCGCCGACATCTTCACCCAGGTCGCGAATGGCGGCGCCAAGTCGTCGAAGGCCAAGGGCACCATGACCGTCGGCGTCGACTCGTTGCCGCCGCTCCCGAAGGACGCGGGCGACCGGAATCGCACGAGCCCCTTCGCGTTCACCGGGAACCGCTTCGAGTTTCGTGCCGTCGGCTCCGGCCAGTCGATCGCGGGTCCCTTGGTCGCGATGAACACGATCCTCGCCGAGTCGCTCGATTACATGGCGGACCGCCTGGAGGCGGCGGTGGCCGACGACCCGACGAACCTGACCAAGCTGAATTCGGCCATCCAGTCGCTGATGGAGGAAATCCTCGCCGAGCACGGCAGCGTGGTGTTCAACGGCGACGGCTACTCCGAGGCCTGGCACCAGGAGGCCAAGAAGCGCGGCCTCCCGAATCTCCGCTCCAGCGTCGATGCGTTGCCGGTACTGGGAAGCCCGGAAGCCACCGCGCTCTTCGAGAAGTACGGGGTGCTGAGCGAGCGCGAGCTCCACAGCCGCATGGACGTCTACCTCGAGCAGTACTGCCTGACGGTCGGCCTCGAGGCACGGACGGCGATCGAGATGGCGCGGACCATCATCTTCCCCGCCGCCATCCGCTACCAGGGCGAGCTCGCGTCCACCTGCGCCAACCTGAAAGCGATCGGCTACAAGTTCGACACCGACACGCTCGACAAGATCACCCACCTCGTGAAGGAGCTGCAGGACGGCATCGCGGCGCTGGAGGGCTCGCTCGGGAACCACGCCGGCGCCTCGAAGCTCGAGCACGCGGCCCATCTCTGCCACGCGGTGCTGCCGGCAATGACCAACCTCCGGAAGACCGCCGACACGCTCGAAGGCATGGTCGCCGACGACCTCTGGCCGCTCGCGACCTACCAGGAGATGCTCTTCATCAAGTAGGGCCGCGAACCTGCGCTGACGACGGTTACAGGAGCTGACGCACCCGCTGGTAGCCGCGCTGCAGCTCTTCGACGGCGAGCCTGAGCGCGCTGCCAACATCTTCGGCAGCCTTCCCCGCTTCGCGGCCGACGACCTGGAGCTTGCCGCGTACGTGCTCGAACTTGGCTTCGAGCCGGTCCCATTCGTCTTTGGCCTCGGCCTTGGCGAGATGGAGCCGGACTCGAACCTCGTCTCGTTGTCGTTTGACGTCGTCGATCAGGGTGTGGAGCTCGGGGATCGTGGGCGTGTCCATGTGATGCCCTCCTGCCCTCCGGGAGTGCAAGGATCCGGCCACCGCGCGGCAACCGGATTGGACCGCACCGGCCTGGCCGTCAGCGCGGAGGGATTGCCGACGGTCGGAATCGCCGCCGACCGATTTCGCGGGTCTGGGAATGCAGCGGGCGGCACGCACAAGGCCCGGCCGGCAGGGTGCCGGTCGGGCCTTGCGTTGCGGGGACCGCCGAACGGGGCGGCGCCGGGGCTTACTTCACCACGCAGTCGGCCGTCGCCTGCGCGACCACACCGCCGCTCAGGGTGAGGATGGCGCCCGTCACCTGCGGCGGGGTGCCCTGGATGAAGGTGCTGGCAATGGCGGTCGCGCCCGCGGCAATGTCGCCGCCATCGCTGTCGAAGTCGAATTCGACCTCGTCACCGATGGTCTGGTGCGCGGCGGCGGTCGCCGAGTTGGCGCCCGACGTCGCCAGGGCCTGATAGCTGCCGGTGGCGATCCCGTTCCCGTCGATCGAGATCTTCGAACGGTCCGAGCGCACCTCGCACTTCACGATCACGGTGGCGTTGCCCGACGGCGGCGGCAGTGCCTCACACGGGTTCGGGGTGCAGGTACCGGCGCCGGCGTTGATGCCACCCTCGACCGCGCACTCGGCCGGGGTGCGATCCTCGCATTCCGGGCCGCTGTCGTCCGCGAGACAGCACTGGATGTCGGCGTTGGCGGGCGGCGTGACCGGCGCGCAGGGATTCGGCAAGCACGAGGTCGCCTCGACCGCGACACCGCCCTGAAGCGCGCACTCGTCGGCCGTGCGATCCTCACACTCCGGACCGCTGTCGTCGGGGATGCAGCACACGATGTCGCCACCGGTCGGCGGGGGCGTCCCGGCGCAGGGATTCGGCAGGCACGAGGTGGCGGTGGTGGCCGTCCCGCCCGCGGCCGCGCATTCGGCGGGGGTGCGGTCCTCGCACTCCGGACCGCTGTCGTCGGGGATGCAGCAGATGATGTCGCCGCCGCCGGCAACCGAGCCGGAGTCGGCGAGCTGGACTGCGAGCACGTCCTGCCCCGCGGCGTTGCGGACCACGACCAGCGCGCCCCGCGGGTCGAAGCCGAGCAGCGCATCGTTCGAATGCGGGCGGCTGCGGAACCGCAGGCGGCCGTTGCCGCCGCCGTTGGTGGTGAATTGGCCGACGAGGACGCCGTCCACCAGCACGTCGTAGGTCGCGTCGGCAGCGAGCTTCTTGCCTTTGATCTCGAGCTTGCCGTCCGACTTGTTCTTGACGATCAGCTTCACGCCACCGCTCGCGTCGTCGTCGACGCCGGTCGACGAGAACGACCCGCTTTCCTTTTCGCTGCGTGCGCTGGCGGGTACCGATGCCACCGCGAAACCGATCATCGCCAGGGCGGCGACGGTGACGATTCGAAACGTGCTCATGACTCTCCTCCTTGGTTGAGGTTCCCGTGCGGGGAACCGCGTCGTGTGAATGTCGAGGAGGTCTTGAGCAACCCGCATGCCCGGGGCGTCTGCCCACAAATCGACTACTTGCGCGGTCGGTGACGCCGGCGGCCTGGGGGAAAACACGCACCCTGAGCGAATGTCCTCAGGCCCATGGGCCGGTGATCGCGAAGGTCACCCCGGGGCTCTGGACGTTCACGAAGAGCCAGGGATCGTGGAACGTGGCGCCGGCCCATTCGGCGCCGCGATAGTCGCCGCGGAGGCCGTTCCGCTCCCCGGCGAGCGCCAGCGCGTTCTCGGCGAGCACGAAGAGTCGGCCCGCGCCGCTGAGACCATAGAGGCGCTGCGTTCCCCACCAACGATCCTGACAGAGCACGAGGCCGCCGCCGGGACCGACGGCGACGTTGTCGGGATGGGTGAGCGTCGCCGCGTCGGGCGACTCGAAGAGCACGCGCAGCCGCTCGGCCGATGGCGTGTACTCCCAGACTTGGCCGGCGCCGGCCGCACCGCCGTTGGTCGACGTGAAGAGCACCCGATCGCGGAGGGCGCAGCACCCCTCCAGCCGGCGGAAGACCGCACCGTCGCGCGCGCGCCCTTGGCGAAAGACGCCGAGCGTGTCGGTCGTGTGGCGAGTATGGGCCCGCGTCGGGTCCTCGATGTCCACCCAGTCGACGTCGAAGATCGTCCCGGGCTCGGTGCCGCCGCGGAGGTCGGCACGTCGACCGCGCACGCGCAGCATCTGCAGTCGTCCGCCCCGCACCAGCGCGCCGGGCGTGGTGGGGAGAAATCGATAGAAGCCCGCCGTCTCGCGATCCTCGGTTTCGTAGACGATGCCAGTCGCGGGATCGATCGCGGTCGCCTCGTGCACGAACCGTCCCAGGGCGGGCAGCGGGCGCGGCGCGCCCGCACCGGTCACGGGCACCTCGAAGACGAAGCCGTGGGGCTTGTCGACGTCGGTGACGGTCTCCTCGCAGCTGAGCCAGGTGTGCCACGGCGTTGGCCCGCCCGCGCAGTTGCGCATCGTGCCGGTGAGACTCGCGGCGGCGCTCTCCCATGCGCCGCGTGCCAGATCGAAGACGAGCGTGGTCGTGCCGCCGGCGCCGCGTCGATCGTAGGCGAGCGCCGGCGGACCGAAGGCCGGGCCGGGTCCGAGCTCGTGGTTCCGGACCAGCCACGCGCGCGCGCCCTCGACGCGGACCACGGCCATGCCGTCGTGCCCCGCAGGCGTCGGAAAGCCGTCGGTGAGCGGATCGCCGGCCCAGCCGAACGACGCGTAGCTGAAGTCGCGCGGGAGGCGCAGCAACGCGAGCCCGGTCGTGCGATCGACCGCCGGAACCAGCGGGCCGTACGGCTCCGCGCCGCCGGCGGCAGCAACCACCGGGTCGACCCGCCAGAGTCCGAGCCGGGCGCCGACCGCGAGCGCGCCGCCGGCCACGAGGCCGCGGACGAGCGTACGGCGATGGAGCACGGCGTCGGCCATGACGGCGGAATCTAGCGCATTTCGTTGCCGGCCGGCACCGGGGTCGGTGCCAGGCACGCGATTCAGCGCATCGCCAGCGTGTAGGCGAGCAGCGCGATCGCGGCCGCGTTCCGGCGCAGATCCTCGGGGCGGATCTTGTCGAGGGTGTCGGCCGCCGTGTGGTGGATGTCGAAGTAGTAGCGGCCGTCGGGGATCAGGCTGAACGCCGCGGCCCCCTCGCGCACGATCGGGGCGACGTCGGAGCCGTAGGCGCGATCACGGAAGCGGCGGACGTCGAAGCGGACGAACGCGGGCAAGAACGGCGTCATGGCTTGCATCGCCCCAGGGCCGCCGCCGACGCCGATCGCGTCGGGCGCCCCCATTCCGTAGTCGGTCTCGAAGGCGGCCACGTGACGCTCGTGGCGGTGACGGCGGTGATACTCCTTGGCACCGGCGAGCCCGTACTCCTCGGCGGTGAAGGCCACGACCCGGATCGTGCGCTTCGGGGTGAGGCCGCTCGTCTTCAGGAGGCGCATCGCCTCCATCACCGCGACGCAGCCCGCGGCGTCGTCCGACGCGCCCGGGCCGACGTCCCACGAGTCCATGTGGGCACCGAGCAGCACGATCTCGTCAGGAAGGGCACGGCCGCGGATCTCGCCGATCGCGTTCGCGCTCGGCGCATCGGGCAGCGTGTGCGCGCCGAGCGTGAGCTCGAGCTCGACCGGCCCCTTCGCCGCGAGCCGCGCCAGCATCTCGGCGTCCTCGATGGTGACCGCGGCGGCCGGGATCTTCGGGAGGCTCTTCGCGTAGTCGAGCGCCCCGGTATGGAGGGTCGCGAGGCTCGTCGCGGTGACCGAACGCACGAGGACGGCGCGGGCCCCGTGCTGCGCGGCGGCCGAGGCGGCGAAGAGCCGCGCCTGCACGCCTTCCAGGTAGCCGGAGTCGCCGCGCGCCTCGTCGAAGGGCTGCATGCGGTGGTTCACGAGCACGATCGCGCCGGTGACCGGCTGCGTCGCCTTCCGGAGGGCGTCGAGGCTCTCGAAGACGACGAGCGGGGCGCGGATCGTGCCGGCGGTGCCGACCGAGCCGCCGAGCGTGAGCACCGGAAGCATCCGCTCGACCGGGGTAGTGATGCGCGCGCGCGCGTCGCCCCGCACCCAATGCGGCACGCGCACCGGCTCGAGGCGCACGTTGACGAGGCCGTCGCGCCGCATCTGCGTCTCGGCCCAGCGGAGCGCGTCCTCGAGCGCCCGCGACCCCGCCATGCGGCTGCCATGGCCGTCGACGAGCTCGGTCAGACGATCCCACGCGACGTTCGGTGCCGCCTCCGAGGTGACGGCGAGCCGCTCGGCCGCCGCCTCGACGTCGCCGATCAGCGCGCGCGAGGGCGTAGCGATCGGCGGCGCGGGCGAGGCCGTCACCGACGGGCTCGCGACGGGCGCCGGATCGGCGACGATCCGCTTGGCGGGACGCACGCACCCACCCACGACCACCCCCAGCACGACGGCGAGCATGATCGCATCCGGTCGCCTCCTCACAGATAGCTCAACCATACGGCGTTGCTCCGTTGCTTGACGCCCGCGAACCAGCGCGACGGCGGATAGAGAAGGATCACGACGACGGCCCATACCGCATAGACCTCCGGCAGCGAACGGCCGAGTCCACCGCTCGGCATGAACGGATGCGCGAGCGCCGCGCTGCCGAGCGTCGGCCACGCGAGCCCGACCGCGATCACGTGGATCAGGACGATGTGCAGCACGTAGTAGAAGAGCGGTACGCGCCCGAAGACCGCGATACGCTCGCCCCAGACGCCGAGCGGCCGGTCGAGCGCCGCGAGCAGCACGAGCGCGGGTCCGAGGGTCATCGCGAGGAAGAGCAGCGAGGGCGGATACTTTTCGCAGTCGAGGAAGGCGAGGACTCCGTCCGTCGTCATCCACGGATGGGGATCGCCGTAGAGGCCGCTCGCGCGAAGCACGACGAAGCCGAGCGTGAGCGCGACACCGAGCCACACCACCCGACGCCGGCGTTCGGCGGACGGCAGGACCATCCACGGGCCGAGCGCGTAGCCGGCGGCCAGCACGGCGAACCACGGGACCAGCGGATACGCGACGTACCAGCGCGCCCCCTCGAACGGGGCGAGCGGCCCGTCCTGATGCAGCAGCAGCCAGAGCCACCGGAGCGCGCCGAGGTCGTCGGCCAGGACGCCGTCGAAGAGATTGTGACTGCCGATCGTCACGAGCGCGACCGCGGCGAGCGCCGGGAGCGGCAGCCACACCAACGCCGCCAGCACCACCATCGACGCGCCGATCGCCCAGATCACCTGCAGGATCACGATCTCCGGCCCGAGGGAGAAGATCCACGCCGCCCGAACGACCGTCACCTCGAGGACGATCAGCCAGAGCCCGCGCGTCGCGAGCCAGCGCGACAGCGCCGCCGTCGAGCCGAGACGCCGGCCGTGCAACCACGCCGCCGTCCCGGCCAGCAGCACGAAGACGGGCGCGCAATAGTGCGTAATCCAGCGTGTGAAGAAGAGCGCCGGCCCGGCGGTCGCAAGATCGACCGGACCGCCGACGAAGGCGCGCGCATGATCGAGCGCCATCAGCACCATGACCAGGCCGCGCAGGCAGTCGATGGCCCCGTTCCGTGCCCCCCGCACCGCGGCGTTCGTAACCGCATTCCGCTACTGACGGAAGCGGCCGGCGTCACGCCTTCGGCTTCTCGTGATGCCCGCCGAAGGCGAAGCGCATGGCCGAGAGCACGCGGTCCTGGAACTCCGCCTCGCCGCGCGACGAGAACCGCTCCATGAGCGCCGCCGCGAGCACGTGCGCCGGGACCGCCTCGTCGATCGCGGCATCGAGCGTCCACCGGCCTTCGCCGGAATCCGACACGTGGCCCGAGAAGCCGTCGAGCCCCGGGTCGCCGGCGAACGCGCTCGCCGTGAGATCGAGCAGCCACGACGCTATCACGCTGCCGCGCCGCCACACCTCCGTCACGTCGGCGAGGTCGAAGTCGTACCGGTAGTACTGCGGGTCGCGGAGCGGCGAGGTCTCGGCGTCGGCGGCGTGCACCTTTTTCCCGACGTTGGCGTGGCGGAGGATGCTCAAGCCCTCCGCGTACGCGGCCATGAGCCCGTACTCGATGCCGTTGTGGACCATCTTCACGAAGTGGCCGGCGCCGCTCGCCCCACAGTGCAGATAGCCCTGCTCGGCCGTGCTGCGGCGGGTCTCGCGGCCCGCCGTCGGCTCGATCGAGCCGCGCCCGGGCGCGAGCGTCGCAAAGATCGGGTCGAGGCGCGCCACCACGTCGGGCTCGCCGCCGATCATGAGGCAATAGCCGCGCTCGAGACCCCAGACGCCGCCGCTCGTGCCGCAGTCGACGTAGTGGAGGCCGCTGCCTGCCAGGCGCTTCGCCCGGTCGACGTCGTCGCGGTAGAACGAGTTGCCGCCGTCGATCACGACGTCGCCCGCCGCGAGCCGCGGCACCAGATCCGCCAGGGTCGCGTCGACGATCGCCGCCGGTACCATCAGCCAGACGGCGCGCGGCGGCGTGAGCGCCGCGACGAGCGCGTCGAGCGTGTGCACCCCGGTGGCACCGTCGAGCGCGACCGCGTCGACCGCGGCCGGCGCCACGTCGTAGGCGACGCAGGCGTGGCCGCCGCGCAGCAGTCGGCGAGTCATGTTCGCCCCCATCCGCCCCATCCCGATCATTCCGATCTGCATGCCCGCCTCCCGTGACGCGCTCGAGATTTCGCGGCGCATCGTCGACCAGGAGCGGCGAGGTGTCCAGCGGAGGAAAAGAAAAGGGGCCGGGCGCCATTGCCGCGCCCGGCCCCCCGCATGCTGCGTCGGGTCCTATTCCTCGCAGTCGTCCGGCGGCGGGTCTTCCGTCCGACACGCGTCGCCGTACTTGGCAGGATCGCCGGGATCGGCTGGGGTGCCGATGCTGCCGCTGGCCCCCGCGATGGTCGCCGTCCCCAGGGTCGGAACCGCCATGGTCTTCCCCTGCGGATCGACGATCTCGATCGAGTGGAAGGCCTTCACACCCGAGCAGTCACCTTCCGTCGAGCAGACGATGTTCGCGAGGTCCTCGCCGCTGTTGTCGACCTCGAAAGGACACCGCTTCACGCAACCATCCCCGATGTCCGTGCTCCCGCCCTGGAGCTCGACGATGTTGAAGACCACGTTGTTGAAGGTGACCAACTGCTTCGTCTCGGCGTTTCCACGGAAGACCACCTCCCAGCCCGTCGAGATCGCATCCGGAGTAGGAACGGTATTCAAGAAATCGTTACAGTCGGTCGCGGCCGTCGTGCATCTGGTGTCGTCCAACGGTCCGCCTTGGCACGTGACGTCGAAGCAGGTATCGCCCGCACACACACCGCCCGGACACTCCGATGGAACCGAACACACGGCACCATGGTTGGCGCCGCCGAAACACTCGTCGGGCGCGCATGCGGTGCCGTCGTCCGGGCCGCCGTCGCAGAACCCGCCCACGCATGGATACCCTTCCGTGGCGCACGCGTAGCTGAGGCCGCTATCGATGGCGATGGCGTCCATCTTCACGTCCACCTTGCCGTCGCTCTTCAGATACACCGAAACCTTGTTGCCGTCAGGAATGTGGTACTCGCTCGGCGACCGCTGGTTGTCATAGAGACACGTGCCGAGCTTGGGGTCGACGCATATCCGGTAGTTCTCCATGTTCGTCCGAATCTCATTGGCGTGACTGACCGCGAACGCGCTCGACGGAACGACGAGCATCGCACCTACCAAGACGAGCTCCTGCAAACGTCGTGACCTCATGGGTCCCTCCTGGGGGAAGAGTTGCGGGCTGCGTTTGACCGACGTGAAGACCCAGCCAGGGCACGGTTGAGCGACAGGAGGAACGAAGGGGACCCAACCGAACCGCCAGCACCGTAGGTCTGCTCCGGTACAGAAGTGACCCCGAAGGGAGCAATGCTAAACGCTTCGGGGTGACTCGAAATGAAGCACAAATCTCACGGCGGGGTCCGACGCGGTCGTTTCAGGCGCGGCTCGATCCCCGCCTCGAGGTAGGGCTCGATCCAGCCGTGCCCGGCCTCGGGCCAGGCGTCGAACATCGGCAGGTAGGGCTTGAGGTCGAGGATCGGGGTCTCGTCGAGGAGATCGAGGCCGAGGACGTGCACCTCTCCCGTCGCGAGGTCGACCGACTCGAGGGCGACGTTGGTGAGGCCGAGGGGCGAGGGGCGGTCGGGGGCCCGGGTCGCGAAGAGGCCGCGCTTCGGACCCCCGCGCGGGGGGCGCACCTTCGGACCCCAGCCCCCGCTACGGTGGAAGTAGAAGACCAGCCAGATCCGCCCGAAGCCCGCCAGGTCGGCGAGCGCCTCGCGGTATTCCGGAGCGATCTCGATGATTCCCTTGGTTTCCGGCGATGCCGGCGGCTGATGGGGGGCGTCCTCACGCCGGCTCCACGGGGTGCGGGCATGCCCGATGATCCGGAGCTGGAGGTCCACGCGCCGTCCTTCTATCCCTCCGCGGTCCCGGCCGCGACGGGCCTATAGACCCTTCCAGCGTCGCCGCCTCCGAAGCTGCGCGCTCGCAATTCCCCCCCGCCAGTGCTACAGAACGCCGGTTTTCATCCCGGCCGTGCTCTGGCGGTCGGCGCGTTCGTTGGGAGTGCGCAGAAGCGCTCGCGGGAGGCAGACGTCACGACGTCCGAGCCTTCTCGTCCGGGCGGCCAACCACTCGAAACCTTAGAGGCCGGTGGGGCTGCCCCCACGCAGACGCCTCGAGTTTTTGGAGGAGGCACCCGTATGATTCGCTCACGTTTGACGTCATTGCTGTTCGTTGCGTTGTCCTTCGTTCTGCTCGCCGCCGGCTATGCCGGCGCCAGTGAAGCCGAGCTCATCCTTCCCGACCTCGCGTCCGAGCAGTTCCTCGGGGTCGACGGCTGGACCCTGTTGCTGGTCATGGGCGTCGTCATCTGCGGCTTCGGCCTGGTCTTCAGCTTCATGCAGTACAACACGCTGAAGAACCTGCCGGTCCACCGCTCGATGCTCGAGATCTCCGAGCTCATCTACGAGACCTGCAAGACCTACCTGGTCACGCAGGGCAAGTTCATCCTGATCCTCGAGCTCTTCATCGGCGCCATCATGGTCGTCTACTTCGGCTTCCTGATGCACTTCGACGCGATCAAGGTCGTGGTGATCCTGCTGGCGAGCCTGGTCGGCATCGGCGGCAGCTACGGCGTCGCCTGGTTCGGCATCCGCGTGAACACCTTCGCCAACTCGCGCACCGCCTTCGCGAGCCTCGGCGGCAAGCCCTTCCCCACCTACGCCATTCCGCTCCAGGCCGGCATGAGCATCGGCATGCTGCTGATCAGCGCCGAGCTCGTGCTGATGCTGGCCATTCTGTTGTTCATCCCCAACGACTTCGCCGGTGCCTGCTTCATCGGCTTCGCGATCGGCGAGTCGCTCGGCGCCTCGGCGCTCCGCATCGCGGGCGGCATCTTCACCAAGATCGCCGACATCGGCTCCGACTTGATGAAGATCGTCTTCAACATCAAGGAGGACGACGCGCGGAACCCCGGCGTCATCGCCGACTGCACCGGCGACAACGCCGGCGACTCGGTCGGCCCCTCGGCCGACGGCTTCGAGACCTACGGCGTGACCGGCGTCGCGCTGATCTCGTTCATTTTGCTCGCGGTGCCGACCGCCGGAGTTCAGGTACAGCTGCTGGTCTGGATCTTCGTGATGCGCCTGATGATGCTGATCGCGAGCGCGGCCTCCTACTGGATTAACGACGCTTTGGCGCGCAGCCAGTACCAGAACGCCGACAAGATGAACTTCGAGGCCCCGCTCACGAAGCTGGTGTGGATCACCTCGATCGTGTCGGTCGTCATGACCTATGTCGTGTCGTACCTGCTCATTCCGGGCCTCGGCGACGGCACGCTCTGGTGGAAGCTCTCCACCATCATCACCTGCGGCACGCTCGCCGGCGCCATCATCCCCGAGGTGGTCAAAGTCTTCACCTCGACCGAGTCCGCCCACGTGCGCGAGGTCGTCACCGCGTCGCGCGAGGGCGGAGCCTCGCTGAACGTCATCTCGGGTCTCGTCGCCGGCAACTTCAGCGCCTACTGGATGGGCCTGGTGATCGTGGCGCTCATGAGCATGGCCTACGCGGTCTCGCTCTTCGGGCTCGACACGCTCTTCATCAAGGTCGGCGAGCTGACCCCGGCGCCGGTCTTCGCGTTCGGCCTCGTGGCCTTCGGCTTCCTCGGCATGGGCCCGGTCACGATCGCGGTCGACTCCTACGGCCCGGTCACCGACAACGCCCAGTCGGTCTACGAGCTCTCGCTCATCGAGAACATCAAGGGGATCAAGGACGAGGTGAAGAAGGACTTCGGCTTCGAGCCCAACTTCGAGAAGGGCAAGGAGTTCCTCGAGGAGAACGACGGCGCCGGCAACA
>CAZWAX010000108.1:0-14971 GCA_964631985.1 uncultured Polyangiaceae bacterium | reverse complement strand
GATCGACCCGACCTCGATCGTGATGGTAGGACCTGACGGGCAGGAAACCACGCTGGTCATCAACGTCGAGAAAGCCAAAGCCGGGGCCCCAGTGGCAATGACGGGCCCAGCCGGGATCCAGCCAACGCCGACCCCCATGGCTGGGGCAACTCGGACGCCACGCGGCGGGGGGGGAGCATCCCCCGGAGTCGCGCGGACGCCGGCAGCGGACATCAAGGAAAAAATCGAGCGTTTACGGCAAGAAGCACGCAAGCGCCGGGGACAGCCCGAAGCTCAGTAGTCGTCGGGAGGGAGGGTCACCATGGTACGAACAGCCCTGAGGATCGTCGCCACGATCGTAGTGGTCACTACGACCACGATCGCGGGCGCCGAAACCCCGGTGCCGACGCCGATCGCGCCGGCTCCGAACGGGAACGGGGCGGCAGCCCCGGCTCCCCCACCGGTGCCGGCTGCCAAGGGTACCCCGGCCCCCGACGATTCGGTCGTGCTCAATTTCGAAGGCGCCGACATCCGCGAGGTCATCCACAGCCTCGCCGACTCCCTCGGGATCAACTACCAGATCGACCCCCGCATCCAGGGCCAGGTCACGATCCGCACCACCGGACCGATCGCCAAGGAGGACCTCTTCCCCATCTTCAACCGCATCCTGCGCTCGAACGGCATCTCGGCGGTCCAGGTCGGTGACATCTACCAGATCATCCCGGTCGCGGAGGCGAAGACGAAGGCCATCATTCCGATCGCGCCCGGCGAGCGGCGGCAGGCGACCAACGAAGACGCCTTCGTCATCGAGGTCGTCCGGGTCGAGCACGTGGCGGCCCAGGAGATGGTCAACGTCCTGCAACCGTTCGTCACGCCGGGCGGCGACGTCATCCCGTATGCGCGCGCCAACCTCCTGATCGTGACCGACCTCGAGTCGAACGTTGCCCGCTTGAAGGACCTGGTCAACACGTTCGATCGCGACGCGTTCCGCGACCTGCGGGCCAAGGTCTACAAGATCGAGCACGCCAACATCGAGGAGATCGGCCAGGAGCTGATCGCCATCATGGACACCTACGGCGTCACGCCGGCCTCGGCCGAGGAGCGCGGCGTGTACGTGATCCCGCTGCAACGCCTGAACTCGCTGGTGATCGTCGCGTTCAACCCCACGATCTTCGCCGAGGTCGACCGCTGGATGAAGCTGCTCGACGTTCCACCCGAGGAGGGCGCCGGTCGCTCGGTCCACGTCTACGCGGTCGAGAATGCCAAGGCGGCGGATCTCGCCGAGATCCTGAGCGAGCTCTACGGTGAAGGGTCGAGCTCGCGCGGGACGCAGCAGCAGGGCTTCACGCCCTTCGGAACCCGCCAACGCGGCGGTGGCGGAGCGCAACCTGGCGGGCGGGCCGCCGGGCAGGCTGGCCGGGGCGCAGCGAATCCGGCCGCGCCGGTCGTGGCGCCGCGGGTCAATCAGATGCTCGACGATTTCGACGACTACGCGCCGTTGCAGCAGTTCGACGACGGCGGGCTCGGCAGCTCGTCGGGTTCCGGCCGGAGCAATCGCAATCGCAGCGGCGGTCTCGGGGGGGGAAGCTCCAGCCGCGGTGGCATCGGGGGCAGCGGCAGCTCGGGCAGCAGTGGCTTCGGCGACTCGCAGGGCGCGACCGGCTACGTGCTCGCCGGCGGCGAGCCGGGCGACATCTTCCGCCAGGAGGTCCGCATCGTCGCGGACGACGTGACCAACTCGCTCGTCCTCCTCGCGACCAAGAAGGACTACTCCGACATCCGCGAAGTGCTGCGGCGCCTCGACGTCGTACCGCGCCAGGTGTTGATCGAGGTCCTGGTCGCGGAAGTGACCCTCGGCGACGACATGCGTTTCGGGGTCGAGTTCGCGGCGGCGCAGCAGAGCCGGAACGACGCGGCCGGAAACCGCGCCATCAATCGCATCACCGGCGAATCCACCAACACCAACGCCGACTCGGGTGGCAGTACGGCGGGCTCGAGCCTCTTCGACCTCGGAGCCGCGGTCGGCAACCGTGCCGCCGACATCGTGCCGCTGCCGGGTACCGGCATGTTCGGCATCATCAGCGACAACCGGAACTTCGCGATCGTGATGAACGCCGCCGCCGGCAAGAACAAGCTGAAGGTGCTGTCGGCGCCGCACATCATGACCGCCGACAATCACGAGGCGCACATCCTGGTCGGCAACGAAGTGCCGATCGTGACCACGCAGAGCAACGCCACGGACGTTACGACGAACGGCAACTCCAACATCCTGCAGAACATCCAGTACCGCGACACCGGCGTCATCCTGACGGTGTTGCCGCAGGTGAACTCCGAGGGTCTGGTCAACATGCAGATCCGGCAGGAAGTGAGCCAGGTCGCGAGCGCGACTACGGGCGGCATCCAGTCGCCGACGTTCTCGACGCGCGAGTCCGAGACGACCGTCGTCGTGCAGAGCGGCGAGACCATCGTGATCGGCGGCATCATCGACGACACCGTCGACCGCAGCCGCACGGGCATCCCGTTCCTCATGGACATCCCGGTGGTCGGGCGCGCCTTCCGCGTCGAGAGCGACACGGTCCGGCGGACCGAGCTGATCGTGCTCCTCACCCCGCACGTCGTCCGCGACCGCCAGGAGTCGCGCAACGCGACCGAGGCGTTCAAGTCCCGCCTGAAAGGCATGGAGCGCGACCTCTATCGCTACGAGCACGGCCGGCCCGATTACGGTAGCGGCCGACCCTCGTCCGAAAGTCTGGACTCGGAGCGCGTCAGCACTCCCATTCCTTGACCCATTGGTGACCGACCACGCCGGCGAGCTCCGCGCGGATTCGTGGCAGCGCGCCTGGCGTGGCGGCTTGCTGGTGGTCGCCATCGTCGTGACGTTTGCCAACGTCGTCGGCAACGGCTTCGTGTACGACGATCAGCTGGTGATCGTCGACGATCCGGCGGTGCGGCTTCCGCTCTCCGCCGGGTTCGAGGGTCTGCACTATCGGCCGCTCCGGACGCTGTCCTACCGGCTGGACCATGCGCTCGGGGGCATGGATCCGCGCGTCTTCCACGTGAGCAACGTCCTGTACCACGGCGTGGCGGTGCTCCTCGTGGCGGTGCTGCTCGACGGGCTCGGCGCCTCGCTGCCGGCGGCGCTCGCCGGCGCGCTCGTCTTCGCGGTCCATCCCGTGCAGGCGGACGCCGTGAGCTACGCCGCCGGCCGCCGCGACGTGCTCTGCGGGCTCTTCTACGTGCTCGGCGTCGTCGCCTATCTGCGCTGGCGGCGGAGCGGGACAGCCGCGCTCCTCGGGCTGGCGGCCGCGGCGTACGTGCTGGCCATTCTCGCCAAGGAGATGGCAGTGACGCTTCCGGCGGTTTGCTTCGCGATCGAGCGTTGGCAGCGGCGGCGCGATCCGATCGCCGCAGGCGCGGCCGGTGTCTTCACGATGCGTCGGCTCGTCTGGCTCGCGCTGCTCACGGGTCTCGGCGCGTTGGCGCTCGCGCTCACCTACGGCGGCCACGTTCTGCACATCGCGACCGAGCGGCCGTGGCACGGCGGCAGCTTCGGCGCCAATCTCGCGACTGTCGCGCGGGTCTGGGTGAAGTATCTGCAACTGATCGTCTGGCCCGCCGCGCTTTCGGTCGACTACAGCTACGACGCCTTTCCGGTCTCGACGAGCGTTGCCGATCCGCGGGCGCTCGCGAGCATCGCCGTGCTGGTGCTGCTCGCCGTCGTCGCGTGGGCGAGCTGGCGACGCGGCGAGCGGCTCGGGCTCGGGCTCGCCTGGGCCGCGATTGCGCTGCTGCCGGTCTCGCACCTCGTGCCGTTTCGCGAGCTCCTCGCCGAGCACTATCTGTACGTGCCGCTGGTGGGGATCGCGATCGCCGCGTCCGGGCTCGTCGACGCGGCCTGGCGGCGCTGGCCGATGCGGCGCCCGTGGCTCGCCGCCGCGCTCAGCCTCGCGGTGGCGGCATTGATGACGCGGACGGTGGTCCGCAACCGCGACTGGCGGGATCGCATCACGCTCTGGTCGGCGACCGTGGCGGTCGTCCCGCGCTGCGCCCGGGCGCAATACAATCTCGGTCAGGCGTACTTCGAACGGAGTCGGTTCGCGGACGCCGAGCGCGCCTGGCTCGCCGCCGCAGCGTTGCAGCCGGACGACCACGAGACGACCCGCGGCCTCGCCATGCTCTACTATCGGCTCGGGAACCACGAGCTCGCGGCCACCAAGATCGACGCCGTGATCGCCGCCGAGCCGGATGATGCCGAGGCGCTGACGCTCGCCGGCTACGTGGCGCTCGATCGGGGTAAGCCCGATCGGGCCCGCGAGTATTTCGACGCCGCCCTCGCGATCCTGCCCCCCGCGGCGGCCGACAAGGCACGCAGTGGCCGCGACCGCGCGGTGCGGGCCGGCGCGGCCGCCGTGGTACGGGGAGCCCTGCCGTGAGCACAGGAGACGGGAACGTGCGGCTCGCCGTCGCCGGTGACGCGGGCGTGCGCTGGACGGCGCCGGTGGCCTTGGTGCGGGCGGTCTGGTCGGCGCGGTCGGTCGTGCGGGCCTTGGTCGGGCGCGATCTCCGAGGCCGCTACGTCGGCTCGGCGCTTGGTGCGTTCTGGTCGATCGCGCAGCCCTTGCTGCAGCTCGCGACCTACACGTTCGTCTTCGCGACCGTGATGAAGGTGCGGGTGACCGACGCGGGCGGCACCGACGTACCGTTCGTGTTGTTTCTGGCGTGCGGCCTCTTTCCGTGGCTCGCCATCCAGGAGGCGGTGACGCGGAGCGCGACCTGTCTCGTCGACAATCCGACCCTGGTGAAGCGCGTCATCTTTCCGGTCGAGGTCCTGCCCGTGCAGCTCGCGGGTGCCGCGGTCGTGCACCAACTGATCGCCACCGGGTTGCTGCTGGTGCTGATGGCGGCGATGGGCATCCCGCCCCGGCCGGCGCTCGTCGTGCTGCCGCTCCTCGTGCTGGCGGAGCTCGCTCTCGCGATCGGGTTGGGGTGGTTGGTCGCGTCGTTGCACGTCTTCTTTCGCGATACGGCGCAGGCGCTCACCGTCGTGATGCCGATCTGGTTCTATTTGACGCCGATCCTCTACCCGCCCCATCTCGTGCCCCCGTTCCTGCAGCCCGTGCTCGCCGCGAACCCGTTGACACCGTTGGTGCAGGCCCATCGCGACGTGCTGCTCCACGGCACCGTCCCGAGCGCCATGGTGGCGCTCGGCCTCGCGGCGACGAGCCTGGTCGCGCTCTCCCTCGGCGCGTTCGTCTTCACGCGCGCCCGCGGCGAGTTCGCGGATCTGGTCTGACGCATGCGGACGGTGCACGCCGAAAATCTCGGAAAGGCCTATCGGCTGTATGCGCGGCCGATGGACCGTGCCGTCGAGTGGCTGACCCGCCGGTCGCGGCATCAGGAGTTCTGGGCGCTCCGCGACCTCGACCTCGAGGTCCGGGCGGGGGAGTCGATCGGGATCATCGGCGAGAACGGCGCCGGCAAGTCGACCTTGCTGGCACTCCTCACGGGAACGACGCGTCCGACGACCGGCAGCGTGGCGGTGCACGGGACGCTGGCGGCGATTCTCGAGCTCGGAGCGGGCTTTCACCCCGAGTTCAGCGGCCGCCACAACGCCCACATGCACGCCGCCCTGTTCGGCATCGGCGGCGCGGAGGCCGCACAGCGCATCGAGGAGGCGATCGCGTTCTCGGAGCTCGGAGGCTTCATCGACCAACCCGTACGGACCTACTCGTCGGGCATGTACGTGCGGCTCGCCTTCGCGCTCGCGGTGAGCGTCGACCCGGACGTGTTGATCATCGACGAGGCCCTGGCCGTCGGCGACCAGCATTTCCAGACCAAATGCGTCGATCGCATCACCGAATTCCGCAGCCGCGGAAAAACGATCCTCTTCTGCTCGCACGCCATGTATCAAGTGAAAAAGCTCTGTGATCGCGCTTTGTGGCTGCGGCACGGGCGCGTTGCGGCACTGGGCTCGGTCGACGAGGTGATCGACGGCTACCTCGAGTACACCCGGATACGGGATCAGGAGGAGGCGGCCCCTCACGCGGCGACGGGCCGCGATCCGGCCGTGTTGCGGTTGGTCGACGTCACGATCGAGGGTGGGGCAGGCGACGACCCGCCGACCTGGCAAAGCGGAGGGGCGCTCACCGTGCGGGTCGTGCTCGAGCGCGGGCGGGACGCCGATCTCGAGCCTGGCGTCGGCATCGCCTTCGTGCGGAACGACGGGCTGGTCTGCTATTGCGTCTCCACCGAGATGGACGGCGTCGACATGGAACGACACGCGGACGGGACGTTCCGCGCGACCCTGCAAGTTCCCCAGCTGCCCCTGCTCGGCGGCGGGTATTATTTGAACGTCGCGACCATCGACAACCGCTCGGCATTGCTCATCTACGACGTCCAGGAGCGCCGCTGCCCGTTCCGCGTCCGCAATCCGTCCGACGAGTTCGGCGTCATGCGCATGGAGCATTCGTGGACCGACCACGCGTCGGGGAAAGGGGACGAGCCATGAGCGCCGCTGCGCCGCGCTGGCTCCGTATCGCGATGACGCTCGACTACTTCACCGTCATGCCGGCGCTCGCGCGGATCTCGTGGAGGGCGGCGATGTGGTGGGGCCGCCGCCGCGGTGATCTCCGTTTCTGGTGGCGGACGGTCGGACGCGAGGCAGCGATCGCCAACCTCCAGCATGCGTACCACGGCGAGCTCGCGGCCCCGGAAGCGCGCCGCATCATCCGCGACTGCTTTCGCACCCAGAGCTGCGAGGAAGCAGAGACGTTCCTCTATCGCGACCTCACCCCCGACACCTTCGAGCGCTTCATCACCGTGACGGGCCGCGAGCACCTGGACGCCGCGCTCGCCGCTGGGCGGGGCGCGATCGTCTTCTCGTCGCACTATGGCAGCATGTGCCTCGCGATCATCGCGCTCGCGAATCTCGGCTACCGGGTCCACGTCATCGCGCGCTCGCTCGAGCCTGACGACAACCCGTTGAACGAGGTAGTGCGGCGCTACGGGGAAGGGAAGGTCGCGACGCTCGAGGCGATCTGCGGCATTCCCTTCATCATCCCGGGGAAGCCCGGCGCGATGGAGCGCATGCGCGGCGCGCTCGACGCGGGGGAGATCCTCTACATCTTGATGAGCGTGCCGCCCGAGCTGGCACGGCATCGCGGTCGGGTGCAGTTCCTCGGTCACCCGGCGGAGCTCCCGCTCGGTGCCGAGTACATCGCGACCGAGACGGGCGCCCCGCTCGTGCCCTTCACCGTTCGTCGTGACGCGGGATCGATCGGCCACACGCTCACGCTCGGCACGTGCGTTCCGGGGCCGGAGGCAGGTCCCGGGACCTTGCAGCGGTGTGTCGACGTGCTCGAACGGGAGATCCGCGTCGAGCCGGCGCAGTTCTTCATGTGGGAATATCTCCGGAGCTTCTGGATCGACCCAGCTCGGGGGAACACACCCGATGCGATTGACGCAAGGGGTCGCAATGGATACGAGGCCAATGCGCATGCGTCCTGAGGGGGTGGGGGAATGACGAGAGCCGGCGGGCTCGTAGCGGCCGTGTTCCTGCTCGCGGCGGTTGGGTGTCAGAAAGCCGACCCGGTCGCCTCGCTCAAGGATCGCGCCACCACTTACTGGGGCCTCAAACAATCGAAGGGATGGGCCGAGGTCTACGACCAGTACGTCGACCCCGAGGCCAAGAAGGCGCTCACCAAGGATGCCTTCATGAAGCGCCGCTGGTTGGCCTTCGACATCCTAAGTTATCAAATCAGCAACGTTCATGAGGAAGGCGACAAAGCAACGGTCACCGTCGACAACGAGGTCAATTTTCCGCTCAAGACCCCCGAGGGCGAGCTCAAATTCATCAAGAAGCAAGTCAACACGAAGGACCAGTGGGTCCGCCGCGACGGTCTCTGGTACGTGATCCTGACCGAATGAGGGTCTCGAGCCTTGACACGTTTCAAAACCTCGGGTTAGGATGCGCCGCGTTTTTGGCATGTGGAGGTTGGGGGGTCGTGGGTCTTCTTTTGGGTCACAAAACTTTAGCGATAACGAGTGACGCGCTCCCCAGCGGTCGGTAGTTCGAACGGACCGGAGGGGGATGGGCGCTCATGAAGCTAGTTCAAAGAATCGCGCCAATCACCGGACCGGCGCGATGTGCAGTGCAGTAGGGTCAGTGAATGTCTCACAGCGAACGAGTGGAGACGAAAGGAGAGTTCAACATGAGGAAGGGCATCAAGTTTAGTTTTGGAGCGGCGCTCGCGAGCGTTGCGTTGGTCGGTTCCGCGCAGGCGGCCGAGCTGGGTGACACGGTCACCACGATTCAGCCGGCGGTTGCGCTGGTCATGCCGTTCGACGTGACGGATGGTCGTGCGAGCTTCCAGCTCGTAAGCCGCATCGGTGGCGAGGATTCGGATCCCCTGGCGACCCACTGGTCGTTCTGGTCCGAGAGCTGCGATCACCTCGCGGACGTGTTCATCTGCTTGACCCCGCGTGACACCGTGGTCGTGGATCCGACTGCCCTCCAGGGTCAGGTCCAGTTCGGGCAGGAGAACACCAACACGGGTCCCGTGATCAACCTGTCGGGTGAGAAGGGCTTCATCACGGTCACTTCTTTCGACGCCGACACCAACAGCCAGACCTGCGAGCCCGAGGATCCCGAAGCGCCGTCCGGCACTCCGGCCCTCATCGGTAGCTGGGTGGTTGCCAACACCTCGACCAACGCGGCCTTCGGCAACAACGCGATTGGCATCGTGGACGGCCAGACGCTTCCTGCTGGTGGGGACTTCTTCCTCACTGGTCCGGTGGCGGGTGGTCTCTTCCTGCAGACCTTCAACCCCCTCGACCTCCAGGATTCCGAGGTCTTCTTCATCGGGTTGGCGTTCCCTGCGGGTAACGCGGCGTTCGCCGAGTCCGAGGTCGGTCCGATTCCGGCTGCCCTCAGCAACGGCGCCGCGGTCTGCTGCAACGCGCAGTACTACGACAACGTCGAGTCCTTCGTCTCGCTGCCCGACATCTGTGTGACCTGCTCGGGCACCGCGAAGATCGCGGAGAACACGCCGCTTGCGGCGATCGATCTCCCCGCGATCATCCCGGCCTCGATTCCGGCCGAGACGTCTGGCTTCGTCCGCCTCACCAACTGTGCGGTGGGTAGCGACGAGGGCAACCTCCCGATCGGTGACACCACCATCAACGGCGTCGATCTGACGACCTTCCTCTTCGCCTACCACGGTATGGCGGTTGGTCCGTTCGGTACCTCGGCGCTTGGCCGGTACACCGCAGAGTAATCCTGTCTTCGACAGGAGTCTCTGAGTGAAGAACGAGGGGACGGCGTGAATCACGCCGTCCCCTCTCTTTTTGTCCTCCGTTTTCATCTAGTGAGAGCGCCACGATGCGCTCCTCCACCTCCCCCATGAATACTCTCGTTCGACGTGGTGTGCTGGCGCTCCTCCTGACCGCAACGCTCGGATGTCAGCCGAAGGGTCCCGAGCTCGGCGAGATCGAGCGCCTGAACGGCGAAGCAGGAAACGTCGGGCGCTACATGGTCGCCTACTACGCGGCGCTCTACGCCTTCCCGAACGGCGGGGCGGTCGCGACCTGGATGCGGGAAGAGCCGCCGTACCGCCCGGTCGTCTATCGACAGGCGGGTGGCGCAACCACCCCCTTCGGGCCGGAAGCCCATCTCACGCCCGCCGACATGCTGAAGACCATCACGATCGGTCTGACGACGCTGCCTGGCTCCGCGGACGGGGAGTTCTACGCGGCGTGGCAAGCGCGTCGGCCCGAGACCGGCGACAAGTTCATCGTGTTTCGGAGCTCGAGCGATCACGGCGCGACGTGGTCGGCTCCCCGCACCCTGAACACGCAGCCCATGGCATTCGCGCCGGCGATCGCCACCGATCGGAGTGGTGGCGTCTCGGTCGCTTGGCCCGACGAGCGCGGCTACACGACCGGCATCTTCGTCAACCGCTCGCTGGACCGTGGGGCCACGTGGTTGCCAGAAGACGTGCGGATCGACGACGGCGAGGGCGGCGGCCTCATGGCCAATGCCGTGTCGGCGGCGAGCGACGGTCAGAACGGTGTCGTCGTGGTGTGGGAGGAGCAGGCCGCCACCGTGGGTCGCGTGATCATGGCGGCGGTATCGAAGGATCGCGGCACGACCTGGTCGCCGCCGGTCCGTGTCGACGAGGGGAAAGGGCGGGGCGCGCCCCTGGCACCGCGTGTGGTCTTCGCAGGCGGACGCGCCGTGGTCCTCTGGACGGCGGCCGTCGGCGGCATCAATGCGTTCGCCGAGGTATGGGCCGACTCGTCGGCAGACGGCGGGCTCACCTGGGGCGAGGACGTCTTGCTGCACGAGCAGCCGGGAGGAGCGGCGCCGACGGCGCAGCTCTTCTCCGACGGTACGCACGCGTCCGCGGTCTTCGAAGCCAAGGGGCGCGGTGGCGCCGAATCCATCTACTTCGTTCGCATGGAAGCGGACGGTCGGTGGACACCCGGCAAGGATGCGCTCGCACCGCTCACGCCCCGCGAGGGCAAAGCGAGCGCACCCCGGCTCGCCGTCGCGAAAGACGGGACGCTGTACCTGGTATATGCCGAGGGACCGCGCACCGTGCGGTTGATGCGCTCGAAGGACGGTGGCGCGCACTGGGACGCGCCACTCCTGGTGGTCGAGCGACCGGCGGCCGAGGGGCAGGGGGCCGTGCGGTTCCCTCAGGTCGCCGTCGGCGGCGACACCGCCTACGTCATGTGGGAAGAGTGGGGCGAGTCCAAGGCCAAGACGCTGGGCGACGCGCAGAACAAGCGGCCGCCGCTCGATTTGTACGTCCGTCGCATCACCTTCGGCTGATAGGGGTCACGTGCTGCCGTCGTTCGCGGACGGCGGAGGGAGCGGGGAACGGTGCCAGCGCTGCTGCTGTTCGTGGTGCTCCACGGCATCTTCTTCCACGACGTCGTCTTCGACGGTCGCTCGCTGTCGGCATCGACGCTGACCGCGGGGCTCACCCCCGACGGTCCCGTCCGCCCACCGGGCCAGGCGCATGAAGATCCACCCGGCGTCGGCCCTGCGCACCTCCTCGACGTCGAAGGCGCCGCCTGGGTCGACGAGCCGAGCCCGTATCTGGCGCGCGCGGCGCTCGCCGCGGGCGAGCTGCCGCTGTGGAATCCCGGGAGCGGCCTCGGGGCTCCACTCGCCGCCAACCTGAACTCGGGCGCCGGCCATCCGCTGCAATGGCCGCTCGATCTCTGGCCATCGCCACTCGCCGCCGACCTCTTCTATCTCGCACGCATCCTGGTCCTCGCGTGGGCGACGTGGCTCTTCCTGCGCGAGCTCGGCGTCCGGTCGACGGCGGCCGTCGTTGGCGCCGCGATCACCGCCTACGGTGGCTATGCGATGGCGTGGATCGCCCATCACCCCCTTTCGACCGAGCTGTTCCTGCCGTTCATGCTCTTCGGCTTCGAACGCGGGCGCCGGGGTCGTCGCGCTGGTTGGCTCGTGCTCGCGACGGCAGCGGCCGGCGCGCTCCTCGGAGGCAAGCTGCAGGCGGCCCTCCTCTGTTTCGCGTTCCTCGGCACCTGGTCGGGCGCGCGCGCGTCGGGGCGCAGCGGGGGCCGGGGCCGGCCGACGATCGCGACGACCGTCGTCGGGCTCGTCGCGGGCGGCATCGTCGCCGCGTTCCTTCTCGTGCCGGCCGTCGAGCTCATGACGCGGGCCTCGGGTCTGACCCTCGGTGGCCGCGCCCAGCTCGCGAGCTTCACGGTGCCGTGGCCGTCGCTCGCGAGTCTCGCCGTACCGACGCTCTTCGCGCCGCCGGGGCGCGCGTTCGCCGACGGTCTCCTGACGCCGGCGATCGGCGTGGCGGCGCTCGTGCTCGCCGCCGTCGGTGTCGTCGCACGCGAGTCCCCGCTCGTCCCTCTGGCGCGGCTCTGCGCGCTCTGGGCGGGCGTGCTCCTGCTCCGCAACGTCGGCGGGCTCGGCGAGCTCGCCACCCACCTCCCGGTGCTGCGGGGGATCCTGTTCGTGAAGTACACCTTCACGGTGGTCTTCGCGCTGGCGATCGCGGCGGCGATCGGGCTCGACGCGATCGCGGCGCGTCGCATCGACGAGGGGGGCGCGCGCCGCGCCGTGGTCGCCGGTGTGCTCGTGGTCGTCGCCCTCGTCGTCGTCGCCGTCGTCCTCGAGCCGTTGCCGACCTACACCCCGCGGATGGCGTGGCCCGCAGTGTTGGCGACGATGCTGCTCGCGATCGCGGCACTCTGGCGCGGTGGCGCGATCGGCCGCCGCACGGTCGCCCACGCCTTCAGCGTGCTCGTGCTGGCCGAGCTCTGGATGATGGCGCCCAAGCACCATCCTCCGCGTCTCGATCCCTATCGGCCACCGGCCTTCGTGACGTTCCTGCGGGGCGCGGCCCCGGGGCGCATCATCGCCGATCCGGACCTCGCCGTGCCGCTCACGTCGGCCGCGGCGGGTCTCCGGGACGTCCGGGCGATCGACGTGCTGACCCCTGGATCGTACTACGCGTTCTTCACGCGTCTCGTGAGCTTCTGCGACCGCGTGATCCACTTCACGGTCGATCCCGACGTCACGCTGGCCGCGACCGCTCCCGCGCTCGACCTCGTCGGCGTTCGATGGGTCGCGACCCGTCGCCCGCTCGCCTCCGACGACCTCGCGACCCGCGTGCGCGCGCAGGTCGGCCGGGAACGGACGGCGCGGCTCCTCGCCGGTATGGTGCGGCTCCGGACCGAGGGGGGACCGCTCGCGATCGGGCCGGTGACGGTCGGCGACGACGGGCGCTTCGCGTTCACGTTGCCGACCCCGTTCACGCTCGACGTGACGGCGGTGAGCGAGGCCGGTGAGCTCGCCTGGGGCGTGCTCGTGCGCGGCGCCGCCTCCGCCGTCGTGCTGCGCACGAGCGTCGACGGGGTGCCGTCGGATGCCCCGACCGAGCCCGAGCGTGTGGCGACCGGCGAGCGTTGGCACGAGCAGCGCGTGGCCCTGGCGCGCGCCGGTGACCGGCGGCGCATTCGGCTCCGTCTCCACGCCGTCAGCCAGGACGGCGCCCCGGCGGTGGTGTCGCTCGGGAATCTCGGATTCTCGCCGGGCGCGCTCGTCGAGAGTCGACTCGCCGTCGAGCGCGCCGCGCGCCACGCGGCCGAGGTGCCGGCGCTCCGCGAGGCGTTCCGTGACCGCGAGCTCGGGGTCGTCGTCTACGAGAACGCCAACGCCCTGCCGCGTGCGTTTCGCGTGCGCGCCGTCGAGCCGACGGCCAGCGAGGACGCGGCGCTCACGCGGCTCGGCGACGGCTTCGACTTCCGGACCACGGCCCTGGTCGACAAGCGCGACGTGCTCGGCGTGACCGCCGCGCTCGACGGCGCGGCTCGTGGCGAGGCCGACGGCGGCACGACCACGATGCGGCGCGACACTGCGGGCACCGTGGTCGTCGCGACCGGGGGGCCGACGGCCGCGCTGCTCGTGCTGGCGGACCTCGCGTTCCCCGGCTGGAGCGCCGAGGTCGACGGTCGCGACGCCGAGGTCTACACGGTCGACGGCATCCTCCGCGGCGTCGTCGTGCCGCCGGGATCGCACGTCGTGACCTTCCGTTACCGGCCGTGGTCGTGGATCGTCGGCGCGGGGCTTTCCGCGCTCGGGCTGGTGGCGCTCGTGCCCTACGCGTGGATCGGTGCGCGCCGCCACCGCGACGGCGCGGTCGCGTGAGGGACCCGAGCGCATCCGCTGGTCGACGGGGGTCCGGTGATCGCGCGCTCGGCGTTCGCTGGGAGCTCGCCGCGGTCGTGGGGTTGCTGGCGCTCGGCGGGGCGCTCCGGTTCTGGCGGCTCGACCTCGGATGGTTCGGTGTCGACCAGGCGCGCGACGTGCAGACCGCGCTCGACATCGCGGCCGGCCACGACTGGCCGACCGTCGGTCCGACGATGCGGCGGGTGACGAGCCTCGGCGCGCTCTATCACTACGTCTGGGCGCTCCCCTCCGTCGTGAGTGCCGACCCGCTCGCGCACTATCGGTTCGCGGCCGGGCTCGGCGTCGTGACGCTCGTCGGCGCCTGGATGCTCGCGCGGCGCTGGTGGGGGGCGCGCGCGGCGCTCGTCGCGCTCGCGGTCCTCGCGACCTCGCGCATCGCGGTGATCGACGGCCGGATTGCATGGGCCCCCGCGGCGCTGCCGGCCATCGCGATCCTTCTGTTGGGGCTCCTCGCGGGACCGGTGACGGCGTCGCGGCTCGCGCTCCTCGGCGCGGCGCTCGGCCTCGCGGTGCAACTCCACCTCACGATGGCGGCGTGGGTGGTGGCGGCGGTCGTGCTCGTGGTCGGTCGTCGGCCGACACTCCCCGCGCTCGGTGCCGGGGTGCTTGCCGGTTGCGTGGCGGGTGGGCCCGCCATGTACGCTGCGCTCGCGAACGCCGGTCAGGACGCGGGCCTTGCGACGCTCCCGGCACGTGGTCCGCTGCCGAACGTGGTGACGCGTCTGCTGGCCGCGGCAACTCTGGAGTGGCGCGTGCCGTCCGCGTTCTGGCAATGGCCCGACACCCCCGATGCGGGGCGGCTCGTGACGCGGGTGGCGGCGGCGGTCGTGAGCGTGGCGATCCTCGCCGGCCTCGGACGGCTCGCGACGGCACGTCACCGTGATCGCCTCGGCACGGTCGTGCTCGCCGTGACCCTCTGCCAACTCGGCATGGTCGTCCTGCTGCCGGGCGACGCCTGGTACTACTACCTCGACGCGCTCCTGCCGGTCGCCGCGCTCGCCGCCGGTGCGCTCGTCGCCCCGCGCGGGGATGCGCCGGCCCGGGTGTCCGGTGCGATCGTAGCGGTCGTCGTCGCTGCCGGGTTGCTGCTCGCGCTCCACAGCGCCCGTTGGCTCGCAGCGACCGCGCACCACGGCTATCTGACGTTGCAGCCGGCGGCCCTCGCGCTCGATGGCGCGGGCGGTCGCGACGCTGCGGTCGCGGGCCGCCTGCTCGCGGTCGGTGTGAAGCGCGACGTCGCGGCGATCCTCG
>CAZWAX010000107.1:0-15009 GCA_964631985.1 uncultured Polyangiaceae bacterium | reverse complement strand
CGACCCGAACATCCGCGTCGAGGCGCGGCCGCACGTCGGCTCGAATCGGCTGCCCCGGATCGTGACGGCGATCCGCGCAACGCTCGCTGGCGCCGGGGTCGAGGTGCTGTTCGAGACGCGCGCGTGCGCGCTCGTCTTGGACGGCGACCGCGTCGCGGCGGTGCGCTGCGCCGATGGCCGCGAGATCGCGGCGGCCGCGGTCGTGCTCGCGGCCGGGCACAGCGCGCGCGACGTGTACGCGGTGGCGGCGCACGCCGGCCTCGCCCTCGAGGCGAAAGCGTTCGCGCTCGGGGTGCGGGTCGAGCATCCGCAGCCGCTGATCGACCGCGCGCAGTACGGGGCCGACGCGGAGCGGTTCCCGCTCCCCGCGGCGGCCTATCGGCTGGCGGCGACGGTCGAGGAGCGCGGGGTGTTCTCGTTCTGCATGTGTCCGGGAGGCTGGATCGTGCCGGCGACCACCGAGCCCGACGCGGTGGTCGTGAACGGCATGTCGCTCGCGCGGCGCGACTCGCCCTACGCGAACAGCGGCATCGTCGTCGCGCTCGAGCCGGCCGACGTCGCCGCGCTCGGGTTTCCCGGGCCGACCGGCGGCGCCGACCTCCAGGCCGCGCTGGAACGGCGGGCGTACGAGCTGGGCGGCGGGGCGCAGGTCGCCCCCGGGCAGCGTCTGGTCGATTTCGTCGCCGGTCGCGACAGCGCGGATCTGCCCGCGTGCTCGTACCGTCCCGGCGTGCGTGCGGCGCGTCTCGATGAGCTGTTGCCCCCGTTCATCGCCGATCGCCTCCGCGCCGGCCTCCGGCGATTCGGAAAGCAGCTCCGCGGCTTCGACACCCGGGACGCGCTCGTCGTCGGCGTCGAGACGCGCTCGTCGAGCCCGGTCCGCGTCGTCCGCGACCCGACGACGCTCGCCGCGCCGGCGCGTCCGAACGTGTACCCGTGCGGCGAAGGCGCGGGCTACGCCGGTGGCATCGTCAGCGCGGCGCTGGACGGCTTGGCGGTCGCCGACGCGGTCGCGCGCAGCTGGCGGGGTTAGCTCGAGGGTAGCTCTTCGCTGCCATCGAGGTTCACCCGCTCCCGGTTCCGCGTAACGACGATCGCAACCACCGGAACATGATGCCGGCCGTCCAAAGCTCCGTCCCAGAGGGTTTCGACGAGTCCGGACTCCGCGAGTGTTCCGTCCCGGGTGATGAGGCGACATGCTTCGACGGCATCCAGAATCAGAGTTGAGACCGACGAAGACTGCGGTGGTTCCAATTGTCCGAGTAGCTGCAATCCCGGGCAGATCTGCGTCGTCAGCGGCGACTGCATCACCGACAACTGCGTGAGCGGGATCTGCCAGCCCTGATCTTCGTGGCCGTCGTGGGCACCGATCTTGGCGCTCAGGACGGCCGCTCTTCTGTCCAACCACCGGGTTCTTAGTAGAAGACGGTAGTGACGTCGAAGAAGAGCAACTGCGCGTTCTCGCAGATCACGCCGAGACCCGATTCGGGCGGTCGACGTGTCCGGCGCGTGGGCTTCGCCGGCGAACCACAATCCGCCACCGGTGGCAGATCCGGTGCCGCCGCTCACGCCGCCCGGCGCTGGGCGATCGCGCAGAGCCCGTCGGCCTCGATGCCGAGCGGCAGGTTCAGCAGGTTGTAGTAGTTCTCGAGCGCGTTCAGCCACGTGATCTCGACGATCTCGCGCTCGTTGAAATGGCGGCGGAGGTCGGCGAACGTCGCATCGCCGACGTGCTTGTGGCGCGTCGCCTCCTCGACGTAGGCGAGCGCGGCGCGCTCGTGCTCGCTGAAGAGCGGGCTCGTCCGGTAGGACGGCAGCGCCTCGATCTTTTCGAGGGGGACGTGCTGGTAGAGTGCTCCGGCCTTGGCGATGTCGACGCAGAACGTGCACTCGTTGATCATCGCGGGCCACGTGCGCACCAGGAAGCTGATCACCGGATCGAGCGTGATCTTGGTCTCCACGATCTGGACCTGTTGGTACGCATGCCGGAAGAGCGCGGGCAGGCGCGCGTAGATCACCTTCATCGGCGTGATGACCTTGCCGAGCCGGCGCTTGGTCATCCAATAGGCGACCTTGGCGACGAGGTCCTTCGGGTTCTCGATGGGTGCGAGCCGCATGGCGAGTCTCCTTCTTCTAATGATGGGAATGATGGGGATGCGCGACCGCGGTCGCGTGGTGATGGCCCGCGAGGCCGTACTGTAGAAAAGGTACGCAGCCGAGGCCGAGACCGATGAGGATGCCTACGATCACGCGCCAGGTCGTCGCCCACGTCACAGGCGGGCCTCCGAGCGGCGGACGAGCAGCACGGTGAGCCCGATCAGCACCAGGGTCGGCAGATAGACCGCCGGGAAGTCGATGCTCCAATGCTCGGGACCGACCAGGCCGCGTCCCGTGTCCCAGACGTGGACCAGCGCATGCAGGCCGTTGAAGAGCGTCACCATCACGAGCACGGGCACCCGGACGCCGGGCCGGAACGCAGCCCACAGCAAGCCGACGGCAAGCATCGTGAACGCCGAGCCGATGTCGCGGACGAAATGCTCGTTCAGCGGTCCGAAGTCGGGCACCGCGGCGGGGAGGGTCGCGTACCAGTGCGCCGGATCTGCGAGCATCCAGAGCCCGTTCGCCAGATTGCCGAGACCACTCACGAGGAAGATCCAAGTCCAGGGATCGCTGGGGCCCCCGACGGAACGACGATCGGTCATGTGATGCTCCCGGCTCGCGCGCGCTGCTTCCGCAGCAGGTCGCCGAGCAGTCGGATCCCCGCCGTGATGGCGGCGGGCGTGTGGTTGGCGAAGGACAGCGCCAGGTGACGGGCACCTCGGCCGGGGCCGCAGAACACGTCGCCGGGGGCATAGTGGATCCCGGCGTCGAGCGCGGCCTGCAAGAGCGCGTCGGCATCGGTGCCGGCGGGCAGCGTCACCCAGACGGAGTGGCCGCCACGCGGGCGCGTCCAGTCGGTGCCCGCCGGCATGGCCGACCCGAGCGCCTGCAGCATCGCCGCGAGCCGGGCCGCGTAGACGGCGCGCACCCGCTTCAAATGGCGCGCGAGCCCGCCGGTCGCGAGGAGGTGAGCGAGCGCGGCCTGCGCGATCACGTTGGTCGTGACGTCGGCGTTCCAGCGCGCCAGCATCATCTTCTCGAGGAGCGGCGGGGCGGCGACGACGTAGCCGACGCGCAAGCCGGGGAAGAGCACCTTCGAGAACGTGCCGACGTAGATGACCTGGCCGGCCCGATCCATCGTCTTCAGTGCTGCGATCGGTGGGCCCTCGTAGCGGAGCTCGCTGTCGTAGTCGTCCTCGAGGATCGGCACTTGATGCTCATCGGCGAGCGCCAGGAGCGCGCGGCGGCGAGCGTCGCTCAGGACGGCGCCGGTCGGGCTTTGCGCCGCCGGCGTGGTGTAGATCAGCTTCACGCGCCGCGCCCGCAACACGCGCGCCAGGTCGTCGGTGATCAGGCCCTCCGCGTCCACGGCGACGCCGATGACGTTCGCCTGGCACGCCGTGAAGGCGACGCGGGCGCCGAAGTAACCCGGCTGCTCGAGCACGACGCTGTCACCGGGGTCGAGCAGCACGCGCGTCGTGAGATCGATCGCTTGTTGCGCGCCGTTGACGATCGCGACGTCGGCGACGTCGCAGGCGATCCCGCGCCCGACGAGATAGCGCGCCACCTCACGGCGGAGTGCGGGCAGTCCGTACGGACCCTGGATCGCCGCGATGTCGGCGAGCTCCGAGCCGAGCACCTGCGCGAAAGCCCGCCGAACGTCGGTGGAGGGCAGGGCGTCGAGGGCCACCTGCCCGCCGCGGAAGTCGAAGCGCGGGAGGCTGCTCCGCCGTGGCGTGAGACCGGCCGGTAGCGCGAGGGTGCGGGCGCGGAGCGCGAAGAGCCCCGACCACACGAAGCCGCGCTGGCCGTCGCCGGGTTGCTGGTGCGGCGGGCGGGCGCCGGGGGCCGGCGACGGCAGCGCGACGAACGAGCCCTGACCGACGTGCGCGGCGAGCAGCCCGTCGGCGATCAGCTCGTCGTAGGCCTGCGAGACGGTATTGCGCGAGAGTCCGAGCGAGGTCGCGAGCTCGCGCGTCGCCGGCAGCTTCGTCCCGCGCGGCAGCCGCTCGGCGGCGATCAGGTCACGGAGGTAGTTCCGCAGCTGCCGGTAGACCGGCTCCCCCTGGTCGCGGTCGGGCGTGAAGGCGAGCTCGAGCACGGGCCGACTGTAGGAAGATCCAATAGGACCGTAAAGATCCAATTGGATGGTACATGGTGGTGCCAATGGACCCCCGGCCCGGCGATCTCCGTTGTTTTAAGGAGCAATCAGGGCGACCCGGACCGGCGTCCCCGCCGCCAGCCCCTCGGCGGTGGCCGGGACCTGCACCAGGCCGTCGGCACGGATGAACCCGACGATGTCTCCCGAGCCGCCGGCGACGGGATGCGCGCGCACCGACCCGTCGTCTTCCGTCGTGAGCGCGACCCGCACCCAGTCCTCGCGGCCGACGAGGGACGACAATGGCGCGGCGAGCTCGGCCATCTGCGCCCGCCGCGGCGCGAACGCGGCGGTGGCCGGCTCGCCGCCGAGCAGGCGCAACAGTGGCAACGCGAAGACGTGGAAGATGACGAGCGCCGACGTCGGATTCCCAGGGAGGCCGATCACCGGCTTGTCGGCCGCCCGGGCGATCAGCGTCGGTTTCCCGGGCTTGATGCGGATGCCATGGACGAGGATGCGTGCCCGCGGCATCGCGGCGACGACCGCGGGCGTCAGGTCCTTGGTCCCGACCGAGCTGCCGCCCGAGATCAGCACGGCGTCGGCCGTCTGCAATGCCCGTCGCAGGGCCGCACGGATCACCGCTTCGCGATCGGGGAGCACGCCGAAGTCGACCGGCTCGCCGCCGGCCGCGGTGATGAGCGCACGGAGCGCATATTGATTGACGTTCCGCACCTGCCCGGGACCGGGCGTGACGTCGGGAGGCACGATCTCATCGCCGGTCGCGATCACGGCGACGCGCGGCCGGCGGACGACCCACACACGATCGAGACCGATCCCGGAGAGCGCGCCGACGTCGGCCGGTCGCACGCGGTGTCCGCGGCGGAAGAGCCGCGTGCCCTTCTTCGCGTCCTCACCCCGGCGCATCACGTGCTGCATCCGGGTCGCCGCGCGCTCGATCACGACGGTGCCATCGGGGACCTCGGTGGTGTGCTCGACCATCACGACCGCATCGGCGCCCGCGGGCAACATCCCCCCCGTCGGAATGCGCATCGTCTCGCCGGGGCGCAACCGCTGGTGGACCGGGTGGCCCATGGCGACACCGCCGATGATCCGCAGGCGCGCCGGCGTGGTCGCCGTGTCGCGGGCCCGCACCGCGAAGCCGTCCATGTAGGAGCGCGCGAAGTGGGGGAGGTCGAGGGTCGTGCGGACGTCCCGCGCGAGTACCCGACCCGTCGCCTCCGCGACCGCGATCTGTTCTGCGGGGAGCGGGCGGAACCGACGGAGCACGGCGTGTGCTTCGGCCGCAGTCACCAGCGGGAACCGGCTCGGACCGCCGGTATGGGGGTCGGGAGCCGCGCTCCGGCGTCGCCGTGTCACGACAGTAGGCGAGCGTGCCCGAGGCACGGCATCTCGCGTCGCACGCGCGCCAGGTGCTCGCCGTCGATCTCGCCGAGGATCACCGCCTCGCCGGCGCCGGCGCGCGTCACGACGGTGCCCCAGGGATCGACGATCATCGAGTTGCCGTAGTCGGCGAAGCCGTGCGGGCTCGTGCCCGTCTGGTTGGCGGCGATCACATACACCTGATTCTCGATCGCGCGGGCTCGAAGCAAGGGCTCCCAATGGGCGGCGCCGGTGTAGGCCGTGAACGCCGACGGGATGGTCACGATCGTAGCGCCGGCAACGGCCAGGCGCCGGAAGAGCTCCGGAAAGCGCAGATCGTAGCAGATGCTCATGCCGATCGTGCCGACCTCGGTCGGCACGATCACGACCTCGGCCCCAGGGACGCGGGCGTCCGACTCGCGGACGGTGACCTCACCCGGGAGATCGACGTCGAAGAGGTGCATCTTCCGGTAGGTGGCGCGGATGCTGCCGCCCGGCTCGATCAGTAGCGACGTGTTGTACGACTTTTCGTCCTCGGCCGAGCGCTCGAGGAAGGACCCCCCGACCAGCGTCACCCGGAGATCGGCGGCCAGGCGGCAAAGAAAGTCGCTCACCGGCCCCGGAATTGCCGACAGGATGCCGGATTCGTCCGCGCGGAGACCCCGCCAAGCAAAGACCTCCGGCAGGACGACCAGGGTTGCGCCGCGGCCGGCGGCCTCGGTCACGAGCTCACGCGCACGGGCCAGATTGCCTGCCAGGTCCGGGCCGCTGTGCATCTGGACGGCCGCGGCGATCGGGTTCGACACGGGGCGGGACCGTACCAGAAATTCGCGGGTTTGCCCTGCGCCGATATGGCGCGGCAACTTGATCACGCGTCGCGGCGTATGGTACTGCGCGTCAATCCCGTGCAAAGGCTGAAGGTCGAGACCGAGTCACAGATGGAAATGATCGACGTGACCGCGGGAGTCCGGCGAGTCGTCAAGGATGCCGGAGTGATGCGCGGGATGTGTCACCTGTTCGTCCCGCATACGACCGCGGCGATCACCATCAACGAAAACACCGACCCCAACGTCCGCAAGGACATGATTCGCGAGCTACTGAAGACCATCCCCATGCAGGACGACTACTTGCACGCCGAGGGTAACGCCGCGGCGCACATCCTTTCCACCCTCGTAGGCGCCTCCCAGAGCGTGTTGGTCGAGAACGGCAAGCTCGTCCTCGGCACCTGGCAGGCGATCTACCTTTGCGAATTCGACGGTCCACGTTCGCGCACCGTGCTCATGCGGATCATGGCCGAGTGAGGAGCCCCCAAAATGAGCCAGACGATCCCCCAGCGACTCATCAAGCGGTACGGAAACCGGAAGCTCTACGACACCTCCGAGAGCCGTTACATCACCCTGGATGAGATCGCGCGCCTGGTTCGCTCCGGGAACGACGTCAAGGTGATCGACAACGAGAACGGTGACGACCTCACCGCGATCACCTTCGCGCAGATCATCCTCGAGGAGGAGAAGCGGCGCTCGAGCCTGCTTTCCCTCGGGCTCCTCCGGGAGCTGGTCCAGCACGGGGAGGACACCCTGGCGCAGCTCCGGACCCAGGTCGAAAAAGGCGTCGAGGCGATCGGAACGATGGGCGAGAAGGCCGGGCGGCGGGTGCAGGAGATGGTTTCCGGCACGGGCGACCGCCCGGAAGGCGGCGCCTCCGCGAACGATGCGACGCACGCGGCGGACGCGGATACTGGGAAGGGCTTCTTCGACGAGCTTTTGGCGGCCCCGCAGCGTCGGCTCGAGGCCCTGCAACGTTCGATTGACGAGCGCATCAAGTCGTCGGTCGGCCGCATCACGAGTCATCCCGTCGTCCAGCACGAGGTGCAGCGCATCGAGCGCTCGATCAAGAAGCTCGAGGAGCGGCTGGCCCGTCTACGACGTGACGAAGGCGACTCGCCGCGCGGCGGCAACGCCGTCGGCTGAACCGTCGTCCGCCGCCGCACGATTGACATGGAAAGTCCGTGCGGCGTATCTCAAGCCCAGGTCCCGAGCCGACTGTCCCCTGCAGGCGTGACCACCACGCATCGGCCCCGCTAACGAGAAAGATAAGGACACCCCATGCGGACATTCACGCGCAGCTCGCTCGCCGTCGCGGCGCTCGCCTTGCTGACGGCGGCCCCGGTTGGCGCCGATGTGGCTCCCGGTGACGTCATCACGAAGGCGAACGCCGACAAGGTCAAAGATCTGGTGTCGCCCGGCATGCTCTGGTGCGTCGAGCATGGTTGGCCGATGAAGATCGTCGAGACCAAGTCGATCGGCTGGAAGCAGGCCTACAAAGAGGCGACCGAAAAATTCTCGGCGCAGGTCAAGCTCGGTGACGACGGCAACGGCCTCCAGAACTACGTCGCCGGTCAGCCCTTCCCCAAGATCGACACGACCGAGAAGTTCGTCGCCAACAAGCTGATGTGGAACTTCAATTTCCGGCCCGGCTTCGAGGACGACCTCGACCTCCGGAACTTCGACGCCGACACCGGCCCGATCTCCGACGACCGGCCGCTGCAAGTGGAGCGTCACTTCCTGGTCGACCATTTCCGGCGCCTCCGATACGTCGGCCGGCTGTACGTCGATCCGAAGCCCGAGATCCCCAACACCGAGAAGTTCGAGTTCAAGGAGACGCTCCACCCGCTGATCGAGCCGTTCGATCTCAAGGGCGTCGGATTCACCTATTACCGCTACTTCGATCCCGCCAAGCAGGACGACAGCTGGCTGTATCTGCCCTCGCTCCGCCGCGTGCGGCGGCTCTCGACGGCGCAGCGCTCGGACGCCCTCTTCGGCCAGGACACCGATCAGGACAGCTACGGTGGGTACGCGGGACAGATCGCCTGGGCCGAGTGGAAGTTCATCGGCGAGAAGGAAGTCCTCGGCGCCTTCCACACGTCGAATCTCCCGGTGAAGTGGAACGAGGGCGCCATCGACTGGAGCTTCGAGGGCGAGTGGGAGAAGCGCAAGGTCTACGTGGTCGAGGGAGAATCGAAGCTTCCGCAGTACGCCTACTCGAAGCGCGTCCTCTACATCGACAAGGAGATCTTCGAGGTCCCGTACACCGACATGTACGATCGCGCGGGCCAGCTCTGGAAGATCTGGGTCAACAACTTCACCCAGCGCAAAGAGGCCTTCTCCGGCGCCAAGATCAAGTACGATGAAGACACCACGAGGATTCCCGCGATCGTCATGGTCGACATGCAGCTGCAGCACGCCACCAAGGCGGCGCTCCCGAGCCACCGCTTCCCGGGTGAGCCCGGCTGGTACTGGTCGCAAGGGGCCAAGGAAGGCACCGTCGAGGACAAGTTCACCATCGCCGAGCTGATCAGCTCGGGAAGCTGAGACGGTTCACCGCCGAGGAATGTCTCGGCGTCGTACGAGGGGCTCGCAGCCGAGGATGGCGGCGGGCCCCTCGTCGTTTCGGGGCCGACCGTCGCGGTCAGCGACAGAGAAAGACGGGGGCCGCGGCGTTTCGCAGCACGTACTCGGTCGTGCTGCCGAGTACCATCTCGATGATCCGGCTGTGGCCGTACGCGCCGATCACGAGCAGATCGTGGTCGCCGTCGGTCATGGTGGAGAGGATGGTCTCGTTGGCGTGACCCGGACGCTCCAGGAACTCGGCCTCGATCCGGTGGGTGGCGAGATAGCGCCGGGCCTCGTCGAGCACCCGCTCGGCGGCGGCGTCGCTCTTGCCGACGTGCAGGACGGTGAGCGGTAGGCCGAGGCCGGCGGCCAGCTCGGCAGCCTCGTGCATGGCCGCAGCCGCGCGCTGACTGCCGTCGTAGGCGAGCAGCGGGCGCCGGATGGGTCGGAACTCGAGCGGCGACACCAGGACCGGCTTCGGGCACTTGCGGGTGACGCTCTCGGTGGTGCCGCCGAGCAGCCCCGTCGAGAACCGCTCGTTCACGCCGCGGTGGCCGACGACGACGAGATCGGCGGTGCGCGCCTGTTCGCAGATCTCGTTCGCCACGATGCCGGTCGCGAGATGCGTGTCGGCGCGGAGGCCGCGCTCGTTGCAGACGGCGAGGAATTGCTCGAGTACCATGCGTCCGCGCTCCTGGAGCGCCTCGCGCATCTTCGACGAGAAGTCGAGGTAGGGCTCGAAGCCGAGTGATCCCGAAACGTCGTGCAGGAACGCCCCCGATCCCTCGATCGAGACGACGTCGATGACGTGCATGCCGACGACCGTGGCCTGCAGACGTTCCGCGAGCCAGAGGGCGTACTGTGCGGCGGTCTCTGAATGCTCCGAGCCGTCGAGGGTTGCCAAGATGCTCTTGATCATGGACTCGCACCGGGCTTTACCACTATGATCCGCAGCCGTGAAGCGTAAGGAATCTGCGGCGGTGGGGGCGATGGTCGAGGAGCTGGTGCGGGTCGCGCGCGAGCTCGGGTTCGACGTACGCGAGGAGGAGTTGTTGCGTGACGTCGGCTATCGGCCACGAAGCGGCGTGTGCCGCGTGGGCGAGCGCGACGTCATCCTGATGGACCGGAAGCTCTCGGGTCCCGAACGCGTCGAGGTGCTGTGTGCGGCGCTCGCGGAGCGAGATCTGGAGCGCGTATTTCTGTCGCCGGCCTTGCGCGCGCTGATCGGGGGGCGTAGGCCGGCCGCGATGGCGGAGGCGTGACGGCCGGGCTCGACGCGGTCCAGCGCGACCCCGCCAGCACCCGAATTCGTCAGGTACCCATGACCGTCAGCCAACGCATGCAGTCGCAGCGTTTCACCGCCTTCAAAGAGGCGTTGCGCGAGCGGGCGCTCAAGTCGACGTCGCAGCGCGACGACATCGCGCGGGTCTTCTTTGCCAACAAGCGTCACCTCAGCGTCGAAGAGCTCTACCGCGAGGTGAAGCAAGTCAATCCGCGGGTCGGTTACGCGACCGTCTACCGCACCGTCCGGCTGCTCCGCGAGTGCGGCCTCGCTGCCGAGCGGCATTTCCACGACGGCGAAGCCCGGTTCGAGAACGTCGAGCACGAGCACCATCACGATCATCTGATCTGCGAGCGCTGCGGGCGGATCGTCGAGTTCGCCAACGACGCGATCGAGCGACTACAGGAGCAGGTTGCCCAGAAGCTCGGGTTCGTGATCACGCGCCACAAGATGGAGCTCTACGGCCTGTGTGCGGAGTGTCGCAGTGGTCGCGTCTCTCGGGTTGCGTCCAAGCGTGAGCCGCGGTTTTTTCAGACCTGAGCGCCGCGGGCGCCGTGCTCGATCAGCAGGGTCGGTAGCCGTTCGCTCCATTTGACCGTGCAGACGCGCGTTCCGGGTGCGAGCCCCGAGCGGGCGTCGCTCGCGGGCACGCCGGCCGCGCGCAGCCGTGTGACGGTGGCGTCGACGTCGGCGACGTCGTACGCGAGACCCCACGCGCGTTCGCCCCGTGTTCCGGGCGTGCCCGTGAGCGGCGCCACGAGCTCGATCGTCACGCCGCCGACCCGCAGCCCGACGTTCACCGTTCCGCGCTCGGGAAACTCGCGCCGCCAACGCTCCGCGACCCCGAACGCCTCGCTCCAGAGTGCGAGCGCGCCGGTGAGATCGTCGGAGAACAGGACGAGGTGGTCGACGTTGGTCACGACCGAGCTCGGGTCGCCGGTCGGGTGCGCGGGCGGGATGGCGGCGGTGTCGTCGTGGCGGATCGCGAAGACGGACACGCCGCGGGTTTCGGTGCGGTCGAGCAGGAAGCTCTCCCACCGTCGCGTCGTTCCGTGTTCGTCGCGGGCTTCGCCCGTGGCGATCGGTCCGGGGGAAAGCCCGGAGCGACGGAGCGCCGCGGCCGTGGCCGCGAGGTCGTCGCAGCCGAGCGCCACCGCGAAGATTCCCTCGGAACGGTCGCCGAGATACGCCGCGAGCGCCGCCGTCAGAGGGTGGTCGTTGGGCTCGTCGCTGCGGGCGAGCAGCTCGAGGTAGCAGTTGCCGAGACCGAAGATCACGTTCGCGGTGCCGTACGCGGGATGACGGCCGCGCCACGAGGGTGCCCGTCCCAACATGGCCGTGTATGCGGCCGCGCTGGCGTCCAGATCCCGGACGGCGACCACCAGGTGATCGACGCGGGTGAAAGGTGCCGACACGGCCGCGGCTATTCCAAGCCGGTCCGGGTGAGTCAACCGAAGGTCGCGCGCGGCTTGACACTCGACCGGCGGGCGAATACTTAACGGCGGTCGTTCGAAATTGAAAGTCATTTTCATTTAGTCTGATGCCGTTCGCGCCCCGACTCCTCCGCCGGTTCGTGCCTGTGCTCGCGCTTTGCGTGGTCGTCGGGGTGCCGGCAGGGGCGACCGAGGGCCCGGTCGCGGCAACCCGTGCCGAGCTGGTCATGGGCACGGTCGCCCGGATCACGCTTCCCGACGGGCGGCGGAACGACGCCTTCGAAGCCGGGTTTGCCGCGCTCCGCCGGGTCGACGCGAGCATGAGCCTCTACCGGCCGGACAGCGCGCTCGTCCGCGTGAACACGCATGCCGCTCGGCATCCGGAGCCGGTCGACGAGGACTTGTTCGCCTGTCTCGCGCGGGCGCGGGAGATCAGCGCCACCACCGACGGCGCCTTCGACGTCACGGTGCTGCCGCTGCTCCGTGCCTGGGGCGGCTATCCCGACCTCGCGCATCTTCCGGCCGGGCGACCCGATGCGGTGGGATGGGACGGTCTGTCGTTGGATGCCAGGGCGCGGACCGTGCGGTTTCGGCGTAACGGCATGGGCGTGGACCTCGGCGCCATCGCCAAGGGCTTCGCGCTCGATCGCGCGCGCGCCGCGCTCGTGGCGGCCGACGTGCAGCGCGCGTTGCTCGATCTCGGCGGTCAGCTCGTCCTCCTCGGGTCGGGGGGCGCGTCGGGTTGGCGCGTCGCCGTCCGCGAGCCGGCCGATCCCGAAACCACGCTCGGTGTCCTGGTCCTCGAGGGTGATCGCTCCGTCTCGACGTCCGGCAACTATGCCCGCGACTTCGCCGCCGAAGGTTGGCGAGCGCATAGCCACGTCTTCGATCCGCGCACGGGTCGCGCCGTACGCCCCGGGCTCGCCGTCACGGTGTGGGCCGCCGACGCAACGACGGCGGACGCGCTTTCGACGGCGTTGCTCGTCCTCGGGCCCGAGGGTGCCCCGGACGTCCTGACACGCGTGCCCGGCGTCGGCGCCCTGTTCGTCGACGACCGCGAGGCGCGCCGCCGCATCGCGCTCGTCGGGCAACCGCCCCGTGCTTTCGAACCCCGCGCCACCGAGGTGGCCCCGAGCGCCGCAACGAGGGAGAGCGCCGAATGGCGAAGGTGAAAAGAACCCGTCTCGTCGTGTGGTCGATGGTGGTCGCATTCGCGATCGCCGGGCTCGGCCCGGCCTCGGCCGTGGCCGAGGACGATCCGCGCATCCGTGCCTACCAAGAGCAGCTCGATCGCATGCAGAAGGAAATGGACGACATGCGGGCGCGCCTCCGTGCCCTCGAAGCCGAGCGCCGCGGGCCGAAGGACGGGAAGGGGGCTGGGCCCGTGGCCGTGACGCCGCCGCCGGCTCCGGTCCCCGCGCCGCAAACCGTGACGGCTCCCGCGGCGCCGGCCGTCGCCGAGCAGGACCGCAAGATCGGCGTGCTCGCCACCGAGGTCGAGCGCCTGAAGAGCGCGCTCGTCCTTCCCGAGAACAAGGAGCTCAAGAGCAGCTACGGCTTCGGCCCCGCAGCGTCGAAGGTCTACCAGATCGAGCGCGGACTCTCGATCGGCGGGTACGGCGAGTTCAACTTCCAGAAGTTCGTGAGCGACCAGCGGGGCCGTCGCGACCAGTTCGACATGCTGCGCTTCATTCTCTACACCGGCTACAAGTTCAGCGACCGGATCCTCCTGAACGCCGAGATCGAGTTCGAGCACGCGCTCATCAACGACGGGGGAACGGTTTCGTCGGGCAGCGGCGAGGTCGAGATCGAGTTCGCGTATCTCGACTTCATGCTGTGGCACGCGTTGAACGTGCGCGCCGGCCTCGTGCTCGTGCCCGTCGGCTTCATCAACGAGATGCACGAGCCCCCGTTCTTCCACGGCGTGATCCGCCCCGAGGTCGAGCGCCTCCTGATCCCGACGACCTGGCGGGAAGGAGGGGTCGGGATCTTCGGTACGCTCGCGCCCGGCCTCGAGTATCGCGCTTACGTGTTGAACGGCCTGAACGCGGAGGGCTACTCGTCGTCGAGCGGCATTCGCGGCGGACGGCAAAGCGGCAACCGGGCGCTCGCTGACGACCTCGCCGGCACCGCCCGCCTGCAATACACGCCGTTCCCCGGCACCTCGATCGGCGGCTCGTTCTTCATGGGCGACGCCGGACAGGACGGCGACTTCGACGGCGAGAAACCCGGCGCCTTCACCTTGCTCTGGGAAGCGCACGCGCAGGTGCACTACCGCGGCCTCGAGCTTCGCACGCTCGGGACGTTCGTCTCGATCGACGACGCCGACGTGCTGAGCCGCGCGCTCGAGGACACGATCGCCGACGACACCTTCGGGTTCTACGCCGAGGCGGCCTACGACGTGTTGCCGCTCGTGCTTCCCGACACGACCCACTACCTGGCGCCGTTCTTCCGCTACGAGCTCTTCGACACCCAAGACGGGGTGCCGAGCGGCTTCCAACGCGTCCCCGGGAACGACGTCCAGCTCTACACCGTCGGCCTCGACTACAAGCCGCATCCGCAAGTCGTGTTGAAGCTCGAGTACCGCAACTTCAACGCCGGCAACCAACGTCCGCGCTCCGACGAGGTGAATCTCGGCGCCGGCTTCGTGTTCTGAGATGCGCCCGTTGGAGGCTCAGGGTGGGCGCGGGCGGGCCCGGCACCTCGTGGTCGCGACGCTCGTCGCGCTCGGCCTGCCGGCGACGGCGTTGATCGCGCGTCCGGCGAGCGCCACCGTGTTCCTCGCCAAGGACGAGGCGTTGGCGCTCGCGTTTCCGGGGAACGACCGCATCGAGGAACGGGTCGTCATCCTCACCGACGACCAGAAGGCCGAGATCGAGCGCCGCGCCCGCGCCAAGCTCGAGTCGCAGCTCTGGACGATCTACGTCGGCTGGAAGGGCACCGAGGTCCAAGGCTACGCGGTGATCGACAGCCACATCGTCCGCACGCTGCCCGAGACGTTCATGGTCGTGCTCGACCCCAAGGGCACGCTCCGCCGGGTCGACGTGCTGGCCTTCCACGAGCCGCCCGAGTACCTGCCGCCCGAGCGCTGGATCGGCCAGTTCACCGGACGCGGCCTCGACGACGACCTGAAGCTCGGCGCCGGTATCCAGGGCATCACCGGCGCGACGCTGAGCGCGCAGGCGATGACGGCCGGCGTTCGGCGCGCGCTCGCGTTGGTGGCGGTCGCCGTGCCGGGCACCGTGGACGGAGCCAAGTGAATGCGGTTCACGGTCACGCCGGATTGGAAGGACAACCAGCTCTTGCGGCTGGTGCTGATGTGGT
>CAZWAX010000106.1:0-15169 GCA_964631985.1 uncultured Polyangiaceae bacterium | reverse complement strand
GCGGCCCGCGATCGCCGCGGGGCCGTCGCGGCATGGGGCGAGCTGCTCGTGGACGCCGGGCTCTGGCCGCGAGACCGACCGGCCGACGGCGACGATCCCGCCTTCCGGGGCGCCGTCCACGCGTTTCTCTGTCGCACCCCGGCGGCGCTCGTCGGCATCGCGCTCGACGATCTCGCCGGCACGGTCGATCCCGTGAACCTTCCCGGCGTCGACCTCGATCGCTATCCGAGCTGGAGTCGCCGACCCGGGCTCGCCCTCGAGGATCTCGCCAGTGATCCTCGCGTCGCGATCGCGCTTGCCGGGACCCGGCAACGCGGCCGGTAACGGTCGCCGACAGCCGTCCCATCGCGCCACGCAGGTGCGATGCGATGCGCCTCGGCATTCGACCGCCACGATTGAAGCACCACGCCACATTGATGCTACCCGCACAGGGGATCCGCGGTTCCCCTCTCCAGGGGAGCGACGAAGTCGCCACTCGTTGCGCCCTCCGCCAAATCAGTTGCTTGGCCCTGAGCGTTCGCGCGCGGCGATCGCCACGCGACCGCGCACGACGCTTGCTTACTCTCGAGCAGGCCCGTTCCCGCCTTCCGGGCACGCGCCAACCACGAGGGATCGAGAGGAATGTCGTCGCCGCCGGAACGCCCGGCCGGGCCCTACGCATGGCTTCCGGCCCTCGTCGGCCTCGTGGCGCTCGCGAGTGTCGTCATCGGGTACGCGGGCCTCACCGGCCTGCGCGATCGTCTGATCGCGAGCGCCGGTCGGACCCTCGCCCTCGTCGCCGCCGAGAGCATCGACAAGCTCGACCTGATCATCGCCGAGCATGCGCGCAGCTTGCGGGCCTTCGCGCACGACCCCACACTGGCCACGGACGACGAGCTCAAGATCACGACCCGGCTGCGGGCGTTCATCGCGGATCGTGCCGAGTTTCGCCGCGTCGGAGTCACCGATCTTTCCGGGCGCGTCATGGCGTCCTCGGATCCGTCGCACGTCGGTACGATCGTCGGGCCGAGCGCGTGGCTTGCCATCGCGCGTGACGTCGGGCTCGACGTGCGCGCGGTGCGCTCGTCGGACGCGGCGCGCACGACGTTTCGCCTCGCGTTCACGATGCCGCTCACCGACGCGCAGGGCGCGATCCGCGGCGCACTGATCGCCGAGACCAGCCTCGCCCACGTGAAGCGGGTCTTCGATCGCACCGCCAACACCCTGCGGCGCACGTGGGGCGTCGGCGCCGTGGTCGACTGGCATCTGCTGAGCCCCAACGGTGATCTCATCGCCAGCACCGACCGGCGCCCCATCCTCGGGAAACTGGCGCTGCCGTCGGCGTTCGCGAGCGCGGCGGCGATGCCCGGGTATCTCGAGGAGCGCGACCCCGATCGCGACGTGACCATGCTCACGGGCTACGCCCGCATGCGCGGCCGCAGCTTTCCGGGATCGCCGCGCTGGGCAGTGCTGCTCCACATCCATCAGGATGACGTCGCCGGCCCGGTCCACGACGCCATCATGCGCCTCGCCGCGCTGTGGGCGCTGGTGACGGCCCCGCTCATCCTCCTGATCGTGTGGGCCACGACTCGGCTGCGGCGCGAGTGGGGGGACAGCCGCGACGAGAGTCGACGCGCCCGCACCGCCCGGTGCGCCGCCGACGCGAGCGAAGCGCGGATGCGTACGATTCTCGACCATGCCGCCGAGGGCATCGTCACGGTGGACGGCGCCGGGATGATCGCCTCCTGCAATGCGGCGGCGCTCCGCATGTTCGGCCTCACCGCCGAGCAAGCGCAGGGTTCGAGCGTCGCCCGCCTCCTGCCGAGCGGCGCAAGCGGCCGGCACGATCGGACGGTGGCGCGCTGGCTGACGCGGTCGGGCGGCCCCGGACGGGCCCGCTATCGCGAGATGCTGGGTCGGCGGCGCGACGGCAGCGTCTTTCCCTTCGGTCTCGCGCTCAGTCGGGTGACGAGCGGCGACCAGGTCGTCTTCGTCGGCATCGTCCGCGACCTGACCGATCAGCGACGCGCCGAGGCGGATCGCGGCATCCTCGCGTCCATCATCGAGCACACCGAAGACTTCGTGGGCCTCGCCGGCCTGGACGGGCGGGTGGTGTTCGTGAACCCCGCGGGCCGCCGACTCGCCGGCCTCGCCACGCGCGGCTCGCTCGCGCACCTGGCGCTCGACGACTTCGTGTTTCCCGAGGACCGTGCACGGTTCCACGAGACCGTCGTTCCCGCCGTCCTGCGTGACGGCAGCTGGCAAGGCGAGCTGCGCGGACGGCACCTCGCGACGGGCGAGGCCCTCGCCGTCGCGGTGCATCTCTTCCTCGTCCGTCACACCGACACCGGGCGCGCAACCGGGTTCGCGGCGGTCTGTCGCGACCTTCGCGAGCAGCGCCGCGTCGGGCTCGAGACCCGCCGCTCGCACGAGCTCATGCTCGCCAAGGAGATCGCCGAATCGGCGTCCCTGGCGAAGAGCGAGTTCCTCGCCACCATGAGCCATGAGATCCGGACGCCCCTGAACGGCGTGGTCGGCATGACGGCGCTCCTGCTCGACACGCGCCTGACCGACGAGCAACGCGAGTACGCCGAGTCGCTCCAGACCTGCAGCACCGCGCTGCTCGGCGTCATCGACGACGTGCTCGATTTCTCCAGGATGGAAGCGGGCAAGCTCGACCTCGAGCTGATCGACTTCGATCTTCACCGCACCGTCGAGGAAGTCGTGGATCTGTTCGCGGCGCGGGCTCACGGCAAGGGGCTCGAGCTCGCCGCCTCCATCGATCCTGCGACGCCCAGCGCGCTCCGCGGCGATCCCAACCGCCTGCGCCAGATCCTGACCAACCTGCTCAGCAACGCGCTCAAGTTCACGTCGCACGGCGAGGTGATCGTCCGCGTCCTTCCGCTCACCGACGGGCCGTCGCACGCGCGCGTGCAGATCGCCGTCACCGACACCGGCATCGGCATCGCGCCGGAACGCCAGACGATGATCTTCGAGTCCTTCTCGCAGAGCGACGTGTCGAACGCTCGGGTGTACGGCGGCTCGGGTCTCGGATTGGCGATCGTGAAGCGGCTGACCGCGCTCATGAACGGGCAGATCGTGGTCGACAGCGAGCCCGGCGTCGGCAGCACGTTCACCCTGGTGCTGCAGCTCGCCAAGCAGCCCAAGGCGCTGCGCCCGGCACCGCCGGCGGCGCTCGCCGGACGACGCGTGTTGGTGGTCGACGATAGTCCGACGGTACGGGCGGTGCTGCGCACCTATCTGCGCGTCCTCGGCATGCGTTGCGTCTGCACGGAGGACGGGGGCCACGCCCTCGCCTTGCTCCGCGCGGCCGCCGCCCGACGGCGGCCCTTCCACGCGGTCCTGCTCGACTGGGAGATGCCGATCCTCGACGGCGTCGCCGTGGCCCAGGCGATCTCCAAAGAACCCGAGATCGCCGCCGTCCCCATCATGCTCCTCACCGATCTCGGACAACGCCGCATCGCCCGCCGCGCCGCCCGCCGCAGCGGCATCGTCGCGTATGTCTCCAAGCCGGTGCGTGTCGACCGTTTGCAGGCGAGCCTCCTCGCCATCCTCGATGGCGCTCCCCGCGCCCGCGCGCGACCATCCTCGCCGCGCGACGCCCGTCCCCTTCGTCGCCATCCTTCCGGCGGCCGGATCCTGGTAGCCGAGGACGATCCGGCGAGCCAGCGTCGTCGTGCGGTTGCTCGAGAAATTTGGCTACCACGTCGACGCCGTCGGCGACGGCCGGAGCGCCGTCGAGGCGTGCCTCTGCCGCGCCTACGACCTGGTGCTGATGGACGGGCGGTTGCCCGAGCTCGACGGCTTCGCCGCGACCGCCGAGATCCGCCGCCGCGAGCCCGCCGCGCGACGTACGCCGATCGTCGCCCTGACCGCGAGCGCGGGAGGCGAGCTCGAACGCCGCAGCCGCGACGCGGGCATGGACGGGCATCTCGCGAAGCCGATCCGTCGCCAGGAGCTCGAGGCCGTGCTGGACCGCTGGGTGTCGAGGCGGCGGGCTCGCGCGACACCGCCCGCGCCGGAGCCGAGCGTGCTCGATGCCGCCGGACTCCTCGAGCGCGTCGACGGCGATCTCGAGTTCGTGAGCGAGCTCCTTGCCGGCCTGCAGCGCGACGTCTCGCGATGGCTCGCGGAGCTCCACGCCGCGACCGCACGGCACGACGCGCGCGCGGTCGAGGAGATCGCCCATGCCATCCGCGGCGCGGCAAGCAATCTCGGCGGCGGGAGTGCGAGCGCGGTCGCCGCCCACCTCGAGACCGAGGCGCGTCACGGCAAGCTCGGGGATGCCGACCGCCTGGGTGCGGATCTCGCCGGCGAGCTCGACCGTCTGCAGGCCGCGCTCCTGGCGCTGTGTGAGACCCGCCTCGCCGCTCCCTGAGACCAGCGACACCCGAATCGTGTCCTGCCGCCATCTTCACCGTTTTTGCGTCGAGCCCTCACGCCTTTGCGGGAGCGAATTGGCCATGGTGCGTGATTGTCACCTCGCTTATCCTCTTCTACAGCCAGCCTCAGTCGTTCGTGCCGTTCCATTGGATGCTTCGGAAGCGATCGAGAGCAAGGGAGGCCTTCATGTCGTGCAGCGTCCGTCCACCCTACGTTCGTGACGTTCCCTCGCAGCTGAAGCGCATCGCGATCGTCTTCACGACCATCGCGTGCATGCTGGCAGCGACGGACAGGGCCCACGCTGACGCGCTGCGCTGCAAACGCGAGATCGCGAAGGCCTCCGCCAAGTTCGCCCAGGCAAAAATGCGCGTCCTGCAGAAATGCGAGGACGGTCGGCTGCTCGGCAAGGTGACCGGCTCGTGCCCGGACGTGAAGTCGAGCACCGCGATCACGAAGGCCAGCGCCAAGCTCCGCACGGCGATCGACAAGAAGTGCGGGGGCAAGGATCAGGACTGCACCAACGCCGCCGACAACGACCCGCTGGCCTCGATCGGCTGGGGCAGCAGTTGCCCGAATTTCGAGGACGGCAGTTGCAACAACGCCATCACCGATTGCGACGGCATCAGCAACTGCCTCCTCTGCGTCGGCGAGGCCGCCATCGATCAGGGCATCGACCTCTACTACGGCGCGCTCACCAACTCGTCCGACAGCGCCGTCAAGCGCTGCCAGCGCGAGATCGGCAAGAACGCCGTCAAATACCTTCGCATGAAGTCCAAGGTGCTCCAGAAGTGCCGCGACAAGATGATGACGGGACAGTTCGCGGGGCCGTGTCCCGATACGAAATCGGCGGCCGTCCTGACCACCGCCGAGGCGAAGAAGAACGCCAAGATCTGCAGTGCCTGCGGCGGCAGCGACCGCGTGTGTGGAGGCAGCAACGACCTGACCCCCGCCACCATCGGCTTTCCCGCGAGCTGCGCCAACGTGACCGTCCCGGGCGGCGCCAGCTGCGGCGGCTCCGTCACCACCTTGCAGCAGCTCGTGAACTGCGTGAGCTGCGTCACCAACTTCAAGGGCGAATGCGTCGATCGGGTCGCCACCCCGTCGACCGGCGCCTACCCGAGCGAATGCAGCGCCGGCACCGTGGGACCGAGCTGCGGCGACAATACCGTCGATCCGGGCGAGGACTGCGACGGCACGAGTGACGCCGCCTGCCCCGGACTCTGCAGCGGATCCTGCGCCTGCCCGGCGGGTCCGTGCACGCTCCCGAGCGAGATTCCCGCCCGGGTCGCGTTCGTCAGTAAGACCGGCAGCGACCTCGACACGGGGTGGACCGGCATCGGCCACGACTCCGAGACCGTCGACGACTCGCTGTTGATGGCGGGGAACCTCTCCAATTGCGACCTCGACACGGGGTCGCCGACCTGCGGCCAGTGCGACCTGCTCGGGCCGATCTCGTTCCCCGGGCCGTCCAAGAACTGCATCTGCGCCAACCTCGCCGAACCCGATGCGAGCTCGCTCACGCCCTGCGATCCCGAGGCCCCGAGCTGTGGCGGCGAGACCTGCTCGTGTCTCCTCGGGCCGCCCCTGCCGATCTCGGCCGGCGCCGTCCCGGTCTGCGTCATCAGCCGTCTGACGGGTGCCGTAACCGGCACCGCCAACATCGCCGAAGCCGGCGCGAATGCGGGCAAGGGCGCGGTGCAGCTGCAGCTGAGCTCCGTCGTCCACAACGGCGAAGCGGTGGAGCAGCCCTGCCCCCTCTGCCTGAACGATCCCACCCCGCGGGACGGCGTCCGGGGCGGGACGTGCGAGGACGGCGTCCGCCACGGGCAACCGTGCGACGTCGGCGGCTCCAGCAACTTCTTCGGACCGCTCAGCATCGATTGCCAGCCGGCTTCGGCGCGCAGCATCGGCGTGCTCGCCATCGGCTTCAAGCCGGCGACCACCGGAACGACGACGCTCACGGCGCACCGGAACTGTACCGATGCGCCCGGCGAGCTGTGCCCTTGCGACACCTGCGCCACCCTGCAGGCCGAGCCGTGCAACACCAACGCCGACTGTCCTGGTGGCGCGGCTTGCGGTGGACGTCGCTGCCTCAGCGGCACCAACAACGGCACGCCGTGCGTCGCCCAATCGGAGTGCCCGAGCGGCTTCTGCGGCCGCCCAGGCACCGCCACGAAGCCAAACGGCTGCATCGAAGGGTCCTGCCTACCGAATCCCGACGACGGTCCGAACGAAGGCATCTGCGAGATGGGACCGACCGACCAGGCCTGCAGCCTCGAGCCCTTCCGTGGCTGCACCAGCAACGCCGACTGCGCCCCGCCCCCGAGCGGCAACTGCGGCACCTGCCTCCCCGGCCAATCGTGCACCACGATACCGCGCCAATGCTTCCTCGATCCGATCGTGCGCCAGGGCGTCGCCGACACCCAGACGCCGATCGTGGCCGCGACGTTCTGCATCCCGCCGACCACCAGTCAGTCGGTGAACCAGGTCGCCGGCCTCCCCGGCCCGGGGGCGCTCGAGCTGCCGACCCGCGTCTTCAAGCTCGGCGCGAGCTGCGGCAACAACGTCATCGATCCCGGCGAGACGTGCGACGGCACGGCGGGTGGCGCATGTCCGGGCGAATGTCAGATCGACTGCCAGTGTCCGGGCTGCGGCAACGCGACGGTAGACCCCGGCGAGCAATGCGACGGCAGTGACGACTCTGCGTGTCCCGGCCAGTGCCAGAGCAATTGTCAGTGCACCGCCGCCACCTGTGGCAACGACACGGTGGAATTCGGCGAGACCTGCGACGGCACGGCGGACGCCGCGTGCCCGGGCGCGTGTCAGCCGAACTGCTCGTGCGGCGCCGTGTGCGGCAACAACGTCGTCGAGGGCAGCGAGCAATGCGACGGCGCGGGCTCCGTGGCGTGTCCCGCCGAGGCCTGCCAGGGCGACTGCACCTGCGGCGTGTTCTGCGGCAACAACCAGATCGATCCCGGCGAAGCGTGCGACGGCAACGGCACCGGCACGTCGTGTACCGGCACCTGTACGTCCGATTGTCAGTGCGCAGCGGCCTGCGGAGACAACGTCGCGGAGGGCAGCGAGCTCTGCGACGGCACCGACGACGCGTCATGCCCGGGCCAGTGCTCGCCGGCATGCACGTGCCCGGCGTCGGCCACGATCACCTTCACCGTGGCGGAAGGCGCCGATCTCGACACCGGATGGACCGGCACGGCGCACGATTCCGCGGTGCAGAAGGGCTCGGCGATTAGCGGCGAGCTCTCCAATTGCGACACGGGCGTCGACCCGGTCTGCGACTTCTTCGGGAACGTCGGCTCGGCGTGCGCCGCCGACCCGACGCAGGCATGCCTCGCCGACAGTCAGTGCACGGCCGGCGGATGCCAGATCAACACCTTCGGTCCGCCGCTGCCGCTCTCGGCGGGCGGCGTCCCGGTCTGCATCATCAACCGGTTCGCGACCGACGTGATCGGCTCGTACAACCTGCTCACCGGTGATGCCGAGCTCAATACGAACCTGAGCGCGCTCGTGCACCTCGGCATCTCCGTGAACCGGCCGTGCCAGATCTGCGACTGTGGCCAACCGACGTGTGCGATCGGCGCCACGGGAACGTGCAGCGACGGTGCCGGCGGCGCGTGTCGCGTCCAAGGCACCGGGCCGCTCGGACCGACCTCCAACGACTGCATGCCGAGCCCATCGTCGAACGTCTCGGGCGGCGGCCTCGCCCTCGCGTTCCAGCCCGTGACCACCGGCACCAGCACCTTGCCGACCAACCAGCCCTGTGACGGATCGGGCCACACCAACGAGCAGTGCTGGTGCGACGGTCAGCCGCAGATCAACCAGTGCACGCGGGCGTGCGAGGGCGGCGGCAACAACAATCAACCCTGCAGCAGCGATGCCGACTGCCCCGGCGCACCGGTAGGAGCGTGCAAGCCGCTCTGCCGTCAGATCGGCAGCGAGGCTTCCGGCGAGGGCGAGTGCATCGCCGGCCCGCCGACGCAAACCTGCGCCAACGCGCCGCAGATCGGCTGTCAGACCAACAGCAACTGTCCGGGAGCGACCGGTCCCTGCGTCGCCAAGAACCAACGCTGCTTCATGGACCCGATCGTGAAGGTCGGCATGCCGAGCACGACGCAGAACCTCGCGGTCGCGACGTTCTGCATCCCCGCGACCACCGCGTCGGCCGTCAATCAGACCGCCGGTCTCCCCGGGCCGGGCGCCATCGCCTTCCCGGCCGACATCGACATCAAGCGCTGCGGGGACGGCGACGTGAACCGCTTCGTCGAGGAATGCGACGGCGCGGACGACGCCAATTGTCCCGGGGCGTGTCTCGCCAACTGCACGTGCGACGCCACGTGCGGCAACGACGTGATCGAGTTCGGGGAACAGTGCGACGGCACCACCGACACCGCGTGTCCCGGGCAATGCGGCGCCCCGGCCTCGGAGAGTCCCTGCGTTTGTCCGGCCAACTGCGGTGACGGCTTCGTCGGCCCAGGCGAGGAATGCGATCCGCCGGCCGACTCGGCCTGCCCCGGCACGTGCAGCAGCTGCCAGTGCCCGGTGCCGACCGCGACGTGTCTCAACAACGTGTTGGACCCCGGCGAGCCGTGCGAGGTGCCGGCGATCGGCTGCGGCCCTAGCCAAGCCTGCCTGCTCTGCCAACAGTGTTTTCCCGACCTCTCGCCCGTCATCAACGAGCTCGGATTCATCTGCGGCAACCTGAACGTCGAGCCGACCGAGGCGTGCGAGCTGCCGGCCATTGGGTGCGGAGCCGGTCAGCTCTGCAACAACTGCACGTCGTGCGTCGACTTCATCCCGTTCTGCGGCAACCTCAACATCGAGCCGGGCGAGCAATGCGAGCTCCCGGCCATCGGCTGCGGACCGAACCAACTCTGTGGGCTCTGCCAAGAATGCATCGACGTGCCATTCTCGATCTGCGGCAACTTGAACATCGAGCCCGGCGAGGTGTGCGAGCTGCCGCAGCAAGGCTGCGGTCCGCTTTCTCTCTGTTTGCTCTGCTCGCAGTGCGTCCCACTGCTGTAACCGCGGCCTGATACCGCGTGCCGCACGCTGCCCCGCGGCCGATTGCGCCGCGCGGGTAGCAAACTGCGGCATGACCCGGTTCCACCTCGACTTGGCGATGCTGGCACCGTCAGGTAAATGTCGTCGGGATGAGACTGCGCCGCCCTACCGGCGTCGCGTGGGTCTCGGGACTGTTGCTCGCGCTTTCGGGGTGTAGCCGCTCCGGAGAGACGGCACCGACCGGACCCCCGCCGCCCGTCGTCGAGGTCGTCACCGTGACGCCGCGCACGCTCGCCAACGAAGCGGCGCTGCTCGGCCAGCTCGTCGCCGAGCACAGCGTGACCGTGCGCTCGGAGGTCGCCGGGATCATCGCCGCGATCGAGTTCACCGAAGGGCAACCCGTGACCAAGGGCCAGGTGCTGTTCCGCCTCCGTGACGACGAGCAGATCGCGCGGCTGCACGAGGCCGAGACCGCGGTTCGCCTCGCCGGGGCCAACCACCGCCGCACGAGCGACCTCTCGCGCGACGGCATCGTCGCGCCCTCGCAGCTCGACGACGTGACCGCCGCGCTCGATTCGGCGCGCGCCCGCCTCGAGGTCGCGCGCGTCGCCGTCGAGCGCACGCGCATACTCGCCCCGTTCGACGGCTTCGCCGGCAATCGCCTGGTGTCGCTCGGGGCGCGCATCGAGCCCGAGTACGAGCTCGTCCAGGTGGAGTCGATCGCCGTGCTCGAGCTCGCATTCCAGCTGCCCGAGCTCGCGTTGCCGGTCGCCCGCGTCGGCGTGCCGGTCGACTTGAAGGTGGCCCCCTACCCCGATCGCGTGTTCTCCGGCGCGATCTCCTTCGTGGCACCGAGCCTGAACCCGTTGAATCGCCGGCTGCTCGTGAAGGCGCGGGTCCCGAACCCGGATCTCGTCTTGCGGCCGGGACTCTTTGCGACCGTCGAGGCGCGCCTCGGCGAGCGCGAGAACGTGCTCGCGGTGCCCGACAGTGCGGTCGTCTACGGCAGCGACGGCACCTTCGTCTGGCGCGTCGACGCCGCCCAGAAGGCCGAGGTCGCCGACGTCGTGCTCGGCATGCGCCACGAGGGTCACGTCGAGGTGCGAAGCGGGCTGCGGGCGGGTGACGTGGTCGTCGTCGCCGGCACCAACAAGCTCGCACCTGGGATCGGCGTCGAGACGGTGGCCGCCGAAAGCAAACCCGTGACGGGCCCGGCGACTGCTCCGCGTCCAGCGACAGCTCCGCCCGGCGCGGAGGCCTCCCGCTGAAGCTCTCCGGTCACTCGATCGAGCGCCCCGTCCTCGCGTCGGTGATGTCGCTGGTGATCGTGCTCGCCGGCGCGATCGCCCTGCCGCGCCTGGCCAACCGCGAGCTCCCCGACGTCGACCCGCCGATCGTCTCGGTGTCGACGATCTACACCGGGGCCGCGCCGGAAGTGGTCGAAACCTCGGTCACCCAGCCGCTCGAGGACGAGCTGATCGGCATCGACGGCATCCGCCATCTCACCTCGCTCAGCCGCGAGCAGGTGTCGGAGATCTCGATCGAGTTCGACCTCGGCCGCAACGTCGACGAGGCCGCGAACGACGTCCGCGATCGCGTCGCCCGCGTCCGCGGCACGCTTCCCGACGAGGTCGAGGATCCGGTCGTCGCCAAGAGCGACGCCGACGCGAGCCCGATCATCTGGATGGCCCTCGCGAGCGAGCGCTACGGCCAGCTCGAGCTCACGACCATCGCCGAGTCCCGCCTGAAGGACCGCCTGAGCAAGCTCCCCGGCGTCGCCACCATCATCATCGCCGGCGAGCGCCGCCACGCCATGCGGGTGTGGATCGACAACGTCCGGCTCACCGCCACCAACCTCACCATTGCCGAGGTCGAGCAGGCGCTGGCGCGCGAGAACGTCGACCTGCCCTCGGGACGGCTCGAGGGCGCGCGGCGCGAGTTCACGGTGCGGACGCTCGGCGAGGTCACCACCGCCGAGGAGTTCGCGGCGCTGATCGTCGCCGAGCGCGGCGGCGAGGTCGTGCGGCTCGGCGACATCGCGCGCGTGGAGGTCGGTCCCGAGGACGATCGCAACTTCGTCCGCTTCGACCAGAAGCCGTCGGTCGCGCTCGGCGTCGTGCGGCAATCGAAGGCCAACACCGTCGCGGTCGCCGACGCGGTCTTGCACGAAGTCGAGGACCTCCGCCGCGACCTTCCGGCCGACGTGACACTGGACATCGCCTACGACCAGTCGACCTTCATCCGCCGCTCCGTCGCCGACGTCACCCGCACGATCTTCGAGGCGGTCCTGCTGGTGATCGCGGTGATCTACCTCTTCCTCCGGAGCCTGCGCGCGACCCTGGTGCCGGCGGTGGCGATCCCGGTCTCGGTGATCGGCACGTTCGCGTTCCTCGATCTGTTCGGCTTCTCGATCAACACGCTCACGCTGATGGGCCTCACGCTCGCGATCGGGCTCGTGGTCGACGACGCGATCGTCGTGCTCGAGAACGTGACCCGCTGGGTGGAGGACGGCACGCCGCCGCGCGAAGCGGCACATCGCGGCATGGAGGAGATCTCGTTCGCCGTCCTCGCCACCACCGTCTCGGTGATCGCCGTGTTCCTCCCGCTCGCGTTCCTCACCGACCAGACCGGCCGCCTCTTCCGCGAGTTTGGCGTCACGGTCGCGTCCGCGGTCGCGATCTCGGGCTTCGTGGCGCTGACGCTGGCGCCGATGATGTGCGCCCGCCTGGTGCGGCCGGCCACGGCCGAGCACGGCCTGAAACGCCGCCTCGAGCACGGGCTCCAGCGCCTGACCGATGGCTACCGCCGCCTGCTCGGCCTGGCGCTGGCGCATCGCCGCGCCTGCCTGGTGGTCGGCGCGGCGTGGTTCGCGCTCGGGCTCTGGCTCCTGCAGGTGGCGCCGCGCGAGTTCGTCCCGACCGCCGACCGCGGCAACATCCTGGTGATCACCGAGTCGCCCGAGGGCAGCACCCTCACCGACACCGACCGCTACCAGCGCCAGGTCGAGGACATCGTGCTCTCAGCCCCGGGCGTCGCCAAGGGATTCTCCGTCGTGGCGCTCGGCAACGTCGGACCGGGCGTCGTGAACCAGGGCGCCATGTTCGTCACGCTCGACCCGTGGGAGGAGCGCGCGATCTCGCAGCAGGCGATCATCGGCAGCCTCTACCCGCGCCTGCATCGCGTCGCGGGCATGCTGGCCTATCCGATCAGCCCCCCGTCGCTCGGCACCAGCTTCGACGCCACGCCGGTGTCGCTCGTCATCCAAGGCCCCGACGTGCAGCAGCTCTCCACATACGCGAACGAGATCGTGCGGCGGGCGGGCGAGCTGCCCGGCTTCGTGAACGTCCGCACCGACCTCGTGCTCAACAAGCCGCAGCTCGTCGTCGACATCGACCGCAACCGCGCGGCCGATCTCGGCGTGTCGGTCCGCGCCATCGCCTCGACGCTGCAGATCATGCTCGGCGGGCTCGACCTGTCGACGTTCAAGCTCGAAGGCGAGACCTACAAAGTGATGGTGCAGCTCGAGGAGGAGTATCGCCGTCGCCCCGGCGAGCTCCTCGAGCTCTACGTGCGCGGGAAGAACGCGGAGCTGATTCCCCTGCAGTCGGTCGTGCACGTGCGGGAATCCACCGCCCCCCGCGGCCTGCCGCACTTCGACCGGCTGCGCTCGGCGACGCTCTCGGCGACGCTGTTGCCCGGCGTTCCGCTCGGCGAGTCGCTCGACCGCGTGAAGGCGCTCGCCACCGAGGTCATCGGCGACACGCCCGGCTACCGCCTGACCTTTTCGGGCGAGTCGGAGGATTTCTACGAGTCGGGGAACGCCCTCGCCTTCGCCTATCTCCTCGCCGTCGTCATCATCTATCTCGTGCTCGCGGCCCAGTTCGAGAGCGTCTGGCACCCCGCCGTGTTGATGATCGCCGTCGCCCTCTCGTTCACCGGCGCGCTCGCCACCCTCTGGCTCACCGGCCACACCCTGAACCTCTTCAGCCAGATCGGCCTCGTCATGTTGATCGGCCTCGTCACCAAGAACTCGATCCTGATCGTCGAGTTCGCGAACCAGTTGCGCGAGCAGGGCCGGGACATCGAGACGGCCACGTTCGAAGCGTCGGTCACGCGCTTCCGACCGATCCTGATGACCGCCATCTCGACCGTCGTCGGGATCCTGCCGATCGCGATCGGCGGGGGTGCCGGAGGCGAGCTGCGTGCCCCGCTCGGCGTCGCCGTCGCGGGCGGCATGGTCTTCTCGACGGTGCTCACGATCTTCGTGGTGCCGGCGGCGTATCTCGTGCTGGAGGAGACGATGGCGCGCGTCCGGCGTCCCCGGGCGAGCGACCCCGCCGTGAACGAGCCCCGGACCGCTTCAGCGATCGGCTAGTCCTTCTCGATGCTCGCGCGGCGAGAGTAGCCGTCTATGCTTCATCGACGATCCGACACAGCTCGTCGAAGACCTCGCGCTCGTCGTCGCCGGGACAGCCACCGAAGATCACTTCCTGAGTCGGTACTGGATCAGCCGGGCCTCGACGCCGAGTCGGCGGGTGCGAGCTTCTCCGTCTCGCGCCACAGGTCGTCGAGATCCACGGCGAGGCCGTCGCAGCCCGGGACGGTCGTGAGCGTTCCGCCCGTCGCGCCGAGCGCGTGCACATACCGACCGTCGCCACCGAGCTCCAGGATCTCGACGGTGTGCTGCTCCGGATCGACGATCCAATACCAACGGACACCGAAGGCGGCGTAGGCGTCGACCTTCTCGACCCGATCGCGTCGGACGTCGCGGGGCGTCGGCGAGACCACTTCGATTGCGACGTCGGGTGGCACCCGGACCGCACCGTGGCGCGGCAGCGACGCGTGCCCGGCAAGATACATCGAGACGTCCGGCTTTCGACCGCTCCGCGCCGAAACGGCGAGCTTCACCTCCGACCCGAACACGATCCCGCCCCGTGGCGCCGCCCAGGACCCCAAAACGCGGACGAGCCATGCCACGACGATCTCGTGCAACAAACCCGGCATCTCCTCCTCCTGGAGGTAGCCGTCCACGAGCTCGCCGGGCTCGTCCTCCGGGAGCTCCGCCCATTGGTCGATGGACATGGCTCCCCGGACGGCCTCGGGTTCGCGGGTCGCGTGGCTCACGATCTCGGACGCTACCATGCCTTTTCGCCTACGGGCTACGTGAAGACGCCGCGAGACGACGAGTAGCCGTCGCGATACCGGCGGCGCGGTAGGCGACCCCGGGGTGCCAGACTGCACGCCGGGAGGGTGCCGAGTGGCAGGGAGCTCACGCGCGCCCAGTACCTGGGCTCCATCGGGCATCCTGTTCTTAGGGAGAAGACAGAATCGTAGGGATAAATCCGTACCGGGTGCGAAGAGATCTGTGGCCACTCGCCATTTACATCCAGCCTCGAATGGCCGTCTGGTGATTTTTCTCTAGACGCCGTCAACAATGTTTCCGTAGACGTGAACTTGGGCGCACCTGTCGTGTCGAAGGGGCACGCCCGAGTCCTGTGCAGCGCGTTTTTGGTCGATCCGGTCAGCGGCATTCCTTCGGCTACCCTTACGGTCGCCAAGGGTTCAAGCAGAAGGGCGACTGACCCTCACCGCCAGCCGAGTCTCAACCCGGCACGTCGGCCGGATCTATCGATCCGTGCCTTCGCCACCCGACGGCGAGTAGCCACGTGCGCGCGGGTGCGACCGGCGGCCGATCGGCCGCCGGCTTTGCACGCGTCCAGCCGTCGAACCAGCGCGCGGACGACGCCGGGTCGAGGCGCACTGCGCG
>CAZWAX010000105.1:0-15209 GCA_964631985.1 uncultured Polyangiaceae bacterium | reverse complement strand
ACGAGGTCGGCGGCCTCTGGTCCGTGCCCGATGTGCCCGAGCGCCGACGCGAGCCGGGCCGCGAGCTCGGTCTCGACGACGACGCCGGGCAGCTGCGTGCGCAGGTCGTCGAAGTGCGCGAGCGCGTCCTCGGCGTCGTTCGCGGCGAGCTCGGCGCGAATCACCCGGACGAGCACGGGGGCGGCTTCCCGCGACCGGCCGAGCGTCTTGGCGAGGTCCCAGAACGCAAGCGCGGCATCGTCATCGGCGGGCGTCGTCGCGACGTACGGCACGAGCAGCTTCCACGCCTCCTCGCGACGGTCGCGGGCGAGCGCGCGTTCGACCGCGCGCAACACCGCGTGATCCCCGTCGCCGGGCGCCCGCGGCGCGAGCACGCGCTCGAGCCCGAGCATCTGGATCATGCCGGCGACGCTCACCCCGTAGAGGAATCCGTACACGTGCACCCAGTGCGCGACACCCCCGCCTCCGGAATCGGGCGCGGCGTAGTCCATGACGTATGCCCACATCAGCTCGCCGGCGCCCCAGACCGGCAACACCACCCACGCCGGCATCGAGAACCGGCGCACGACGAAGCCCCAGAACCAGAGAATGCGGATGCGCGTCTGCGGATGCCGGACGAGCATCGCGCCCAGCACACCGGCGACCGCACCCGAGGCACCGATCAGCGGGATCGAAAGCTCGGGATACTGCTGCACGAAGAGCCACGACGAGAGCAGGCCGGCGCCGAGATAGAACAGCAGGAAGAACGGCCGGCCCCAGACGTCCTCGATGAGGGGCCCGGACAGGTAGAGGAAGAGCATGTTGAAGACGAGGTGCCAGACGTCCGCGTGCACGAAGAGATGCGTGAGGTATCGCTCGGGCACGACCTCGCTCGGGATCAGCCCGTATCGGCCGGCCGAGCCCTCGCGGAGCACCGCGAGCCAAGCCGCGGTGAGCTCCTCGAGCTTCGCCTGGCGGACGTCCTGCAGCGGCGTCGACTCGGCGTCGCGCTCGAGGTAGGCGCGAAGGTCGGCCTGGACCTCCGGATCCTCCGCATCGATCGCGCCTTCGATCCAGCGGCGCAGCAGCGGGTGGGCGTCGAGCTCGGGATGCTCGAAGTAGTACTCCGCCGCGGCATCGAAGCGTTCGACGACGAGATCGGTATTCGCGGGGGCGCTCCTGCCGGCGGCGACGAACACGACGGCGCAGACCGCGATGATCGCAAAGGTGACGATCGGCCAGCGTCGCAGGCCGTCGACGTCGTGTCCGACCGGGATGAACACCACGCGCCCGCACGACGTATCGACAGGATCGCCGGCTTTCTGAAGCCGCAGCTGCCGCGCGATGCCGTACGGCATTTGACGCGCCCGGGCACACGCCTAAGATGCGCCCCGACGCATCTGTCGCCGGATGCGCTGGAGGTGCCACCATGCTCCGTCTCGCCAAGCCGCTCCGCATCCCGACCGCCGCCGAAGCCCTCCCCGGCCGGGCCGAGCCGCTGGCCCTCGCGCCGACCCACTACGTGAACGGCCACTCGATGCGGCGGCCGTACCCGGCGGGCATGGCGCAGGCGCTCTTCGGGATGGGCTGCTTCTGGGGCGCCGAGCGCAAGTTCTGGACTCTCCCCGGCGTGTTCGTGACCGCGGTCGGCTACGCCGGCGGTCACACGCCGAATCCCACCTATGAAGAGGTGTGCTCGGGCATGACCGGGCACACCGAGGTCGTCCGCGTCGTGTTCGATCCCGCCGTCGTGACCTTCGAGGAGATCCTCACGGTCTTCTGGGAGAGCCACGATCCGACCCAGGGCATGCGGCAGGGGAACGACGTCGGCACGCAATACCGCTCCGCGGCGTACTGGTACGACGACACGCAGCGCCAGGCGGTCGAGAAGAGCCGCGCCGCCTACGAGCGCGCCCTCATGGCGGCCGGCCACGGCACCATCAGCACCGACGTCGCGCCGGCCCCGGCCTTCTACTTCGCCGAGGACTACCATCAGCAGTACCTGGCGAAGAATCCGGGCGGCTATTGCGGCATCGGCGGGACGGGCGTCAGTTGCCCGATCGGCCTCGCCACCGGGTCCTGAGTCATCGCCCCCGCGGCGACGAATTTCGTTGACCGCGCGGAAGACGAGCGCACGGGGCCGAAATCGGATCGATCAACCGATCCCGGCGAGCTCGTCTTTCGACGTGCGCTCGAGGAGCGTCTTCACCGCGTCCTTGAGCGGCCGCCCCCGGTGCAGCACCTCGTAGACGTTCTCGGTGATCGGCATCTCGACCCCGATCTTCTGCGCGAGCGCGTGGGCCGCCGCCGAGGTCGAGAATCCTTCGGCGACCGAGCGCTGGCTCGCGAGGTAGGCCTTGGGGTCGACGCCGAGCGCAAGCTGCTTGCCGAGCGTGCGGTTCCGCGAGAGGTCGCCGGCGCAGGTGAGCACGAGGTCGCCGACGCCGGAGAGGCCGAGGAACGTGAGCGGATTGGCGCCGAGCGCGACGCCGAGGCGGGTCATCTCGGCGAGACCGCGCGTGATGACCGCGGCGCGCGCATTGTCGCCGAACGCGAGCCCGTCGCAGGCGCCGGTCGCGACCGCCAGCACGTTCTTGATGGCGCCGCCGACCTGCACGCCGATCGGATCGGCGCTGGCATAGGTGCGGAAGTTCGGGGCGTGGATGAGCGCCTGGACCGTGTGCGCCGCGGTCATGCCCTCCGAGGCGACCACGACGTCGGTAGGCAAACCGCGCGCCACCTCCTTCGCGAAGCTCGGACCGGAGAGGAACACCAAGCGCTCCTCGAGCTCGGGCGCGGTCTCGGCGACGACCTCCGACATCAGCTTCAGGCTGCCCTCCTCGATGCCTTTGGTCGCGACCACGACGATCGTCTCCGCGCCGAGGGTCGGGGCCACCTTGGTCACGACCGAGCGGAGGTGCGACGAGGGCGGCACCAGGATCACGACCTCGGCGCCGGCGACGGCCTGCGCGACGTCGGAGGTGGCCCGCAGGCTCTCGGGAAGCGGCAATCCGGGAAGGTAGATCGTGTTGCTGTGACGGGTAGAGACCTCGTCGGCCACTTCGGCCTCGAGCGCCCACAGCATCACTTCGTGGCCGAGACGTGCCGAGTGCGCGGCGAGCGCCGTGCCCCACGCTCCGGCGCCGACGACTGCGAATTTTCCCATGCGGCCCCCTAACACACCTCGGCGGAGCCCGTCATGCACGCGCCGCGGCATCGCGGGGATCCTGACTCGCGCTATCGAGCAATCGTTGGCACGTCGTCGCCCCGTCGACGGTTGGTGGTCAGCTCGCTGCGGCGTTCGTACGCGGACGGTGGGGGGGACGTCGCCGGGTCCGGCAACGTGCGTGAGCGCGGCGCCGGCCCCCAACCGAGGGTCAGCCCGAACCACGCGCGGCAAGCGCGGAGGGCCCGGCGACGTCCCCCCCACCGTCCGCGCCACCGGCCCCATCGCGAGCTGACCACCACACCATCGCCAGGCTCGCCGTCGCGCCACCCGCCCGTCCATGATACGGCCCCCGACGCACGATGCCGTCCCGCGTCCTCTTCTTCGTCTTCGTCACGGTGCTCCTCGACATGGTCGGCTTCGGGATCGTGATCCCGCTCTTGCCCTTCTACGTACAGTCGATGGGCGGCTCGGCGGAGGTCGTCGGCCTGCTGCTCGGCACGTTCGCCTTCACGCAGATGATCGCGACGCCGATCCTCGGACGGCTCTCCGATCACTACGGCCGCCGTCCGATCATCCTCGCGAGCCTCCTCGGCAACGCGATCGCGATGGTGGTCTTCGCGATCGCCGCGGAGCAGGCGTGGCTGCCGCTGCTCTTCGCCTCGCGCATCCTCGCCGGGACGACGGCGGGCAATCTCGCCGCGTGCCAGGCGGCGGTCGCCGACGTCACGACGGGTCGGGACCGCGCCGCCGGCATGGGACGGGTCGGCGCCGGCATCGGGCTCGGCCTCGTGATCGGTCCGGTGCTCGGCAGCGCCATCAGCCATCTGCATCCCAACGCGCCGCCGCTCGCCGCCGGCCTGCTCGCCTTTCTCGATTTCCTCGGCGTGTACTTCCTGATGCCGGAGACCCGCCGGCGCACGGCGAGCGAGGAGAGTCCGGCAACGTCGCGGCGCTCGCTCCGCAGCGCCCTCGTCGACCCGGCGATCCTCGCGGTCATGGCGATCTACTTCCTCACCTTCATCTGCATGACGAACGTGCAGGTATCGCTGGCGCTCCTCGCCGACGCGCGGCTCGGCTGGACGGCGATCGAGGTCGGCCACCTCTTCGGCCTCTACGGCCTGATGGCGCTGCTCGTGCAGGGCGGTGCCATCGGCAAGCTGTCGCGCCGATACGCGTCGGTGAACGTGCTGGTCGGCGGGACGATGGCGATCGGGCTCGGCATGGCGGCGATCGGATCGGCGCACTCACCGACGCTGCTCGTGGTCGGCGTCGCGCTCGCCGGGCTCGGGGCCGGGCTCACCAATCCCACCCTCGCGAGCCTCGCGTCGCAGCATGCCAGTCCCACCCAGCAAGGCGCCGTGCTCGGCTTCGCGCAGTCGGCCGGCGGCGCGGCGCGCAGCGTCGGGCCGGTGTGGAGCGGGTTCCTCTTCGCGCGCCTCGGCGCCTCGGCCCCCTTCCTGTCCGGCGTGCTCGCCGCGTGTTTCTCGCTCGCCATCGCGCTGGCCCTGCGCCGGCGGATGCTCGCCGCGCCGCCGGTGCGCGAAGACGTCGTGGTGGCACCGTCGTGACGCGGGCGCGTCTCCCTTGGCGCGGCGGCACGGTCTCCGCGGCCTGGCACGGCGAGGGCGGCGACACCCTGCTGGCCCTCACCCACGGCGCCGGCGGCACGTTCGAGACGCCGTCGCTCGTCGCCTACGCCGAGGCGATCGCGGCACGCGGCATGCGCGTCGTACGCTTCAACCTGCCCTACGTCGAGGCCGGCAAGAAGACGCCCGGGCCGCAGACACGCGACGAGGAGTGCTGGCGCGACGTCGCCGCGGCGTTGCAGCCGGAAACCACACGCCTGCTGCTCGGAGGCCGCTCGTACGGCGGACGCATGGCGACGCACGTCGTCGCCGGCGGCGTCGCCTGTGCGGGGCTCGTGCTGCTCGCGTATCCGCTGCATCCGCCGGGCAAGCCGGAGCGCCTGCGCACCGCGCACCTCGAGCGCATCATGGCGCCGATGCTCTTCCTGCAGGGCACGCGCGATCCCTTCGCCGACCCGACGCTCCTCGCCCGTACGCTCGCCGAGCTCCCCGGCTCGACCCGGCACCGCCTCGAAGGCGGCGACCACGGACACAAGGTCGCCGGCCGCACCGTCGCCGACGTCGCCGCCGAGCTCGCCGACGCGACGGTGCAATGGCTCGACGGCGCCGTCGGCCGGGTCGATTGACTCGACCGCGGGGCGGCGGCTCTAACGGTTCGCATGCACGCAACCCGGCCCACCTGGCACCGCCGCCTGACCGTCGAGATCCCCGCCGAAGCCGAGCTCTACGAGAAGCTGAAGGCGTACCAATGGAACGCCTCGACCGAGATCGACTGGACGCGTCCCGTGCAGAACTTCTCGGAGGAAGAGTACGCGATGGTGCAGCGAGCGTACTCGCGCGAAGACTTCGATCATCTCCGCGGCCAGCAGCGCGCCTTCACGTTCACGCAACTCTTTCTCGGCGAGCAGGCGGCGCTGGCCCTCTGCGCCCAGCTGCTGAACCAGGTGCCGGAGATGGAGACCAAGCTCTGCCTCGCGGGTCAGGTGATCGACGAGGCCCGCCACGTCGAGGTGTTCGGGAAATACCTCGACAAGCTCGGGCACGACGCGCCGCTGAATCCGGCCCTCGAGGACTTGGTCCACCGCCTGCTCGACTCCGATCACTACGGCGAGAAGATCGTCGGCATGCAGATCTTCCTCGAAGGGATCGCGGTCGGCCTCTTCCAGCGCTTCCAGAAGGACAGCCCCGACCCGCTGCTGCGTGATCTGATCGGCCTCGTGCTGCGCGACGAGTCGCGCCATGCCGGCTTCGGCGTGATCTACCTGGCCGACAAGTTCAAGAACGTGAGCGCCGCCGAGCGCCGCCGGATCGAGGACTTCGTGGGCGACCTGTGGCGGCTCTTCCACCACATGACCGGCTCACCGTTCGGCCCGGCGAACCAGTTCCTGCAGTCGACGTTCGACGACATCGCGCACCGGCTGAAGCTGATCGGCTTGCAGCTGCACTGACGCGCCTCAGAAGCATGGAATCCCTCCGTGGTCGATGGCGTCGCGCTGACGCCCGGGAACCATGCTCCACGCGTCAGCGCTTGCGACGGGGAGGATCGTCGCCGATCCCTTCCGCGTCGATCCTCTACCGCCGACCACCTACGCTCTCACTGCGCCCGCGCTCGACTCGCAGCCCCGTCGAGCAGGGAATCAGCGCAGGTCGGAGCTACCAGATCGCCTTGACGACGCGTTGACTGCGGATCAGCCGATCCTTCGTCACTACCGACGCGCCCCGACTCCATGCCGTCGCCACGATGAACCGGTCCGCCGGGTCGCCATGCATGTCGAGGGTATCGGCGAGCAGTGCGATCCACGACCGCCTCACCCTTCGGCTCGGTGAACCCTCTCGACGTCCGCGCACCGATTCACGGCACCCGGGACCGGCGTTGGGTGGAGCAGCGGAGCAGAAATCGCTTGCCCGCCTGGCGCGCGGCGCGGTATCCGAAGCGCAGGCGGGTCGCGAAGCCGCCGTAGTGCCGTTCTCGACGAAACCCCTACGTCCTCGGACCGGCGTGCCGTCCGCGCCCGGAGGTTGCCATGTCTCGCGCTCTCCCGTTCGCGATTGCTCTCCTGCTGACTTTGCTCACGCCATCGGCGCACGCGGCCCGTCCGCTGCCGGAGGTCGCCGTCACCACGTGCGGCCAGGTCGTCCCGCCGAGAACCCTCGGCTACCTCAGCAGCGACCTCGACTGCACCGGCTTCGAGGGCGGACCGGCGAACGTCGGCTACTTCGACAACGGAGCGGCCGTGTACCTCGGGAACAACAGCAAGCTCGACCTCCGAGGATTCACTCTCACCGGAGGCTACAACGGCGTCCTGTGCAACGCGCTGACGTGCGGGGCCAACGGGCGGCCATGCTCGAGGAATCGCTGCGAGGTCTTCGGCGGCACGATCGTAGCCAACGGCAACACGAGTCGAGGCATCGGCGGCTTTCGCCCCATCGTCCACGACGTCACCATCACGGGCTTCAATTACGGCATCTGGTCCTTCACGCGGCTCTCTCTCACCAACGGGACGATCTCGGACTGCCTAAGCTTGGGCGTCGCGGGCAAGGGTCTGTTCATTTCCAACAGCACCATCACGAACAACGGGGCCTTCGGGATAAGTGCGAACACCACCCCGGGCCCGGCGCTCCACCTCAGCGGGTCGACCGTGACCGGCAATGGCACGGCGGCGTTCTGCGGCCTGAATCCCTGCGCCGACGTCTTCGCGTCACGCAGGCCTGTCGTGACGAGCTCGACGTGCGACACGAGCATCGCCTACCCGTCGGGCAACTGGGACGTCTGCGCCCTCGACTGACGGTCAAAACCTCGGTGCGACGTCATGGCGGCGGTCGGCCGGAGGCGCCCCGTCGGCGATGCGTTCGAAGCGGTCGAGGGCAAGCTCGATATCGTCCGAGCGGGCATACGTGAAGGCGTGCATCGTGCCCGCCGGGTCGTACCACGTGAAGAGCCACGACGAGGCGTTGCCGCGCAGGGCGGCGCCCAGCGAACGGCAGCGCGCGATCGCGGCGTCGCGCTGCTCACCGACCGCGGAATCGTGCAGCAGGTCGGCGAGCGCGAGCGGCCCCGCGGCATCGGCGAGGGCCGGACAGAGGACCGCGGCCTCGAGGAGCTCCGCACGGCCCGCCGCGGGGTCGCGGCGCAACCAGGCGAGCTCGGCCGCGAGGAGCCTCCCGCGCAGCCGGGTGGGCTTCGCACCCAACACCCGGCGCAGCAGCTCGTCGGCCACGTCGAGGCGTCCCGCGCCGATCGCGACCTCGGCGCGATACACGAGCGACGCCTCGCCCGAGAGCGCGCCGCGATGGACGCGTAGTCCCTCGTCCCAGACACGCTCGGCCTCCGCCGGCTGGCCCAGATCGGCCAGGGCGGCCCCGAGACCGACCTGTGCCCAACGATTGACGCTCGTGCGCCGTACCTCGTCGAACGCTGCCGCCGCCTCTTCGTAACGGCCGGCCCACAGCAGCAGCTCGGCGTGGTACGTGCGGAAGACGACCAGCCGCGGCCACTCGGCCGCGAGCTCCGCGAGCGCACACAGGGTCGCCTCCAGCCCCACGCGTCGAAGGCACCGCTGTATCGCGACCGCCTCCTGTCGCGCCGTGCGCAGGTCCAGCGCACGGAGCCGCCCGTCCTCGACGACGGTGCACGGTTCGCTGCGGTTGCCGCCGAACAAGTCGATGATCCCCCACAGCGCCTCCTCGCGACCGTCCCGGCGCCATTCGGCGACGAGCGGTCCGATGCCGGCGACGCCCGCGCGCTGCAGGCCGGCGATGACCCACTCGTGAAAATCGCGCACGACCTCGCGCCGGCCGTCGTCGGGCTGCCGAAGCATCGTGATCCAGGTCACCAGCCGGAGCGCCGGATGGTCGGTTGCCTCCCGCACCGCGGCCTGCTCCGCCGACGCCGTCCGGTGCCGGTCGAGCATGGATCGGAGCAACCGCCGCCACGATCGTGCTCCCCGCGCTGGCCGGCGACCGCGGCGCACCACGAGCTCGGCTCTCCAGCGGCTGGCGAGGTCGCGCAGCTGCGGATCGTCCTGGCCGTGGATCACCTCCAGCGCGGCGAGCCCGGCGTCGATCCGGCCCGCCGCTCCACAGGCGATCGCCGCGAGCAGGTCGGCCTCGGCGGCCACGGTGCGGTCGGTGGGCGGCCGCTCGCAGAGCGCCCTGAGGTCGTCGTACGCTCCGCGCCACCACGCGGCGCGCGCGTCGAGCAGCCGGCGGTCCGCCGCACCGAGGTGCGCACCGGCGTCGGAACGGCGGATCGCATCGACGATCTCGAAGTGGCCGGCGCCCTGCAGGGAGCGCACGAACGGCCCGAGCAGATCGCGGTGTCTGCCGCGGCACAAGGCATCGACCATCGCCATGACCCAGGTACGATGCGCTAGAGCCGTCGCCGGCGACACGCGGGGAATGACGCGCAGGGCCGTGGATACGATCTCGCCGTGGGCGGCGGGCCGGAAGCGGACGAGGATCGCGAGCGACTCCGCTTCGTACTGCAGGACGCCGAGCACGCCGGCGGCGGGGAGCGCCACACTCGCTGGCGCTCCGACGAGCGGCTCCGGCGGCACGGCGCCGATCTCGCCGCGGAGTACCCGGAGCAGGAGCTGGCGGGCCTCGTCGGCCGGCGAGGCGGGCTCCGTCACCATCCCGCGCAACACCGGCGCGAAACGCCGCACCAAGCCCGTGTGGCGGCCGTCGGATCGCGGCTGCGTCCGCATCACATCGCGCTATCGGATTCCGATCCGCCGCCGCAAGCGTGCCGGACCGATGGACGGCTCCGCGACATCCGAACGCGGCGGCAGCTCGCCGCCGAGCGCGCGTCGTCACGGGGCGATCTCTGGACGGGGGCAGCGGGCGCGCGGGCATCGAACCGAGACACGACCCGGCGCCGGCGGGCCGTGCGTGCCCGGACGTCGCGTGGTAGAGACGCCCGCCGATGCCCGCCGTCCGAAAAGTCCTGATCGCCAACCGCGGCGAGATCGCGGTGCGGATCATCCGCACGTGTCGGGCGATGGGGGTGGGCAGCGTCGCCGTCTACTCCGAGGCCGACGCCGACGCGCTGCACGTCCGCCTCGCCGATGAGGCCGTGGCGATCGGCCCGGCACCCGCCCGGGAGAGCTATCTGGCGATCGACAAGCTGCTCACCGCGGCGGCCGCGACCGGCGCCGACGCCATCCACCCCGGGTACGGCTTCCTCGCCGAGAACGCCCGCTTCGCCGCGGCGGTGAACGATGCCGGGCTGACCTTCATCGGGCCCCCACCGCAGGCGATCGCGACCATGGGCGACAAGGTCGCGGCGCGCACGCTGATGGAACAAGCGGGTGTGCCGGTCGTGCCGGCGACGGTCGTGCTGCCGCCCGATCCCGCGGCCTTCGCGACCGCGGCGACGTCGCTCGGCTTCCCCGTCGTGATCAAGGCGGCGGCCGGCGGCGGCGGGAAGGGCATGCGCATCGTCCGCCGCGTCGAGGAGCTGCCGGAAGCCGTCGCGGGCGCCGCGCGCGAAGCGACCGCGGCGTTCGGTGACGGCCGCATCTACCTCGAGCGCTATCTCGAGCGTCCGCGGCACGTCGAGGTGCAGGTCTTCGCCGATACCCACGGGACGGTCGTGCACCTCGGCGAGCGCGAATGCTCGATCCAGCGCCGCCATCAGAAGATCGTCGAGGAGTCGCCCTCGCCCGCCGTCGACGCGACGCTGCGCGCGGCGATGACCGATGCCGGCATCCGGGCGGCCGCGGCGGTCGACTACGTCGGCGCCGGCACGATCGAGTTCCTGCTCGACGAGCAGGGCCGCTTCTACTTCCTCGAGATGAACACGCGCCTGCAGGTCGAGCATCCGGTGACGGAGTGGATCACGGGTCTCGATCTCGTACGCGAGCAGATCCTGGTGGCGCGCGGCGAGCGGCTGTCGTTCGACGCGGTTGCGACGCGCGGACATGCGATCGAATGCCGCCTCTATTCCGAGGACCCCGCGCACGGGTTCCTGCCAGCGACCGGTACGGTACACGTGCTCGGCGAGCCGAGCGGCGCGTGGGTGCGGTTCGACTCCGGCATCGTCGCGGGCAGTCGCATCGGGGTCGACTACGATCCGCTGCTCGCCAAGCTCTCGACCTTCGGGGCGACGCGCGAGGAGGCGCGAACGCGCATGCTGGCCGCGCTCCGCGAGACGGTGCTGCTCGGGGTCGTCACCAATCGCGACTACCTGCAGGCCGTGATTGCGCACCCCGCCTTCGCCGCCGGCACGACCCACACCGAGTTCCTGGCCGAGCATTTCGCCGGGTGGACGCCACCCGCCGGGACCCACCGCGACACGGCGGCCGTCCTCGCTGCGTTGGCGCTCGCCGGTCCGGCCCGCCGCGACGACGGCGCCACGAGCACTGCCCTGCCGAGCCCATGGGAAGCGCTCGGCGCATGGCGCCCCGGAACGGGTCCGCGATGAGCGTCCGGAAGACCGTCGTACTCGACGGCCGCACCCACACCGTCGAGGCGCACGGGCGGGACGACGCGCTCACCGCCCGCGTCGACGACGCCAGCCTGACGCTCGCCCTCACGCGCAGCGGGACGACGTGGCGGGTGACCCGCGACGGGCACACCGTGGCCGCGACCGTCGTCCGCGATCGCGACACGGTGTGGATCGCGATCGACGGCGAGATCCATCGCTGCGTCGCCGGCGACGACGCGCGCACGGGTGGCGCCGGCGGCGGTGTCCGCTCTCCGCGGGTCACCGCGCCGATGCCGGGCAAGGTGCTCGCCGTCCGCGTGGAGGTCGGCCAGACCGTGACGCCGGGCGATCCGCTCGTCGTCCTAGAAGCGATGAAAATGGAGACCATCGTCAGCGCTGATGGCGAAGGCCGCGTGAAGGAAGTGCACGTCGTCGCGGGCGCCATGATCGAGCCCGGCCAGCTGCTGATCGTGCTCGAGCTCGACTGAAACCCGACGTTCTCCTTTGACAGTCGCCGACCCGCGGCGTACGCAGCGGGCATGAGCGTCGCGGTCGTAGCGAGCAATGGCGACGCTCCGGCGGTCACGCTCTCCGGCTCGACCGCTCTCGCCGGCGCGATCACCGCGGCGGACGTCGCCATCAAGGATCTCGGCAAGTGCCTCCTGCCCTCGCCCGTCGTCGGGCATCTGGGCGAGAGCGCGGTCGCATTCGTCGGCGCGGCCGAAAAGGTGCTCGTCGACGATCGCCTGTCGGTGCTGCGCACGAACGCGTCCCAGGCGACCGCGCTGCCGGCGTTCGAGCTCGCCGGTCCGCGCAACAAGATCTTCTTCGATCCCCGCACGCTCGCCTGCGGCATCGTGACGTGCGGCGGTCTCTGCCCCGGCATCAACAACGTCGTCCGCGGGCTCGTGCTCGAGCTGGCGCGGGGCTACGGCATCCGGCGCATTCTCGGGTTCCGCTACGGCTACGAAGGCTTGATCTCGCGCTTCGGCCACGAGCCGCTCGGGCTCAGTGCCGAGTCGGTGGCGCACATCCACCATCAGGGCGGCACGATCCTCGGCTCGTCGCGCGGCTCGCAGGATCCCGCCGAGGTGATCGACCACCTCGAAGCCAACGGCATCGGCATCCTGTTCGTGATCGGCGGCGACGGTACGATCCGCGGCGCCATGCAGCTCACGGCCGAGATCGAGCGCCGCGGCCTCAAGATCGCCGTCGTCGGTGTCCCGAAGACGATCGACAACGACATCCACTTCATCGACCGGAGCTTCGGCTTCGAGAGCGCCTACTCGGCGGCCGTCGACGTGGTGCGGAGCGCGCGTGTCGAGGCGATGGGCGCGCACAACGGGATCGGGCTCGTGAAGCTGATGGGCCGCCACTCCGGGTTCGTCGCCTGCCAGGCGGCGCTCGCCTCGGCCGACGTCGACCTGGTGCTGATTCCGGAGATCGAGGCGCACCTCGACGGCGAGCGCGGCGTCCTCGCCAACCGCGTCCGGGGGCACGCCCGCAAGGGCCACGCCGTCGTGGTCGTCGCGGAAGGCGTCGCGGAGACGCTGATGGGCGACGCCGGCGCGAGCAACGGCACCGACAAGAGCGGCAACGCCAAGCTCGAGGACGTCGGGCCGTTTCTCCGCGAGCGCATCGTCGCGCATTGCCGGCGCGCGGGGCGCGAGGTGACGCTCAAGTACTTCGATCCGAGCTACACGATCCGGAGCGTGCCGGCGACGCCGTCCGACAGCGTGTATTGCTGGAACATGGCGCGGAACGCCGTCCACGCCGCGATGGCCGGCAACACCGAGCTCCTGATCGGCCGCTGGCACGGCCGCTTCGTGCACGTGCCGATGGCGCTCGCGACCCGCAACCGCAAGCGCGTCGACGTGAGCGGCGACCTCTGGATGTCGGTCATCGAGGCGACCGGGCAGCCGCGCGCGTTCGTGTAGTCGGCTCGGGGTCAGCTCGCGCTCGGAGCCGGTGAGCGCGGACGGCGCGGCGAGCTGACCCGCGAGCGCGCCGCGGTTGCATATCGCGCGACGGTGCTTTTATGGTCGCGCGCATGAAAGCCGCCCTCTTCTACGCTCCCCACGAGCCGCTCCGCATCGAGGACGTCCCGACGCCGACGCCCGCGTCCGGCGAAGCGCTCATCAAGGTGAAAGCGTGCGGCATCTGCGCCTCGGATCTCCACATCTTCGCGGGCGAGATCCGGAGCCCGCACATGCCGCATCCGCTCGTGCCGGGCCACGAGGCGTCGGGTGAGATCGTCGAGCTCGGGGCTGGCGTCTGCGACTGGCAGGTCGGCGAGCGCGTCGTCGCAACCGTGCCGGGCAAGACCTGCGGCGCCTGCCGGCCGTGCCGACAGAGCGACCTCGAGGCCTGCTTCTCGCCGCGGATCGTCGGCGTCGACTACCACGGCGGCTTCGCCGAGTACCTGACGTTTCCGGCGCACTCGCTCGTGCGCCTTCCCGAGTCGATCCCGTGGGAGGAAGGCGCGATCCTCGCCGATGCCGTCGGCACGCCCTTCCATGCCGTCGTCGTGCGCGGGGCGCTCCGCGCCGGCGAGCGGGTCGCCATCTTCGGGGTCGGCGGGCTCGGCACGCACGCGGTGCAGATCGCGCGCCTCGCCGGCGCCGGCGAGATCATTGCCGTCGACGTGCTCCCGGCCGCGCTCGAGCGCGCCCGGACCCTCGGCGCCGATCACGTGGTGGATGCGCGCGACGGCGACCCGGCGGCGCGGATCCGCGAGCTCACCGGCGGCGAAGGCGCGGATCTCGCCATCGAGCTGGTCGGGCGTCCGAGCAGCATCAGTGCGTCGGAGGCGTGTCTCGCGCGCGGCGGACGCGCCGTGCTGGTCGGCATCGGGGCCGAGCCGATCACGATCCTGCCGACCGCGATCTTCAGCGTCTTCAATCACGCGGTGCTCGGCTCGCTCGGCTATCGGCGCGAGGACGTGACGCGGCTCGTGCGCCTGGTCGCCAGCGGCAAGCTCGACCTCTCCGGGTCGATCTCGGCGCGGCTGCCGCTCGCGGAAATCAACGAAGGCGTCCGACGGCTCGAGCAGAAGCAAGGCAACCCGGTGCGCATCATGGTGTGCCCGGAGCTGTGATCGCTCTCTTCTGAATCTAGAGGTATCGCCGGCGGGTGGGTCCGGGATCGCTCCTACGGTCGCCGGCTGCCACCATTGGCTCCGTTCAGCCGAGGCGGCTGCCGACGCTGATGCCGAGCGCTCCGGCGGCGTCGGCCGCAGCGAGCTTGTCTTTCGTGCCGTCGATGCGGGCCTTGCCCGCGCGGATGGCGCCGTCGGCGGTCGCGATCGTGACGCCATCGGGTCCGAGCGCGAGGACGGTGCCCGGCGCGCCCCGGCCCTCGGCGCGGCGGCTCTCGTAGAGCCGCAGGCGCTTGTCGCCCACGGTGGTAAACGCACCGGGCTGGGGATCGCAGCCGCGGATCAGGTCGTGCACGCGCTGCGCCGGCTTCGTCCAATCGATCGCCGCGTGTGCGTCGCGACAGAGCGGCTCGTAGGAGGCGAGGCTTTCGTCCTGGACGAGGCGGGGGGCGCGCCCGGCGTCGATCAAGGCGACGCTCTCCAGCACGAGGTCGACGCCGGCGGGGAAGATGCGCTGGTAATAGAGCGAGCCGGCACTATCGTCGGGACCGATCTCGATCTCGCGCTGCAACAGGATCGGCCCGGTGTCGATGCCGGCGTCGGTCCAGAACACCGTCACGCCCGCCTTCGCGTCGCCCTCGATGAGGGTCCAGTTGATGGCGCTCCCGCCGCGCCGCCGCGGCAACATCGAAGGATGAAAGCAAATCGCGCCCTTGCTCGGGATCGCGATGACCGATTCCGGCACGATCAGCGTGACGTAGGCGAGCACGATCAGCTCGCGCGCGAGCGCGGCGATGTCGGCGCGCACCGCGTCGGGCTTGTAGCTCGGCGGCTGGTCGCACGGGATGCCGGCGGCGATCGCCGCGGTCTTCAGCGGATCGGGCTTGGCCCCCGCCTCCGGCGCCCCGTACGCGGCCGCCACCTGGGCCCCGCGCGCGACCCCACCCTGAC
>CAZWAX010000104.1:0-15217 GCA_964631985.1 uncultured Polyangiaceae bacterium | reverse complement strand
CTCAGCGCCGGCGCTTTGCGGGGCGGGCGCGGGGGGCCCCGCGCCGCAGCTCGCCCTCGAGACTGTCGTAGAAGTCCTTCAAGATCCCGACGTGCATGAGCGCGATCTGGCGTGCGCCGTTCTCCGGCAGCTGCCAACGGGGATCGTTCGGCCCGTAGTTGTGCAACGAGTACAGGCCGACGAAGATCGACGTCAGCCGATCCCACTCACTGAGCGTCTCCCATCCGGGCGTCTGCTCGACGATCGTCGCGAGATGCCGGTCGTAGAGCTCCGAGAGGAACGTCACGGCCGCCGAGGCGTTCTCGCGCGGGTTGCGACACGCGGTTGGGTCCTCGGCGACGTCGGCGCGCGCGAAATCGCGCCAGGTGCCGCTCAGAAACTGGTAGAGGCCGCACGCCTTCGTGCGCGGGTGCTCCGCCGTCGGGTTGAATCCGGACTCGACGTAGCCGACCGCGTACGCCACCAGCCCGACCGGCTTCGCCGGCTGGCGCTCGGCGAGCACGCCCAGGATCTCGCGGATGGCACGGCGCTGCTCTTCACGCGACACCTCGCCCCAGGCGGAGCCGGACGCGGTCATGAGGCGCGCGCCTTCCGGCCAGTACGCCACCGCTTCCCCCTCCGTCGGCGCGGGTCCGCAGCCGTCGCCGGCATCGACCCAACACATGCCGTCGTCGTCCGCGTCGACGCGACACGTGCTGGTCGCCGTCGCCTCGAAGCAACACGGCGGCCGGTAGTCGCGTACCGGCTCCACTTCGATGGCCGGCGGAGCCTTGGCGGCGAGGCGGCGGACGAAGTCCTCGCGGACGATCCGCGGAAAGACGGCCGCTGCACGCGTCGGCGCGCGCCGGATCGCGGCCAGACCATCACTGGCGACCGTGAGACCGAGGACGAGGGCGAGAGCCGTGAGGGCGACAGTGCGACGCATTCGAGGAATCTTCCCGCCTGGAGAGCATCACGGCAGCGCTGGGGAAGCGCGTCGGCGGAGCCCTGGAGGTAGTCCAGCTCGCGTGTCGGAGTCAACGACGCGGCGCGCGCGAATTCGCGCGCGGATCGACGACGCGCGGTGTCGACGCGGCCGATGCGCCGGCGTCGCGCCGTAACGTCGCGACGTGCAATGGCGCGGGCCGCCCGGAGACTGCTAAGCGGAGCGCGTGCAGGCGGATCCCGTCACGATCGACGACCGCGCGGCGGAGCTCGACCATCTGCGGCGGACCGAAGCCGTGGTCGCGCGCCTGCGCTGGCTCGGCATCGCGTCGTGGCTCCTCATCCTCCAGCACGCCGAGCCGACGGCGGCGCCCGGGATCGTCTACGGCGTCTACGCCGCGTGCGTCGCCTACGCCGTCGCGACCCATCGGCTGGCGCGGCGCACGGCGTCGATCCGCCGGACCGCGATCGCCAGTACCGCCGGCGACGCGCTCATCGTGACCGCCATCTGCCTCGTGACCGGCGGGATCGAGAGCGACTTCTACCCCTACTTCTACCTGACCATCCCCGCGACCGCGATGCGCTTCGGCGTACGCGAGACGTTCGTGGCGTTCGCGTGGCATGCGCTCCTGTCGGCCGTGCTCTTCGTCGTGGCCCCGGCGCCGGACGGTGCGCCCAGCGACCTCGTCCTGCGCGTCTTCTACCTTCTGTTCTCGACGTTGATCGGCAGCCTGCTCAGTCGCGAGGCTCGCGAGAGCTCGCGGCTCGCCCGCGCCGAGCGCGACAAGGCGCGCCGTCTGCTCTGGCGCCTGATGCATGCCGAGGAAGAGGAGCGCAAACGGGTCGCCGGCGAGATCCACGACCGCATGGGGCGCCAGCTCTTCGAGCTCACCTACGGCATCGACCGCTGCCGCGACCTGCTGGACAGCGACGCTACCGCCGCCCGCAGCACCCTCGCCCGGCTCGGCGCCGACGCACGCGCGTGCAGCGACACGACCCGCACGCTCATGAACGAGCTGCGCCCACCCGTGCTCGACGACTTCGGCTTCACCGAGGCCCTCCGCGAGTACGTCGCGGCGCTCGCCGAGCACGGCGAGCTCGCCGTCGCGCTCGACGTCGACGACGCGTTGCGGAGCGCCCGGCCCGAGGTGAACGTCACGCTCTTTCGCATCCTGCAGGAGGCCGTCGTGAACGTTCGGAAGCACGCCGCCGCGGCCCGACTGTGGATCGAGTTCCGTCGCGCCGACGCCGAGCGCCTGCGCCTGGTGGTGCGCGACGACGGCCGCGGTTTCGACCCCGCGACGCCGGCGCGCGGCCACTTCGGCCTGCTCACCATGCGCGAGCGCGCCGAAGCCTGCGGCGGCGCGCTCGCCATTCACAGCGCGCCGGGCGCGGGCACCGAGATCGCCGTCACCGTCCCGGCCACATGACGCCCGCGACGAGCCCCATCAGCGTCTACCTCGTCGACGACCATACCGTCGTCCGCCAATCCGTGCGGGTGATGCTCGAGGCCGAGCCCGACCTCGTCGTGGTCGGCGAGGCCGGTGAGGGTCGGGCCGGCGTCCGCGGCATCGCGGCGACCCGGCCCGCGGTCGCGATCGTCGACCTGAAGATGCCGGGCCTGCCCGGGCTCGCGACGATCCCGGAGATCCTGGCGGCCGCCCCGCACACCGGGATCATCGTCTTCACGATGTACGACAACGCGAGCTACGTGCACGAGGCGATGCAAGCGGGCGCGTCCGGCTACGTGCTGAAGAGCGCCAGCAAGGAGGAGCTCGTCCGCGCGGTCCGCGCCGTCCACGCGGGCGCGGGCTTCCTGCAGGCCGAGGTGACGAAGCCCCTGCTCCGCCGGCTCGCCGCCGACGCCCGCTCGGCCGGGAGCGCCGCGACCTTGAGCCTCCGCGAGATCGAGGTCGTCGAGCTCCTCGCGCAGGGCAAGAGCAACAAGGCGATCGGCCAGCTGCTGACGATCTCGGAGGAGACGGTGAAGACGCACCTGAAGCGGCTCTACGAAAAGCTCGGGGCGGCCGACCGCGCGCAGGCGGTCGCGATCGCGCTCCGCCAGCAGCTGATTCGTTGAACCCGAGGGATCTCTTCGGCCCTAGCTGGGGATGAAACGCCGGAGCTTGCCGGTCGCCTGCCGCGCGATCTCGTCTACCGCCGTGACCGTGATCGCCGCGTCCCGCAGGCCGAGCGTCGCGAGCGCGGCGCGGAGCGCGTCGGCCAGACGCGCGGTGTCGATCGTCCCCTCCCCGCGCACGCGGACGTCGGCGCCCCGCGCGGTCTGGCGCACCTGATACTCCACGATCGCAGCGTCGCGCCCGAGGATCGAGCGGAACGTGAAGGGGTGCACGACGAGGCCGTCGGCGTAGGCGAAGCAGTCGTCGAGGCGACCCTGCACGTCGTCGATCCGCAACAGCGCCGAGCCGCACGGGCAGGGATCGGCGAGCACGGTCACCTCGTCGGTCAGCTCGTACCGGATCAACGGCTCGGTGCGATTGTAGAGGCAGGTCAGGTAGAGCTTGGCGGCCTGCGTCCCGGGAGAGACGGGCGCGCCGGCGGTGTCGACCGGCTCAACGACGAACAGGTCGTCGCTGAGATGCAGCCCGCGCTCAGCGCTGCACGAGCCCCCGTCAGGCCCTCGGTCGAGCCGAATCCGTTGAAGAGCGGGGCCCCCCAGGCGCGGGCGATCGTGGCGCGGATCTCCGGCAGCAGGGGCTCGCTGGTCGTCCCCACCAAGCGGGGCGCGATGCGCAACCGTCCCGCCTCCGCTTCGTGGGTCAAGAGACGGACCATCGAGGTGTAGCCCTGCAGCACGTTCGGCTGCAGGGCGTTCAGCTCGGCGACGATCCGGGCGAGCGGCCAGGTGGCCGACATGCGGGTGACGCCACCGCCGGGCGGGCGAAAGGTGTCGCCGATCGCCGCGGTCATGTGCGTGGCCTTGTCGGCGGCGACCATCGCGATGAGGGGCGCCGCGCCGCCGAATACTTGCTGCATGCGGCGCGCGAGAAACCGGAAGTAGCTCAGGAACACCATCGACCAGGCGTCGCGATCGTAGACGAACACGCCGCGGAGACCGCTCGAGCCTCCCGACGCGCAGGCGTGGTACTCGTCGAGCAGATAGGCGTCGCGCGTGAGACCGTCGAGGTGGCGCTCGACGACGGCGCGCGTGAGGCGCCGGTCGGTGACGATCGCGTCGAAGTGCGTCATCAGGTCGTGCTTGGTCATGACCGGCACGCGCCGCAGATCGCCCTCCGACATGCGGGCCGCGTCGATGCCCGCGAGCCGCTCCCGGTGCCACGGCGATGACGCTTGCGCGTGGGCGATCAGCGCGCGGAGGCGGGTCTCGCGTTCGACCCGCAGCTGATCGGCGGTCCAGTCGAGGCGCGCGAAGGAGTCCGGCATCCCGCGCATCATCTGCGCCGCGTGCTCCTGCCGCAGCGTTTCGTAGTCGGCCATGGACGCGACGCTAGCGGAGAGCCGTCCCCCGATCGAGGGACCCCGAATCCCCCGTCCGCTCGATTGTCGGGGCCGTCCCCGCGATGCGACATCGTTTGGCGTGACGGACACACGCGAACGCAAGCACGCCATCGTCGTGGGCGGCAGCCTCACCGGCCTGATGGCGACCGCGGCCCTCGCGCGACACTTCCCGTCAGTGACGCTCCTGGAACGCGATACGCTCCCCCCCACGCCCGACACGCGCAAAGGCGTGCCGCAGGCGCGCCACGTGCACGTACTCCTGAAGCAAGGCGAGCGCATCCTCGCCGATCTCTTTCCGGGCCTGGTCGAGGAGCTGACGGCGGCCGGCGCCACCACGATCGACATGGCGCGCGACACCCGGTGGTTCTACTTCGGGGCGTGGAAGGCGCGCTTCGCGAGCGGCGTGGAGTTCCTGTCGCAGAGCCGAAGCTTCCTCGAATGGCAGGTGCGCCGCCGGCTCGCCGCGCTGCCGAACGTGCAGCTCCGATCCGACACGGACGTCCGCGGCCTCGTGCTCGACGAGGGCCGGCGGGTGCGCGGCGTGCGGCTCGCGGACGGCGCGGGCACGCTCGCCGCCGCTCTGGTGGTGGACGCGACCGGGCGGGTGTCGCGCGGCACCGCGTGGCTCGCTGAAGCGGGGTTGCCAGTCCCGCGCGAGAGCCAGGTGAAGGTCGCGGTGGGCTACGCGAGCCGTCTCTATCGCCGCCCGCCCGGCGCGCTACGCGACTGGAAGGCGCTCTTCGTCTACCCGCGGCCGCCGGGCACGCGGCTCGGCGTGATGGTCCCGATCGAGGACGACCGCTGGATGGTGACGCTCGTCGGCTGGTTCGGCGACCACCCGCCCGACGACGACGCGGGCTTCCTCGCCTTCGCGCAGAGCCTGCCGGTCCCCGACTTCCACGCCGCGATCCGCGACGCCGAGCCGCTCTCGCCGATCGTGCTGCACAAGTTCCCCGCCAATCTCCGCCGCCATTACGAGGAGCTGGCGACCATGCCCGAGGGGCTCGCCGTGATCGGTGACGCGCTCTGCAGCTTCAACCCGATCTACGGCCAGGGCATGACGACGGGCGCGATCGGGGCGCAGACGCTGGACGCGGCGCTCGGCGAGGGTCGGGGGTTCGACGATCGCGGCGGCTTCTCGCTGCCCTTTCAGCGCCGGCTCGCCGCGCTGATCGATTCCCCGTGGCTCCTCACCACCTGCGAGGACCTCCGCAGCGACGCCGCCGAGGGCGAGCGGCCGGCCTGGATGCCGCTCCTGCACTGGTACACGCGCCGGGTGCAGCAGCTCACCTGGCAGGACGAGTTCGTCGGCAAGCGTTTCCTCGAGGTGATGCACCTCACGAAGTCCCCGAGCGCGCTCTTCCATCCGTACATCGTCTGGCGGGCGCTGACCGCGGCCATGGAGGCACCGACCATGCCGGCGCGAACGCAGGAGGCGCACTGAATGTCGACCTGGCTCACACGCCGCGATCTCGCCAAGACGGCGCCCGCCGACCGCACCGCCACCCTCCCCTCCCCGGTACCGACCCGGGTGGTCTCGAACGGCGAGTATCTGCCGCCGCCGCAGACCCGGGCCCAGCGCGCCGTCGAGGGCGCGCTCGCGGCGCTCGCCGATCGTCACGGCCGCGCGCTCGGGATGGATCGCCGACAGTTCCTGCGCACGGCGTGCGGCATGGCCGCGGCCTTCGTCGCCATGAACCAGATCTATGGCGGGCTCTTCGCGGTCGATCCCGCCGAGGCCGCCGACCCGGAGGCCGCCGGCGCACGCCGGGCCGCCCACGCGAAGGACTTCGTGCTCGACGCGCAGCTCCACTTCGTCCGCGACGACTTCACCTGGCCCGGCATCCTGGCCCTCGGCGAGTTCGCCAAGCGCTGGAACCCCGTGCTCGCGGCCGAGGGCGTCACCATGCACCGCTACAAGTTCGAGAACTTCGTGAAAGAGGTCTTCCTCGACAGCGACACGCGGATCGGCATCCTGAGCGCCGCCCCGCCGACGATCCCGCCAACTCGATTCTCGACAACGACCAGATGGTCCGCGCCCGCACCGTCGTGAACGGGCTCGCCGGCGCGCGGCGGCTGCTCTGTCACGCCGTCTTCCGGCCCGGGCAGCCGGGTTGGCTCGACGAGATCGACCGCGCGGCCGCCGAGCTGAAGCCCGAGAGCTGGAAGGGCTACACCGTCGGCGATCCGCTCTCGCCCTCGCAGTGGCGGTGGCGGCTCGACGACGAGAAGCTCGTCTATCCGGCGTACGAGCGCATGGTGAAGGCCGGGGTCCGCACCATCTGCATCCACAAAGGGCTGATCCCACCGGACTACGAGAAGACCTTCGAGCATTGGCGCTACGCGATGGTCGACGACCTCGGGCGCGCGGCCCGCGATTGGCCGCAGCTGACCTTCGTCATCTACCACGCGGGCTTGAAGCCGCTCATGACGCCACCGGACGAGTCGCTCGCGCAATTCGACGCGAGCGGACGAATGGACTGGGTGACCGATCTCGCCGAGATCCCGTCCCGGCACGGCGTGACCAACGTCTACGCCGAGCTCGGCACCAGCTTCGCACCTCGGCCCCACGCACCCGCGCCACGCGGCGGCGCTGCTCGGCACCCTCGTCAAAGGCATGGGCCACGAGCACGTCCTCTGGGGCACCGACTCGGTCTGGTACGGCTCGCCGCAGTGGCAAATCGAGGCCTTCCGGCGGATCGAGATCCCCACCGACATGCAGGAGCGGCACGGCTTCGCGCCGCTCGGCCCCGCCGGCGGCGCGGTGAAGCGCGCCATCCTCGGCGAGAACACGGCCCGCCTCTACGGCCTCGAGCGCGAGGCCCGGGCCGACGCCGCGCTCTTCGACGACGACGGGCTGGGAGCCATGAAGCGCGCCCACGCCGCGGCCGGCGGCGCGCCGAGCAACGCCGCGTACGGCTACGTACGGGTGCGGATCTGATGACCCGGCCGCTGGAAGGGAAAGCCGCGCTGGTGACGGGCGCCGCCTCCGGGATCGGGCGGGCCACCGCCCTCGCCTTCGCGACGGCCGGTGCCCGGGTGCTGGTCGCCGACGTCGACGGCGACGGTGGCGAGGCAACCGCGGCCGCCGGTCGGGCTGCGGGCGGCTCACTGCATTTCGTACCCTGCGACGTGCGGCGCGGCGCCGAGGTCGACGCCATGGTCGCGCACGCCATCGACCGCTTCGGCCGGCTCGACTGCGCCGTCAACAACGCCGGCATCGAGGGCACGCTCGCGCCGATCGGCGACTGTCCGGAGGAAGCCGCCGCGCGCGTGCTCGACGTGAATCTCATGGGCGTCTGGCGCTGCCTCCACGCCGAGCTGCCGCGGATGGCCGCGCAAGGCGGCGGCGCGATCGTCAACACCGCGTCGGTCGCGGGCCTGGTCGGCGCCGGCGGCCTCGCACCCTACGTCGCGAGCAAGCACGGCGTCGTCGGGCTCACCAAGGCGGCGGCGCTCGAATACGCCACGCAGGGGGTCCGGGTGAACGCGATCTGTCCCGGGCTCATCCAGACGCCCATGGTCGATCGCCTCGACGCCGCGAGCCCGGGCGTGATCCAGGCGCTGCTCGCGGTGAAACCGATGGGACGGCTCGGCTCGCCCGCGGAGGTCGCCGCCGCCATCGTCTGGCTCTGTTCCGACGCCGCGTCGTTCACGACCGGCCACGCGCTCACCGTCGACGGCGGCTACGTCGTCCCCTGACTGCTGCGAGACCCGGAGGCTCCATGGCATCCACCCCCGAAACGATCGTGCGCGACTTCCTCGGCGCCTGGCCGCGCCGCGACCTCGACGAGCTGATGAGCTTCTTCGCGGCCGACGCCGTCTATCACAACGTCCCCGTCGCCCCCTGCCTCGGGGCGGCTTCGATCCGCGAGACCTTTGCGGGCTTCCTTGCGACCATGCCCGGCATCGTCCTGGAGGTCGTCAACCTGGTCGCCACCGGCCCGCTGGTGATGGCCGAGCGGACCGACCGCTTCGTGATGCCCAACGGCCACCGCTTCGACCTCCCGGTAACCGGCGTTTTCGAGGTCCGGGACGGCAGGATCGTGGCGTTCCGGGACTACTTCAACCTGGCCACGTTCGAGACCGAAAGCGGGCTCCGGCTCTAGCGGGGGCGGGCCGGCCCGAAATCAGCTCTTGCCGCCGGCCGGCATCAGGCATATTAGGCACCCGCAGTCTTGAGGTGATGGTAGTCGAAACCCCGGTCGCAAATTGCACCCGCGGTTCCAGTCGCAAGCACCCTCTCTCGTAGACGAGTCCGTAGAAAGGAGGGTTACCCATGCCAACTGGTACCGTAAAATGGTTCAACGCTGAGAAGGGCTTCGGCTTCATCACTCAGCCCGGCGGCGAAGACGTTTTCGTCCACTTCAAGGCCATCAACGGCGACGGTTTCAAGTCGCTCGATGAAGGTCAGAAGGTCGAATTCGAGATCGTCAAAGGTCCGAAGGGCCTCCAAGCCGCGAACGTCACCAAAGCGTGATGCACGCGCGGGCGCTCCGGCTCACGCCGGGGCGCCCGCCCACGTTCCGCCGCCATCCGGCCGATCTTCCGCCTTGGCAGGGAACCGCACCGGATCGTATGGTGCGACGCATGCCTGGTGTCGTGCCTGTCCTGCTGGCCTTCCTGCTCGCCCTCATCCCCGCCTCCGCAATCGCGACCGTCTACACCGTCGCCGGGTCCGGGGGCGACTTCACCGTCATCCAGGATGCGCTCGACGTGGCCGTCGCGGGTGACACCGTGCGCGTCCACGAGAAGCTCACGCCCTACTTCGAGCGCCTGGTCTTCCCGACGAGCGGCAGCGTCGGCGGGGGCTACATCACGCTCGAAGCGGCGCCGGGCGAGCAGCCCGTGCTCGACGGCACCGGCGTCCCGGGCGACCAGAGCATGATCCTGATCGAGTCCAAGAGTTACCTGAAGGTGATCGGCTTCGAGATCCAGAACAACCTCGGGGTCACCGACGGCTCGGGCATCCGCATCCTCGGCGCCGGCTCGCACCTCGAGGTCCGCGCCAACCGCATCCACGACATGCGCGGCCAGAACGCGATGGGGATCACTGTCTACGCCACCGAGCCCGTGGCGATCTCCGACCTCGTGATCGACGGCAACGAGGTCTACGACTGCGAGCCCGCCACCAGCGAGGCGATCGTGCTGAACGGCAACGTCGACGGCTTCGTGGTGAGCGACAACTGGGTGCACGACGTCGACAACATCGGCATCGACTGCATCGGCGGCGAGTCCGACATCCAGCCCGACGATACCAAGGTGTGCCGGAACGGCGTCATCCGCGGGAACCGCGTGGAGCGGGCACGCTCGAGCTACGGGGGCGGGTTCGCGGCCGGCATCTACGTCGACGGCGGCCGCGACGTCGTGATCGAGAACAACGTCGTCACGCAATGCGACGTCGGCATGGAGATCGGCGCCGAGAATGCCGCCATCACGACCCGCGACATCACCGTCCGGAACAACGTCCTCCACGACAACGACAAGGCCGGCCTCGGCTTCGGCGGCTACGCGGCGTTCACCGGCCGGGTCCGCGATTGCACCTTCACCGGCAACACCCTCTACAAGAACGACACGCTCGGCGCCGGCTTCGGCGAGCTCTGGATCCAGTACGCCGAGGACAACGTGGTGCGGAGCAACATTTTCTACGCGACCGGCCAGAACAAGCTGCTGGTGTCGGAGTACGGCAACGTCAACACCGTGCTCGACGACAACCTCTGGTACGTCGAGGCAGGGGCGGGGGTGGCCCTCTTCTCGTGGAACGCGACCCCGTACGTCGGATTCGCCGCCTACCAGGCGGGAACCGGCCAGGACGGCAGCTCGGTCTTCGCGGACCCGCTCCTCGTGGCACCGGCGAGCGGCGACTTCCATCTCGGCGCCGGCTCGCCCGCGATCAACGCCGGCGACCCCGCATATGTGCCCGCGGTCGGCGAGGTCGACCTCGACGGCGCCGCGCGCCTGAACGGCCCGCGCGTCGACTGCGGCGCCGACGAGGCCACGAGCTGCGGCAACGGCACGACCGAGCCCCCCGAGCTCTGCGACGACGGCGATCTCGACGACGGCGACGGCTGCGACTCCAACTGCACGCCGACCGGCTGCGGCAACGGCATCCCGACCGCCGGCGAGCAATGCGACGACGGCAACACGACCGCCGGCGACTGCTGCGGCGCCACCTGCCAGCTCGAGGCCGACGGCACGGGCTGCGACGACGCCAACCCCTGCACCACGACCGACGTCTGCACGAGCGGCACCTGTGCCGGCGCCGAGGAGCCCGCGCCGCTCTGCAAAACCGCCCTCGGCGGCCAGCTGCAGATCAAGGATCGCACGCTCGACGCGTCGCCCGACACGGGCAACCAGCTCGCGTGGCAGTGGAAGAAGGGGGCGGCCACGACCGGCGTCGAGCTCGGGAACGCGCTCGCGAGCGCCACCCGCTACGACCTCTGCGTCTACGATCAGACGGCCGGCGTTGCGTCGCTCGCCGCCCGCCTCCGCGTTCCCGGCGGCGGGACCTGCCACGGCAAGGCGTGCTGGAAGACGAGCGGCAATGGCACGCTGAAGTATGCCGACAAGGACGCGACGCCTGACGGCGTAACGCAGTTGTCGTTGCGCCCCGGGGTCGACGGCAAAGCGCAGATCCAGCTGAAGGCGCGTGGGCTCACGCTCGCCGTACCGACGTTGCCGTTCGCGCAGAGCCCGGCGATCGTCGTGCAGCTCCACAGCACGACGGGCGCGTGCTGGAGCCAGACCTATGGCGCCCCGGCCGGCCGCAACGACGGCGGTCAATTCAAGGACAAGCCGTAGCAACCCGCTCTTCGCGCGCGAAGGGAGAGGTCCAGGTGGAACCGATCGCGTTGTTCGTCCTGCAGTTTCTGTGGTTCCTCTTCGCTTGGTCCCTCATCACCTGTTTCGTGCTGTGGCCCTGGTCCGCAACCTTGTCGCCGGACGCGCGACTCAGCGCCTGGGTCGCGCCGGAGATGTTTCGCATCCTCGGTGTTGGCCTCCTCGTCCCTAACCTGTCGCCGGGTATGCCGGCGGAGTTCGCGACCACCACCGCGGCCGCCGACTCCCTGACGGGAGTGCTGGCCGCCTCCTCATTCCTCGGGCTGCACCGCGGATGGAGCGCAGCTCGAGGTCTCACTTGGGCATGCACGCTGGTCGGCTCCCTCGACCTCCTCATCGCCTTCCCGCATGCGGCGTCGACGGGGGCCATCTCGCACTTGGCCGCCCAGTGGTACGTACCAGTGTTCGCGGGCCCCCCCCTCGTCATCTGCCACGTAGCGTGCTTCATCCTGCTCGCTCGTGGCCGCGGCCGCATGTAGGTCTAGTTGCAACGGCACCCGCGATCCGCGCTCGACTGAGACGGACCGCCTGGCTATGAGCGACCCATGCGCAAGTTTGCTGTCGTTGCCGCCGTCGTACTCGGTCTCGCCGTCGGGTCGACATCCGCGGCGACCGCCGGGCTCCTGAAGGAAGGCGACGCCTTTCCCACCTGGTCGTTGAAGGACCAGACCGGGACCGTGGTCACCTCACAGTCGCTCGCGGGCAAGACGTATTTGCTGTGGTTCTACCCGAAGGCGCAGACGCCGGGGTGCACGACCGAGGGTCGCGGCCTCCGTGATCGCTTCGCCGATTTCCAGGCCCGCGGGGTCGAGGTGGTCGGGGTATCGTTCGACGAGCCCGCCGCCAACGCCGAGTTCGTGAAGGCCGAGGGTTTTCCCTTTCGGCTGCTGTCGGACACCGACGGCACGCTCGCGAAAGCGGTCGGCGCGACGGCGTCCGACGCCGCGACGCATGCGAGCCGGATCTCGTATCTGGTCGGCCCCAGCGGCACGGTCCGCAAGGTGTACGGCACGGTCACGCCGGCAACGCACGCCGGCGACGTGCTCTCCGACCTATAGGACTTCGCCCCCGTGCGGCGCGCGCTTCGCGCGCGTCCTCCGATGGGCCGCGGACCGCGGAGTCAATCCGCGGTCCGCGCCTCACCTACGTTAGCCCTGCTTCGCCGCGATCGGCTTGCTGCAACCGGTGAGGCCGGGGTTGTCGGAGCAGTACTGCTTGTGCAGGGTCGGGGCGTCGACCGCGTTGAACTCGCGGCGGTTGTTGGAGAGGAAGGTCGGGCTCGCGCCGATCTTCAGGCTGTTGGCGAGCTCGAAGGATTTCCGCAGCAGCGCCTTACCCTCGCCGTCGAAGCACTTCTGGATCACCTTCTCGTCCATGCCGGCCTCTTTGGCACAGCCCTGCCAGGCGGGACTCCGGTAGTCCTTGCTGCGACACGCCAGGTACTTCGTGAACTGGTGGTTCTTGCCGTACTTGGCGGCGGCGCAGATCTCCCGCAGGTCCTCGTCCACCTCGGCCTGGCCGTGCATCGAGGTCAACGTGTCGCCCTCGACGCCGCCGATGAAGTGGACGTTCAACGTGATGTCCTTCCCGAAGTGCTCGACGACGTCGTGCGCGGCGATCATCGCCTGGGCACCGTAGGGACACTGGGACATGACGAACATGTCGAGCGTCTTCGGCTTGGCCGGGCGACACGCCTTCGCCTCCTTGCACTGATCGTCGGCGCAATCGGCCTTGGCGTCGGCGTCGTCGTCGACGCCGCCGTTGTCGCAGATCTCGGCGGTCGGATCGAAGGTGCCGCCGACCCGCAGCGACCGCCACTTGCCGATCGGCTGCATGTAGCCCTGGAGCGCGGTGTAGCCCTCGGTGTCCTTCGCGACCTCCTCGCCGTCGACGAGGATGGCGGGCAGCGTCTTGAAGCCGGCATCGAGGCCCCGGAGCTCCTGGTACAGCTTCTTGCCCTCGTCGGTCATGTAGTCGACGTGCTGCACCTGGAGGCCGCCGAGCTCGTTCTTGATGCGCGGCTCGAGCGGCACGATGTTGCACTCGGCGCAGCGCTTGTCCGAGAAGAAGATCGCGTGCACGACGGGCGGCACGGGGATGTCCTTGCAGGGCTGGGGCTGCGTGCCGGTCGTCGCCTCGCACGCCGCCTTCAGGAAGTCCCGCGACTTCCGGCCGCCCTCGTAGGGCTTGCCGTTCAGGAACATGGTCGGCGAGCCCTGCGCACCCTTCTTCGTCGCCTCGTCGAACGCGGCCGCGAGCAGCTGCTGGCCCTCGTCGCCGTTGATGCAGGTGTCGAGCGCCGCGGCGTCCATGCCGACCTCGCCGGCACACTCCTTCCAATTGCTGTCGACGGCCCGCATGTTCTTGTTCTGGCAGACGATCAGGTTCAGGTACTTGTCCGGCGCCTGCTTGGCGGCACAGAGCTGGGCGATGTTGCCCTTCACCTCGGGCGCCCCGTGGAGCGACTGGAAATTCCCGGGCGTCCCGTTACCGATGTACCCGATCTTCAAGTTCAACGCCTCGCCGAGCTGCTGCTTCACGGGGGCGATCGCGTTCAGCACCTGCACGCCGTAGGGACATTGCGACATGACGTACATCTCGAGAGTCGGCGCGGTGGCACTCGCGGCCTTGGTCTCGGGTTTGGCGTCGGTGCCGGCGGGGGCCGCGGCCTTGTCGCCGCCGCCCTGACAGGCGGCCAGCGACACGATCAATGCGATGGGGAAAAGGAGCGTGGTTGGAGTTTTCATAAGCGCCGGACGTTAGCGCGGCCCGGGCCCGAAGGCTAGATCCTACTGTCACTTGCGACGACGCGAGGGCTGAGGAACAGTGCGGCCTCATGACCACGAACCCTCCGGCCGATCCCGGCGTCAACTTTCGTCTTTCCCGCGAGGTATGGCCCCGCCGCTACGACCTGCGCCTCGCCCTCGACCTCGACGGATGGCGCCAGCGGGGCACGGTCGCGATCGACCTCGAGCTGCGGGCCGCCACGCCGGTGATCACGCTCCATGCGCTCGACCTGGAGGTCGCGACGGCGAAGCTGCATCGGCCCGGAGGGCCGTCGGATAGCCTCGCCGCGACTGCCATCGTCGTCCATCCCAAGGCGGAGGCCGTGAGCCTCTGCTTTCCCGCCCCGGTCGGACCCGGCGCCGCGACGCTCACCCTCGAGTTCAGCGGGGAGATCGTCGAGAAGCTCCGCGGGCTCTACCGCTCGGTGAAGGACGACCAGCGCTATGCCGCGACCCAGTTCGAGGCGGCCGACGCCCGCCGCGCCTTCCCGTGCTTCGACGAGCCGGAGTACAAGGCGCGCTTCGCGCTCACGCTCGACGTCCCCGCCGACGCGACCGCGCTCGCCAACGGCGCGCTCGAGGCGGAGGACGCGCTCGGCGACGGCCGGAAGCGCGTCCGCTTCCGCGAGACTCCGCCGATCTCGTCCTATCTCGTCGCCTTCCTGGTCGGCCCCTTCGACCCCACGCCCGTCGTGGAGACTGCAGCCGGCGTGCCGGTGCGCGTGTGGCTGCCGCGCGGCCTCGCCGACAAGGGCCTGTATGCGCGGGACGCGCATCGCGAGGCGGTCGAATGGCTCGCCGACTACACCGCGATCCCCTACCCCTACGGCAAGATCGACGCGATCGGCCTCGCCGACTTCGAGGCCGGCGCCATGGAGAACCCGGGCGCGATCACCTATCGACTCACCGCGATCGCCGCCGACCCGCTCGAAGCCTCGACCGACACGCTGAAGGACATCTTCTACACCGCCGCCCACGAGCTCACGCACATGTGGTGGGGCGACCTCGTGACGATGGCGTGGTGGAACGATCTCTGGCTGAACGAGTCGTTCGCGACCTTCGTCGGCTGGAAGGCGACGGCCGAGCTCAACCCCGAGTGGGGTATGTGGCGGGACTTCGTCGCGACGCTGGCGCGGCCGTTCGCGCTCGACGCGTTGGTCTCGACCCATCCGATCTCGTTCCAGGTC
>CAZWAX010000103.1:0-15283 GCA_964631985.1 uncultured Polyangiaceae bacterium | reverse complement strand
TTCTTGCCCATGTACTGACTCTGATCCATGATGGGGCGGGCTTCGAGGGTGAGAGGCGCGGGTTCTTGGTCGTTCATTGCGCGTGGGCTACGACTCCCGCGTGACCGCCGGTCACGCGGGCGCGCAGCTCGTCGACTAGGCGATCGACGGGCATGCGGACCTGCTGCATGGAATCGCGTTCGCGCACCGTCACGGTGTCGTCCTTCAACGTGTCGTGGTCGACGGTGATCCCGAACGGGGTGCCGATCTCGTCCTGGCGGCGGTAACGCCGGCCGATCGAGCCGGCCTGATCGTAGGTGACCGCGAAATGCTCTTTCAGCGCGTCGCGGATCGTCAGCGCCTTCTCGGGGTGGCCGGCCTTGCGCAGCAGCGGGAAGATCGCGGCCTTGATCGGGGCGAGACGGGCATCGAGGCGGAGCACCACGCGCTCCTCGCCCTCGGCCGTGTCCTCGTCGTACGCGTCGACCAGGAACGCGAGTAGCGGGCGGCCGACGCCTGCCGACGGCTCGATCACGTAGGGGACGAAGCGCTCGCGGGACTCCTCGTTGAAATACGAGAGGTCCTTGCCGCTGAACTCGGCGTGCTGCTTCAGGTCGAAGTCGCTGCGGTTCGCGATGCCCTCGAGCTCGGACCAGCCGAACGGGAACTCGTACTCCACGTCGGCGCATCCCTTGGCGTAGTGCGCGAGCTCATCCGAGCCGTGCTCCCGCAGGCGCAGACGCGACGGCGTGATCCCGTACTTCTGGTACCAAGCGAAGCGGGTTTCCTTCCAGTACTGGTGCCACTTCTCGTCCTCGCCCGGCTTCACGAAGAACTCGATCTCCATCTGCTCGAACTCGCGGGTCCGGAAGAGGAAGTTGCCGGGCGTGATCTCGTTGCGGAACGACTTGCCGATCTGGCCGATGCCGAACGGGATCTTCTGACGCGAGGCGTTCAGGACGTTCTGGAAGTTGACGAAGATGCCCTGGGCGGTCTCGGGGCGCATGTAGACGACGCTCGCCGTGTCCTCGACCGGGCCCATGAAGGTCTTGAACATCAGGTTGAAGTTGCGGGATTCGGTGAGCTCGCCCCCGCATTCCGGGCACGTGTCGCCGGTCAGCTGGTCGGCACGGAAGCGCTGCTTGCACTTCTTGCAGTCGACGAGCGGATCGGTGAAGCCGGCGAGGTGCCCCGACGCCTCCCACACGCGCGGGTGCATCAGGATCGCGCTGTCGAGGCCGACCATGTCCTCGCGCGAGGTGATCATGTCGCGCCACCACGCCTCGGTGATGTTGCGCTTGAGCGCAATCCCGAGGGGACCGTAGTCCCAGCAGCTCCCGAGCCCGCCGTAGATCTCGCTCGACTGGAAGACGAAGCCGCGGCGCTTACAGAGGCTCGCGATCTTGTCCATCGTGACGGCACGGGAAGGACTGTTTGCGGCGGTTTCCAAGAGGCGGGTCGATATCACCCCACCTATAGAGGGTCAATTTCACGCCTTGCCGCGGCGCCGAGAGGCTCGCCTGATGTGCTCTCGCCGGTCCGTGGCGCGCGCACCGGCACTCGTCCGAGACGACGGACGTTCTCAATTCACGACGTTCCTGCCGAGCTCGACTTTTCCGAACCCCCCGCCGCCGAAACTATCGACGAAGAAGAAATAGCTCTGCCCCGGAGTGACCGGAACCAAGCTGGCCTCTCGATTGACTTGACCGTCCGGACACGTCGCCCCGTCGTCCTGACAGTCGATCTGGGATGCGGGAGCCGCGCAATTCTGTTGACGGATGTGCAGGACCGTATCGAAGCTGCTCTCGCAGGTGGATGCCGTGATGTCGTCCACGGTCGTTGCGACATGTCGAATGACCTTCTCCGGACCGTTGCCGCCGCAGCTTCCGGAATGGTTCGAGGCGCCGCTCGTTTCGACGCCGATGAGGAGGCGGGGGGAGTTGAACCCGCTGTTGCTCGGGAGGTCGACGGGAACCACGTAGGGACTCGCACACGTACCCCACCCCTCGCATGCGTCTCCACAGTCGTCGCAGAAGAAATGGTACTCGTCCACGACGTGGCCGGTGGACGTATCGCCGTTGTGGCATCCGACATTCGGGAAGACGCCGCAGCTCGTTCGCGCCTTCGTGATGCCGTTGATGCGTAGCTCGCCCCGGTAGATGTACCCGACCGGCCCGTTGGTCACCTTGATTCTGAGGACGTTCTTCCGGCAGGGCTTCAGCGCAGCGGACACGTCCACGAAGCCCGTGTCGTGACCGTAGAACGCGGTGGCCAGGACGGGTTGCCCGTTCAAGAACGCCTCGATGGTGTCGTCGGCATCCCACAGTCGCAACGTGGCGGCGCGCGGGGTCGGTGCGACGGTCGGGATCGCCGTCGATTGCTCGAAGCAGAAGAGGCGCTGCGAGGTGTTGCAGCTTCGGTCCTCGGTCGAGGTCCAGCCGCCCGGGACGAGCGGAAAGCTGTGTCCGGATCGCCCGGCATCGATTGCCAAGCTGTTGGTCCACTCGCCGCAGTATCCGACTTCATCGGATCCCGCGCCGCGCGTGTAGCCGTCACGACCGGTGCCGGTCCACGTCGTCGGGTTTTGAAAGAGCGTGATCGCGGCGCCGGACTCGGTCCGGTCGATCTCGGCGGCAAGCGTGCCGTCGACGAGGTCGTTCCAGTTCGCGGCGAGGTTCACGCCATCGGTCCGACGGTACGGGACGTTGGCGGCGCGGGTGAGCCGGTCCCCGGCGTCGGTGAACGTGTCCGAGAGCCAGGCTTTGTAGGTCCCCGACAACCCGGCTGCCGCCGCGCGCGCGGCGCAGATCGCATCCGCCCCGGCCAAGCCCCCGAGGTTCCCGGTATGCAACGTGCTCGTGACGAATACCCGCAACGCCGCTGGCGGTGTGAAGGTGGCCGTTGGTGTTGGCGTGATCGTCGGTGTGACGGTTCTGGTCGGTGTCGGCGTGCGGGTGCTCGTCGGTGTCGGGGTGCGGGTGGCTGTCAGGGTTGCCGTTGGTGTGGCGGTGCGAGTCGGCGTCGTGGTCGCGGTTGTCGTGGCCGTCATGGTCGGCGTCGCCGTGCGGGTTGGGGTCGCCGTCGGAATCGTCGTCACCGTGGCCGTGGCGCTTCCAGAAGCGACGGTCGTGGTCGGCGTCGGGGTGGTCGAGGTCGTCGTGATGATCGGGGTGGGGCCCGGGCCTTCGCGGCGTGAATCGAACGTGAAGAGCACCGGTGTGTACGCGCTTACCTCGCCGTCGAAGCGCGTGGCGAAGGCGAGCGTGAAGGCACAGGGACGTTCGTCTTGAAGCTCGATCTCCAGTACGACCTCGCCCTCGTTCGGTGGTGGCGGATCGAGATCGATCTCGATGTGATCCGGATCACCGCTGCCGTCGACGAGCGCGACCAGCATCCGTGGAGGCTCGCTTGCTCGCGAGCCGTCCCGCGCCGTTTGCGGCAGCGTATAGCGGACTGGGAACGGGATCTTCGTCAGTGGGCCGAAGACGGGGGGCCGCGAAGGGAAGACGCGGCGCGGTGCGAGTGGCTTGGAGGATGGCACGCCCGGGAGCTTCGTGCCGTTCACGTTGCCCTTCTTGATGTTCTTCACGAACTTGAGGAGCGATCCGAAGGCGCTCGCACGTAGGTTCGAAGGACGTCCGACGACGGCCGTGCCGTCGGGACAGGTGTCGTCGATCGCATCGGCAACCGCCGGTCCGAGGAGCCCCGCGGCCCCGAGCTCGCCGGCGCGCGGGAGGATCGCTCGCACGCGTTCCGCGACCGAGCAGAGAGATCGTGCTTCGAGACAAGCGATGAGGTCGAGGGCATTGGACGCATCCGTGATCGGTGTGCCGAGCCCGTCGCACTCTTTCTGCAGGGCCGCGAAGTTGAGGCCCGGTTCGTCGAACAGCTGTCGGAAGTCGATCGTGACGGGAGCACAGACCTCGTCGCCGATCGTGCTGCGGAACGTGGCGAGCGCGACATCGAGACTGGTCGCCGTCTTCGTGCTGCACGCGGTTCGCGCCTTGACGAGGCAGGTGTCGACCGGGCTCTTCGTCGGGTCGACCTTGGTGAGGTCTTTCGAGGTCTGCAGGCACGCCAGGACCCTTTGGGCGCAGGCCGTCAGGAGATCGCCTCGTTTCGCCGCCAGCTTTCGAACGGCCTGGCGGATCTTCCGGGAGCATTTGAGGATCTCCTTCCGCTCGGAAAGAGGCGCCGGACAGTCGCCGCACCCGGGATAGAGAGGAAGGTCGTTCAGTGTCGCCAGGGGGAGCTCGGGAGCCTTCGACTGGAGAAGCGCGAGAAGCTCGGCCGCTCGCGGCGATCCCCGTCCGTAGCCGGCCGATGCTGCCCCCTCGGCACTGTCGACGGTGCAGTCGGCGACCTCCTGCAACCCCAGGCAGATGTCGTGGCCGAAGTCCCTCAAGCACGGCTCGACGAGCCGTCCGAGCCCGAGTCCTTCGGGGCGCAGGAGATCGACGAGCCTGAGTCGCTGTGGGCCACAGTTCTTGTTGGCGACGACCTTGCTCGCAGCCTTGCGGATCGCCGTCGTCGTCGACGTGATCGTAGCGGCGCACTTTTTGCCGGCCTTGGTGAGGCAGGTCTGGTCGGTCTCTTCGGCCTGTACGCACGCCAACGCGGCAGCCGTGCACTTCTCGAGCGCCGCGGTCCGGAGGCGCGCGGCCTTGGAGGATGCGGTGGTCAGCACTTTCTGGCATGCGGCCGCCGCTTTCCGAAGCGCCGGGTTCTCGAGCCCGACCTCGTCCGCGCGTGCTGCTGGCGCGCAGAGCGCCGAGAGCAGCGCGATGGCCACGGTCATTCGCGTCGACCACACGATACGAGTGAGCACGGGCGAATACGAAACCATGGATCGCATGGTTTCTCTCATCGTATGGCGACGGCGAAGGGTCAATCGATTTTCGCGATGGTCATCGAAAATGCTCCGAGATGGCGCACCTCCCCGTCGTGCGATGAGTTTCTACTATCGCCGCTCGGAGATCGCTCACAGATCGGATCGGCGAGGATGAGCGCCGCCACCCTCGACACCGTGACGGAACGTCGAGATCTGCATCCGCGCCATGGTGGCGCTCCCGGAGACCCAACCGCTCTCACTGCACGCGTCGTGAGCAGCGCATGGTCCGCGGGCAGCAGCGTCCATCATTAAAAGTGCGCGAAAAGCGCGCGCGGGCGTGTCCGTTCACGAAATCGCGATGGACGGTCGGGACGCCACCGTGGCACGGGCCATGCTCCTTGCGGCGCTGCCGGCGACCGCATCCCACGCGGAGAAGGAGCCCGATCCATGCCGCCTCACCTCCCCCAGATCCTCCTGCGTCGCTTGGCGGCCTCGGTCGTCGTGGGCGTGCTAGCCGCGGCGGCGCCGCGGGTCGCGGGTGCCGGATGCAACCTCATCCCCGGCACCGAGAAGACCTTCAACGGCGTCCTCGGAGCGACCAATCGGCCGTATGCGGGCCCGGGGGAGCGGCTCGAGCTGCGTCTCCGCCCCTGCGACGTCGCCTCGACCGGGTTCCTCGCGAACAGCGCGGACCAGGTCGTCACGCTGGTGTTCAAAGCGCCGGACGGTACGAACCGGGTGGTGGCGCTGGCCAACGACTGCACCGGGGTCGACACGGCAACCTGCAGCGGGATGGCTGGTGTCGCGTCGGCCGCGTGCCGGGTCGAGCCGGGCCTGACGACGCACCTCGACGTCGACCTCGGCGACCGGCGTGTCGCGTTTCCGTTTCCCGATACCGATGTCGACTTCGCGGGCCCGGCCGACGATCTCACGCTCGCCGGTCCGGTCGCGATCGCGGTGACCCCGAAGGTCGACCCGCTGCCGTGCCAGCTCGCGGCCACGAGCTGCGCGGGCACGAGCGGCCTGCTCGGGTGCATCGACGACCTCTACGCCAACGACGGCGCCTGCGGGACGACCGCACCCGACGACGTCTTCTCGAGCTTCACCGCGCTGCCGGTCCCGAACGATTACGCCGCCGGCTGCTTTCAGGATTCGCCGCCGTGCACCGCGCTCGCGACCGAGGTGCGCGCCACCCTCGATGCCGACGGCAACCTTCTCATGCCGTTCGTCTGGGGCGGCATCCTGACGCGCGACCAGGGCCTGCCGGTGCCGCGCCTGATCCGCTTCCGCACCAAGTCGCCGCTGCCGTTCCAGGTGCCGGGCCAAGTCTTCCTCGGCTCGTTCACGCCCGAGGGCGGCCGGCTGCCGCCGATCCTCGAGCCGCAGCTCGACCCGACCGTCACCGACCCCGACGTCTTCACGGCGTTCGGCTCGATCGACGCGCCGGCGACGACGATCCGCATCGCGCGCAACCACGGCACGTGCCTCGGCGGCGACAACGCGACCGATCGCTGCACCCGCAATCTCGATTGCCGCGGCGGCACCTGCGAACGCTCGTGCGTCGACGCGCCCGCCACGCTCTGTCCCGTCGGGAACGAGTGCACGACCGGCGAATGCGGCGAGCTCTTCGATCTGGGCGCGCTCGCGCCGAGCGGTGGCCCCGCCGTCCTCGTGCGGGCCGCGCCGCAGTTCTGCCAGCTGCCGCCGCACCAGGACTGCTCGGGCAACCCGGGACTCTGCGTCGGCGTCGGCAATGCCTGCGTCTCGTACGCGCTCGAGGCGCAAACGCCGGTCCCGCTCGACGGGCTCGTCGCGAGCGACACCATGCGCACCTTCGCGTTTCGCGAGTCGATCGACGGCGTCGACCGCAACGGCGACGGCGACACGAACGACACCGTCGCGACGCTGCGCGACCGCGCGACCGGCGTCATCGGCGCGCTCGACGCGACCGCGGGATGCGGGCTCACGGCCGGCGCCGAGGGGCGCGCCGTGCAACGGGTGAGCCGTTCGCCCTTCACGTTCCCGGCGCTCGCGGTCGAGGACGACGTGCTCGCGTTCCTCGAGGGCGAGGCCATGCAGGGGGAGTGCGAGGAGAACGGCGACGGCGATGCCGCCGACGGGATCCTGCGCGTCTTCCGGCTCGGGAGCGGCGAGACCGCGCTCGACCACGTTCGCGCGATCGACGGCGCGTCCAAGATCGACGGCGCGCCGCTTGCGGTCTCGGGCGGCCGGGTCTTCGTCCGCACGTCGGAGGCCGACAATGCGGCCGTCGGCCCGGTCGCCGCGAGCGTCGCCGACGGCGGCGGCGCGCCGGCCGGGGGCCTCGACAGCGTGATCTCGGGGAACGGGCGTTATGTCGTCTTCGAGAGTAGCTCCCCGAATCTCCTCGGCCCCGGCAACGACACGAACGGCACGCCCGATCTCTTTCGCCGCGACCTCCTCACCAACGACACGATCCGGGTCAACATCCCGAACGGCGGTGTCGGCGAGGCCAACGCGACGTCCGCGAATCCCGAGATCTCGGCGGACGGCCGCTTCGTCGCGTTCACCAGCTTCTCGGACAATCTCCTCGGTCCGGGGCTCGACACCAACGGCGGCCGCGACCTGTTCGTGCACGACACGGTGGCGCTCACCACCGAGCGCATCAACGTGTCCTTCGGCGGCGGCGAGCCGACGCCGCTCCTCCACGCCCGCATCGCGTTGTCGGCCGACGGACGCTTCGTGGTGTTCGTGAGCGACGCGAGCGACTTGCTGCCCCCCGGCGAGGATACCAACGGCGTCGACGACGTGTTCGTCCGCGACCGGTTGACCGGAACGACCGAGCGCGTGAGCGTCGGCACCGGCGGGATCGAAGGAGACGCCGCCTCGTCGGGAGCGCGGACCGGCATCTCCGGCGACGGCAACGTCGTCGTCTTCGCGAGCGACGCGCAGAATTTCTTGTCGACCGCGCCGGGCACGAACACGTACGTCCACGACCGCACGACCGGAGTCACGGATCCGGTGGCCTTCGTCGACCCCGGGTTCGGAGGGGGTATGTTGACGGGCGACTTTGGGCCGGTCGCGCTCAGCCGCGACGGGCGCTTCGTCGCCTTCGCCGCCGGCGGCAACGTCCTGCCGCCGGGGAAGGACAACAACGGCGTCGTCGACGTCTTCGTGCGCGACCGCGTGACCAACGGGGTCGAGCGCGTGTCGGTGCGGAGCGACGGCGGTGAGGCCTCGGGCGGCTCCGGCTTCTTCACGATCAGCTCGACCCACGCCATCTCGGCCGACGGACGCTACGTCGTCTTTCAGAGCGACATGACCAATCTGGTCGACGACGAGACCGACCCGGCACCCTACGTCCACGATCGGGTCACGGGCACGACCAGGCTGGTGACCCACACTTCGGCCCCCTTCGCGTTCATCAACGTGTCGGTCTCCGCCGACGGTCGCACGATCGCGTTCGACACCAATTCCCCGGACCCGCTCGGGCCCGCCGACGTCAACGGAACGTTCGACGTGGTCGTCGACCGCAACGACCCGACCGATCCGCTCGGCGTCGACGCGACGCTCTTCCCGGACGGCGTGCTCGACGACGTCGTGCTCGAGTCGGTCGACGCCGCGACGGGCACGTTCACGACGCTCTGCCCGGCCGACGAGGGGTCGGTCGCGAGCGGCAACGCGGCGTACCTCCGTCCCGAGTCGACGAGCGGTACCGGCAGCTGCCCGGCCGGCTCGCTGAACGGCGACGGCGACACGAGCGACCTCGTCGTCACGCTGTCGGTCGCCGCCGGCGCGTCGCAGAACCTCGGTCTGGCGGCGACCGGTGTGAAGCTCTCGTCGACGATGGTCACGGCGCTTGCGAGCGAGGCGGGACAGGACGCGACCGACATGAACGGCGACGGCGACGCGACCGACACCGTGCTACAGGTGCGCGCGATCGGCGCCGCGGCATGGACGAACGTGGCGCGCGCCGCCGACACGCTCACGGTCTCCGGCAATCGCGTCGCCTTCCTGAGCCCCGAGGCGCAGCAGGACGTCGACGATCTGAACGACGACGGCGACGCCCTCGACCGCGTCGTGCACGTCTACGAGCTCGGCGGCTTCAAGCTCCGCAACCTCGAGCAGTCCGCCGAGGAGCTCGTACTCGGCGAGCCGACCGGCACCGCCTGCGGCACGCGTCACCTGCTCGCGTTTCGCACCGACGAGGCGGCGCAAGGCGCCGGCCCGCTGAACCGCGACGGCGACACGCTCGACGGCGTGCTCCAGGTCTACGACATCGAGAGCAAGACCGTCACCAACGTCGGCCAGGCGGTGACGCCCTGCCGGCTCGAGATCTGCGACCCGACCGCGCCCTACAAGGTCGAGGGCGCGTCGGTGAAGTTTCTGACGCTCGAGAGCGAGCAGAACCAGGATCTCGACGGCAGCGGGGTCATCGGGGGCCTCGTGCTGCAGCGCTGGGACTCCTGCACGAACGTCGTCACCGTGATCGCCCCCGTCGATCCCGCGACACCGAGCGACCCGCTCGACGTCGAGCAATCGAGCCAGCTCTTCACGGCCCCCGGCGGGCGCTGCACCGTCGCACCGCCGATCGCCTGCGATCCGATGGTCGATGCCTGCGCCCTCGGGACCTTCTGCAGCGCCACGACCCTCGCGTGCACGTTGATCAACCCGGGTGCGTGTCTCGATGGCGACGACTGCCCGAGCGGCTCGACCTGCGAGACCCAACCGGTCGTCGCCGCCGTGACCGTCGCCGACGCGGACGACGACGGCATCCCCGACGATCTCGACAACTGTCCGGCCGCGCCGAACCCGCTCCAGGAGGACGTCGATGCCGACGGCACCGGCGACGCCTGCGACCGCGTCTCGCACGACTGCCCGCTCGTGCCCCTCACGGGCTGCAAGGTCCCAGTCGTCGACCTGAAGACGTCCTTCGCCCTGAAAGACGCTGCTGCCGACAAGAGCGACAGCCTCGCCTGGAAGTGGGCGAGCGGCGATGCCACGGTGCTCGCGGACTTCGGGACGCCGACGACGACGTCCGACGTCCGCCTCTGCATCTACGACGGTCTCGTGCCGACGTTGGCGGGCGGCGCCATCGCCCCCGCCGCGGGGAGGTGCAGCGGCAAGCCGTGCTGGAAGACGACCGGTACCAAGGGCTACCAGTACAAGGACAAGCTCGGCACGCCGACCGGCATCCAGGCCGTGAAGATGAAGATCGGCGCGGCCGGCAAGGCCGCCATCCAGGTCCAGGCGAAGGGTACGAACGTCGACGTCCCGTCGCTGCCGTTCACCGGCCCGGTCCTGGTGCAGCTCTCCGCCGACGGCGGCGCCTGCTTCGAAGCCGAGCTCCAACCGGCCGCGTTCGACCAGAACGATCCGGGATCCTTCAAAGCCAAGGGCGGCGCCCCGCTCCCCTGAGGCGGCGTCAGGCGCGCCAGGCGCCGCCGAGGTCGGGGGACACCGTGCCCTGGGCGAGCATCACGAACGAGCGCGGTGCATGGTCCAGCCGACGCATCGCTGTCGGTGCGGGGAACCCGTCCTCGACCCCGAATCGAAGGGTGTACTAGGTTCCCGGCCGCATGCCCGCCGACCGGCCCCCGCTCGTTGCCGAGCCCGACGCGATCACCCCGCAGTGGCTCACGCAGGCGCTCCACGCCGCCGGCGTCGCGAAGGCCGCGCGGGTGGTCGACGTCGCGCGCCAGCGCGTCGGTACCGGACAAGTCGCGATGAACGTCCGCTGCCGGCTCACGTGGGATCGCGGGAGGAAATGTCGATGGAACGGATGAACGAGCTTGCCTTCTACACGCTCGCCGGCAACCCCGAGTCGCCGCGGGCGCTGCTCGACGAGGTGCGGCACGGCGAGGCGCTCGGCCTCGGCTCGGTGTTCATCTCGGAGCGCTTCAACGTGAAGGAAGCGGTGACGCTCTCGGGTGCGGCGGGCGCGGTCGCGAACGCGATGGGCATCGCGACCGCCGCCACCAACCAGAACACCCGCCACCCCATCGTCACGGCCGCCTATGCGATGACGATGCACAAGCTGACGGGCGGGCGTTTCTCGCTCGGGCTCGGCCGCGGGATCCCGCTGATGTTCGCGATGTACGGGCTGCCGAAGATCACCGACGCTCAGATCGAGGACTTCGTCGGCCTCATGCGGAGACTCTGGCGCGGGGAGATGATCGCGGGCCACGCCGGACCGGCGGGGACGTTCCCCTTGCTCGTGCTCGACCCGGCCTTCGACGAGCACATCCCGATGACCTTCACGGCGTTCACGAAGCGCTCGCTCGAGCTCGCGGGCCGCTTCTTCGACGCCGTCGTCCTGCACACCTTCTTCACCGACGAGACGCTCGTTCGCTGCGTCCAGACGGTGAAGCGCGCCGCCGAGGCGGCCGGGCGCGACCCAGCGGCGGTGCGCGTGTGGTCGTGCTTTGCGACCATCGGCGACCACGTTCCCGCGCCGTTGCGCTTGAAGAAGACCGTCGGCCGGCTCGCGACCTACCTCCAGGCGTACGGCGACCTGCTCGTCCGCACCAATCGCTGGGATCCGGCGGTGCTCGCGCGTTTTCGCGCCGACCCGCTCGTCGCGAGCTTCCGCGGCGCGATCGATGCCAAGGCGACGACCGAGGAGCTCGAGCGGATCGCGCCGCTCCTCCCCGCCGAGTGGCTCGCCCCGGCGGCGACCGGCGACCCGGCGCGCTGTGTGGCGCAGATCCGCGGGCAATTCGACCTCGGCGCCGACGGCGTGATCCTCCACGGCGCGACGCCCGACGAGCTCGCGCCGATCGTCGCCGAGTACCGGCGGACGCGGCCGTCGGGACGCTTCGACGACCTGGTCCCGAACCCGGCCGGGCGGCGCGGCCGCGCGCGTGCCTGACGGGCGCACGTCGCGGCCGGCCGTGCTCTACGGCGTCGGCCTCGTGACGGTGATCGGGTCGCTCGCGCTCTGGGTGTACGGGTACTACCCGCTGCTCGGGCACGACTACGCCGCCCTCCTGCCGTCGATGTACGAGATGCGCGACGCGTTCACGCGCTTCGGGCGCATCGATCTCGATTTCTCGCCGTTCCGTTGCCTCGGCCTCCCGGTCTTCGCGCATCCGAACGCGCTGGTGTGGAGCCTCTTCCATCCGGCGGCGCTCGCGTTCTCCGAGCTCGGTGGGCTCTTCGTCACCGCGGCGACGATCCTGGCCTTCGCCTATGTCGGCTGTCTGCGGCTCGTGCGCGGTCTCGGCCTGCGTGCGGACCTCGCCGCGCTGCTGGCCGTCGGCTGGTGCCTGCAGGGCTTCTGCGTCGCCCACGCCCTCGCGGGACATCTGAACTACCTGCAGCTCGCGCTGTTGCCGCTCCTGCTCTGGGTGCTCGTCCAGCGGAAGCCGTCGTGGATCGAGCTCGGGCTCGTCGCCTTCTGGATCGCACACCTCGTCTACACTTCGGGGTACTATCTGCTCCTGACGGGCGTGCCGTCGGTGCTGCTCGCGGCGGCGTTCCTCGACGTCCTGATGCCCGCGCGACTCGCGGCACGCGGGCTCGGCGGTGTCCGCACGGCGGCACGGAACGTCCTCGTGGCGGGGCCGCTCGCGTTGGCCATGTGTGCGCCGAAGATCCTCGCGGTGCTCGACTTCACCGCGCTGTTTCCGCGGATCGCGCACCTCGATCGGATCGCGGTCTGGAAAGCGCTCGTCTACACCGTCAGCCAGTACGTCTTCCCGTTTCCGTGGGACGTCCGGGCGTTCACCGGCTGGCGGTACGGCAACTGGGAGGCCTACGAGTTCCTCTTTCCGGGACTGATCGTGTGGCTCGCGTGGGTCGCCTGGGTGCATCGGCGTGACGTCCCGATCGGCCGCGTGCTCGCGCTCTTCGCGGGGCTCGTCGTCGTGGGCACGGTGCTCAGCTCGGGGGTGCTGGCGCCGGTCTTCGCGGTGCTCCCGCTCTTCGAGTCGTTGCACGTGAATCCACGCTGGAACGCGCTCGTGCTCTTGCCGTTCTTCGCGCTCGTGCTCGGGGTGGTGGGGACGCTGAAGCCGGACGCGCGCTCGCTCTCGGGATGGCCGCTCGCCGTCCTCTGGGCGGTCTTCGCGCTCGCCCCGCTGCAGCTCATGGACCGCACGAACATGCAGATCGCGTACACCGACCGGCAGGGCATCGACGACGCGCGCCATCGGCTGGCGTTCTGCTACGAGCCGCTCTTCGGCTATCGCCTCGAGCATTTTCCCGTCCGCGGCGCGGTGGATTTCACCGCGGACGTCCTGGTGGATCCGCGCTGCTACCTGCGCAGCAGCGGGTGCCGTCCCGGGACGACGTTCGGGGAGCCCGGCACCGACCCCGCGGATCGCCTGGCGCTCGCGAGCTACGCGCTCCGCGCGGCCCATTGGCCGGTGCGCTACCTCAAATGGCCGGCGCTGCTCGTCTACTTCGCCGGCTTCGGGTGTGCCCTCACGTGGCTCGGCGTGGCGGTGCGCGACCTCGTCCACGACGGACGCGAGGCGCCTCTCCGTGCGCGCCGGGCTTCGTGAAGGGATCCCAAGCGATCCCCCTTTTCAAGAACCCAGCGTTTCGAGCAGCTTCTCCGACGCCAGCGGCGCGGTGAGATTGGCGGCGAAGAAACAGCGGACGAGCGCGCGTGCTTCGGCGGCCATGGCGGCGGGCAAACGGAAGTGCGCGGCCCCGCCGGCGGTGAAGGGGGTCTCCTGGAACGCGATCAACCGCTCCAGCACCGGCTGCGACGCCTGATAGGCGCGACCCTCGCCGCGACAGCGCACGCAAAGGACGCCGCCGCGCGCCGGGTGCACGTACATGGTCGTGCCCGAGGCGATCGACGTGGCGCAGCGCCGGCAGTGCGCGAGCTCGGGCTCGTAGCCGGTGAGCCGGAGGAGGTGCAGCTCGAAGGCGCGCAGCACCCCGGTCTCGGCTGCGCCGTTCTCGGCCTCGCCGTTCTCGACGAGCGCGATCGCGTCGCGCACCAGCTCGTAGGTGTCGGGGCCGGCCTCCCGCTCCCGTACCATGCGGTCGGTGAGCTCGAGGACGTAGCTGGCGTAGGCGAACTTCATCAGGTCGCGGGCGAGGCTGATCGGTGCATCCCGAAGCACGCACGCGTTCACGAACGCCAGATCGCTCCCGGGGCGGAGACGCAGGGTGACGTCGACGTGCGTGAACGGCTCGAGGACGTTCACGAACCGGCGCTTGGAGCGGCGCGCGCCCTTGGCGATGCCGGCGATCTTGCCGAGGTCGCGGGTCAGGAAGGTGACGATCTTGTCGGACTCGCCGAAGGCGCGGGTGCGGACGACGACGGCCGGGGTGATGGTCTCGTGATACGGAATGGCCGAGGCGGGCACGCTCCTTAGTAACGGGCGCCATTCCGACCGGCAAACGTCGCCGCTGCGAGCCGGCGAATCTGGCCTCCGCCGGTTGACACACCGCGATTCGGCCTTAGGTTCGGCCGGGTCTTCAGGAAATCCGCAGCAAATCCAATCGGAAAGGGGCAGGCAACGGGATGAGTGACGGGGACGCGATGCGCCCGAAGCCCGGTGCGGCGGAGCCCGGCAACGGTGTCGACGGTACTCAGGCCGCCGACCCGCCACGCGATGCCACGGCGGCCGAACAGGAAACGCTCCAGCTGCGCGCCGAGCTCGCCGAGGCCAAAGACCGGTGGGTGCGGGAACGGGCCGATTTCGAGAACTTCAAACGGCGGGCCATGCGCGAGAAGCAGGACGCCCTCCGGTTCGGGTCCGAGAACCTCCTCAAGGATCTCCTCCCCGTCATCGACAACCTGCATCGCGCGCTCGCGCACGCGAAGAGCGACGATCCCATCGTGGCCGGCGTCGAGCTCGTGCTCCGCGGCATCGACGAGGTCTTCGAGCGGCACGGGGTGAAGGTCGTCCCGGCCCGCGGGACGACCTTCGACCCGAACCGCCACGAGGCGATCAGCCACATCGAGAGCGAGGCCCCGGCCAACACCGTCATCGACGAGCACCAACGCGGCTACGTGCTGCACGAGCGTCTGTTGCGGCCCGCCCTCGTCACCGTCGGGAAAGGCCCTGCTCGCGGGTCGGACGTTGCGGGCGGCTCAGAAGATGCTTAACGAACGCCACACAAAGGAGTGACGAAAATGGCGAAAGTCATTGGCATAGATCTCGGCACCACAAATTCCTGCGTGGCGATCATGGAGGCGGGCGACCCCGTCGTGATCACCAATGCGGAGGGCAGTCGCATCACCCCGTCGACGGTGGCCTTCACCGAAGGCGGCGAGCGCCTCGTCGGGCAGATCGCGCGGCGGCAGGCGATCACCAACCCGGAAAACACCATCTTCGCGGTGAAGCGCCTGATCGGCCGCCGCTTCGAGGACGCCGAAGTGCAGAAGGCGGCCAAGATCTCGCCCTACAAGATCGTCAAGGGCGACAACGGCGACGCGTGGGTGGAGATCCGCGGCAAGAAGTACAGCCCGGCGGAAATCTCCGCGTTCATCCTGCAGAAGATGAAGCAGACCGCCGAGGATCACCTCGG
>CAZWAX010000102.1:0-15351 GCA_964631985.1 uncultured Polyangiaceae bacterium | reverse complement strand
GCGCCGAGCTCGGCGAGCATGCCGCCGACGACGCTCTTTCCGGAACCGATGCCGCCCGTGAGTCCGATGATCACCGGCGCCCTTGTTGCTCAGGCGGAACGGCTCTGCAACAACGCCGCGGGTGAACGCCGCCGGTCACGTCGAGATCGCGGACGAGCGCGTCGAGGGCGAGGTGCGGATCCGCCGTCTCCGCTACGCGGGGGGCGATGGCGCCCAGGTCCCGGCGATGCTGCTGCAACCGGCCACCATCGCCACCCCGGGTCCGGCGCTCGTGCTGCAACACGGGGCCAATACCAGCAAGGACGACTACTATATCCAGGCGCCGGCACGGCGTTGGGCGAAGCACGGCTGGACCGTGCTCGCGATCGACCTCGCCGAGCACGGCGAGCGCGCGACCACCACCCCGGACGATCCGCTGGTGCGCCGCCGATTGATCGGCAAGCCCGCGTTCATGGCGCAGAGCGTGGCCGACTTGCGGGCGGGCGTCGATCTCCTGACGGCGACTCCCGGCGTCGACCCCTCACGCATCAGCTACGCCGGATTCAGCCTCGGCGGCATGCTCGGGACGGTGTTCACCGCCGGCGAGCCGCGCATCCGTGCCGCGGCGATCGTCATCGCCGGGAGCTTCGCCTACACCAACTATTGGGAGCGCGGAGCGACCGAAGAGGATCGTCGGCGTCGTCGCGCTGCCGCCGAGGCCACCGATCCGGCGTTCTTCGCGGGGGCGATCGCACCCCGTCCCTTCCTGATTGTGAATACCACCGACGACCCGGTCTTTCCGCGCGAGGCCGTCGAGACGCTCTTTGCCGCCGCCCGCGAGCCCAAGGTGCTCCGCTGGCGGCCCGGGACGCACCACCAGTGGGGCACGGGCATCTACAAGGACGTCTTCAGCTTCCTGCAGGAGTCGTCGCCGCCGTAGGCGCTCCGCCGAGGGAGTGACGCCCGAGGACCCAACCGTTTTTGATCACGGTCAGGATCCCGTCGACGGCATCGGCATCGGTCAATGGGTTTCCTTTGATCACCAGGAGATCGGCGCGCTTGCCGATGCCGATGATCCCGAACTCCGGGTCTTCCCGGCCACCGGCGATGAAGCGAGCCGCCGCGGCCGTCGCCGCGTGCGCCACTTGAAACGGCGTGAGACCACAGCGCACCAAGGCCGCCATCTCGCGGTGCAATGCCGGACCCGGGAACACGCCCAGCTGCGCATCGGCACCGACGAGGATGGTGACGCCGGCGGCCTGCAGGCGACGCACGTTGTCGCAGCGCGCCTCCCGGGTCGCCGCCAGGAGCTGGAGGAACTCGTCGAGCTCGGGCGGCCGCGCGTCGGGCGGCGGCGTATTGAAGCTGGCGAGCACGTCGGCCGGCACCGTCTCGCGCTCGAGGGCGGTCGATTCGCGCTTGCGCTCGTAGATGTCGGCGTAGTCGTCGAACACGAAAATCGTCGCGACGTAGGGGATGCGCGCCGCTGCGAAGCGCGGGATGAGATCGTCGGGAATGCGTTCCTTGTAGACGCCATGCATCCAGGCCGAAACGCCGGCGTCGGCCGCCGCGAGGGCGTCGGCGACGGTGCCGATGTGCGCGACGGTGCGAATGCCGTGGGCTCGGGCCTCGTCGACGATCGCGCGCAAGACCTCGCCACCGAGAATCGGGGCACCCTGCGGCACGGCATCGACGGCGACCTTGATGACGTCCGGCTTCGACGGCAGCAGCGCCGCAACGGCGGCACGCGCCTCGGCCGGTGTCCCGACCTCGCGCGTGATCCGCGGCTGCACGTACCAGCGGATCCACCACGGGACGATGGCGTGCATGGCCCCGACCGGATGCCCCCCCGGGGTCGTGAAGATCGGACCCGCGGTGAAGATCGTCGGACCGAGCAGCTCCCCGGCCGCAACGGCGGCGCGACGCTCGAAGACGTCGGGCGCGAGATCCCCTGGGTCGAGCACGGTCGTCACACCGGCGTACAGATAGCTCTGGAGGTTGCGGGCGGGATCGGGAAACCGGCCTGCGCTCGACCACGACGGTGCCGAGTTGGCCCCGGTGTGACCGTGCATGTCGATCAGTCCCGGCATCAGGACCCGGCTCGCCCCGTCGACGACCAGCTCGCCCGCGGCAGGCTGGCCTCCCGGGCTCACGATCGCCGCGATGCGACCGCCTTCGAGAATCACGTCGCGAGGCGGCGAGAGGCTCGCGAGCCGGCCGTCGAAGATGAAGACGCTGGTGATCCGCGTCCGTGGCGGCGGCCCGCCGGTCTTGGTGACCAGTGGCGGCGGTGCCTGTTCGCACCCGGGCGCGCCCGCGATCAGAATCGCAACGAATGCGACTAGCCAACGACATCGCGAGGATGGCTCGATCATGGCGCGGGCGTATAGCGGCGAGACCGATGCAATGTCGAACGCAACGCTCGCACGGATGCAAGCCGCCTTCGACGTCTCGCAATTTTGCCGTCAGGGGCCTCGACGCGAAACCTGTACGAATCGTTGGTTTTCGCGCGCCATCCGTTCCGGCGTGCTGGCATCGTTCTTGTTACCGTCATTGAACGATGGTCATCGACGCCAGCACCTTCAGTGACATCACCCGCCACCTCCACGGCATCTCCGAGGGCTTGCTCGACGGCATGCGCAAGGTGGTGAGCTTGAACCCCGACGCCCCGGCGCTCAGCGACGATCGGCATCGGGACGAATGGTTCAAGGCGGTCGAGGCGTTCGTCCGAGTGAACGCCGAGGTGCTGACGCTGGCCGAGCTGCTGCGCGCGCTTCTCGCCGCCAACGGCGAGCTCAGCGAAGAGAAACAAGCGCTGAGTTGACCCGAAGCGAGCTCCGAGCGCGCAGCGCACGGGGGGGACGTACGGAGAGATCCCCCTTCTAGACCAGCCCGCCCTCGGCGGTGTGTCCCGGCGGGGCCAGCACGGTGGCCTCGGGGCCGGCGCGGTTGATCACGTCGATCATCGCGCGCAGACGACCGAACCGCATGCGGTTGAAGCGGAACACCAGTCGCGGCAAGTGCGCGATCTCGGGCTCGCCGTGCTCTTCCGGAAGCGCCTCGCCGACCTCGAAGACGCCGTGCTGCAGGATGTCCGCGAACTCGGTGTTCAACTGCTCGAGCAGCGACAACGGCAGGGCGGCGTTCAGACGGATCACGAAGCGATCCCCGACGTAGCGCGACGAGTGATAGACGCGATAGAAACCGCGGATTTCGGCGATCGCCTCCTCGACGTCGTCGGTCACCTTGAAGATGTGCATGTCCTCCGCCGAGATGAGCCCGGGCCGGAGCAGGTGGTCGTCGACGTACCGCTTCCAGGTCTTCCAATATGTGGCGCGCGGCGCATCCAGGAACACGATGGGTAGTGGTCGCGACTTCCCGGTCTGCACCAGCGTCAGCGACTCGAAGCCCTCGTCGTGGGTCCCGAACCCGCCGGGGAAAAGCACGATCGCGTCGGCTTCCTTGATGAACATCAGCTTCCGCGTGAAGAAGTACTTGAAGTTGATGAGCTTCGGGTCGCGATCGATGAACTCGTTGGCGCCCTGCTCCCAAGGGAGGCGGATGTTGACCCCGAAGCTGCGCTCGCGCCCCGACCCCTCCTGGCACGCCCGCATGATCCCGCCGCCGGCGCCGGTCAGCATCATGAAGCCCTCCCGGCAGATGCGCTCGGCGAAATCCTTGGCCTGGAGGTAGGCCCGGTCGGTCTCCTTGGTGCGGGCCGAGCCGAAGGCGCTGACCTTGCGGATGTGCCGGTAGGGCGCGAACACCTTGAAGGCGTGGCGCATCTCCTTCAGGGCGGTGTTGATGAGCTTGAGGTCGCCGGTCGAGGCATTGTCGCGCATCAGGCGCACGACGGTGGTGAGGATGTCGCGTAGGTAGCGCTCCTGCTGCTGGGTACCGAACGGACCGGCTTCCGCGAGCACCTGGGCGATGAGGTCCTGCATCTGGGACGAGGTCGTGGGGGAAGGTTGCATGGGGACGATGATAGCGGAGGCCGGCGCCGGCCAGCCACTAGGGTCCTGACGCCACGGTCGGACCCCGTTCGGGAGCCGCGGACGCTCGTGCTACAGAGTCGGCCACATGTCCGGACGCTGGCCGCTGCACTGGCGCATCCTGCTCGGCCTCGGCGTCGGCGTCGCGACCGGCGTCACCGCGAACCTGCTCGCCGGCGGCTCGCCCTGGCTGACCGCGTTCGTCGACTACGGCACGGAGCCCTTCGGCCGCATCTTTCTGCGGCTCATCTTCATGGTGGTCCTGCCGCTCATCTTCTCGGCGCTCGTGCTCGGCGTCGCGGGTCTCGGCGACATCGGCCGCCTCGGACGGATCGGAGCCAAGACCCTCGTCTACACCGTCCTCGCGACCGGCCTCTCGGTCGCCCTCGGCCTCACCTTGGTGAACGTGATCCGGCCGGGGGCCGGGCTTCCGGAAACGACGCGGGCCGCGCTCACCGCGAGCGCGGCCCGCGGCCCGGTGGCCGTCACGCCCGCCGACGCCCCGGTCGGTCTGCAAGCCGTCCTCGCGATCGTACCCGACAATCCCCTCCGGGCCGCCGTGAACGGCGACATGCTGGCCGTGATGTTCTTCTCGCTGATGCTCGGCCTCGGGCTCGCGATGGCGCCGCGCGAGACGGTGGCACCGCTGGTGGCCGTGCTCGAGGGGCTCTACGCGGTCGTGATGCAGGTGATCGAGCTCGCGATGCGCCTCGCGCCCTACGGGGTCGCGTGCCTGCTCTTCACGTTGACGGCGCGGCTCGGCGCGGGCGTGCTCGTGCAGCTGGCGAGCTACGTGCTGGTCGTGCTCGCCGGGCTCGCCATCCACCAATTCGTGACCTACGCGTTGATCGTCCGTTTTCTCGGCGGCATGTCGCCGTTGCTCTTCTTTCAGCGCATCCGCAGCGTGATGATCACCGCGTTCTCGACGAGCTCGTCGAACGCCACCTTGCCGCTCTCCCTCGTCGTGACCGAGCGCAACCTGGGAGTGCCGCGCGAGATCGCGAACTTCGTGCTGACCCTCGGCTCGACCGCCAACCAGAACGGCACCGCCCTCTTCGAAGGCGTGACGGTACTCTTTCTGGCGCAGTTCTACGGCATCGACCTCAGCCTGCAGCAGCAGCTGGTGGTCGTGCTGATGTCGATCCTCGCGGGCGTCGGCACGGCCGGCGTACCGGGCGGCTCACTGCCGCTGATCGTGCCCGTGCTGGTGACGGTCGGCGTCCCGGCCGAAGGCATCGGCGTCATCGTCGGCGTCGACCGCCTGCTCGACATGTGCCGGACCGTGCTGAACGTGACCGGCGACATCACGGCGGCCGTCGTGGTGGCACGGTCCGAGGGCGCGCTCGAGGTGCCGATGGTCGTCCCCGACGTCGCGTGAGGCCCAACCCCGAGGCGCGAACGTTCGGCGGCGGTTCCGCGGAGGGCGGCGTCCTCCGAGTGGAGACGCGACCCACCACCCGCCAGCCCGCTGCGCGAGTGGCACGTTGCAGCAGCGGGAAGTCGCCTAGACTGCGCCGAGGGCGCGGCTGAGGCGCGCCTTTTCGGTCGGGCTCAGATCCTCGCGGGTCGCCACCATCACGCCTTCGGGATGCGCGACTTCGGGCGGATCGATCCCGAGCATGGCGCGAACGTCCGCGAGCGGCAGCGCGAGCAACTCCTCGTACCGGACCGCCGGGAGGAAGCGCGCCTGGCGCCCACGGCGCCAGGCGCGAAGGAGATACCGTTGCCAATGGAAGCCGTCGCTGCGGGGACCGAGGGCGGCCGCTGCGAGCACGATGAGCCCGATGCCCGGATTGCCGATCTGACCGTAGGTGAACGCCAGGTTCGCGGCTTCGCCCGCCTCGTCACGCCCGTAACCGGTCAGCACGTGCCAGACGTCGTGCATGTCGCGCAGCCGATCGAAGAACCAGCCGGCCTCGACGCTGAAGCCGTCGCGCGCGTCGGCCTCGCCCTGCATCGAGGCGTCGACCAGCCCACCGGCGGTCAGATCGCCCGCCACCATGAACGCGAGGTAGGCCCGGCCGAGGCTCTGTTCCGGCAGGCGTGCCAAGGCCGCGCGATCGGACAGCGCCGCGAGCAGATCCGGGCGCTCCGTCAGGAGGCTGGGAGCCCCGGGCTCCCGCAAGAGGCGGGCGAAGTTCCGCACGTCGGCCCGCCCCGAAAGCGCCCGCGTGATCTCGAACACCTGATCGGTACGCTCGGGATCGGCGATCAGGGCCTTCAGCGCGCGGCGGGCACGCGGCCAGTCGAGCCTCCGGACCGGAACGCCGCGCATCAGCGCGGAACGGTCGAAATCGGGAGCCGGGGTTCGTGTGGTCGTCATCAGGTCGTCCTCCGCGTGCCCGCAACCTACGCCGGCGCACGGGCTCATGTCTCGTCGGTTTTCTTGATGATTTCTTGAGGGCGGGCGGGTCAACGACGGGGCGCACGCTCACGACGTTGGGGAGCCGCCCCTTCCCCATCGAGCTCGCGGGCGAGCGCGTCGGCTTCGCCGTGCAGGCGGCGAAATCCGAGGGTGTCGGCATCGGCCAAGGCACGAGCGAGCAGCGCACGGGCCTTCGGCCAATCGCGCCGCCGGCCGCGGCGCGCCAGCATGCGCGCGTACTCGTGACGCGTCCGGGTGAGCGCCGGCAACGCCCCCATGCGCGCGTTCTGTGCGAGCGCCTCCTCGAACCAGGCCGTCGCCTCGTCCCATTGCTCGACGGTCGCAGCGAGACGCGCAAGGTAGTGCGCGACCGATCCCGCGTGGATTCGCAGGAGATCGTGCACGGCATTGCGGGTGGCGAAAGGACGGAGCTCGGCAATGAGCGCGGTGGCCCGAGCGGCGTCGCCGACGTCGGCACACACGGTTGCGAGCTGCGCGAGCGTGATCAACCAATGTTCGTCACGCGGCAAGGCCTGAAGATCGGTGGCCGTGCCGAGCGTCTCGAGCTCGCGGCGCGCGTCCTCGAGCCGTCCCATCTCGCTCGCCGCAAGCGCGCGCCCGACGCGTTGCAAGCGCTCGGCCCAGGGGTACACCCGCGCAAAGGACGCGAGCGCTGCTTGCATGTCTTCGACCTGGCCGCGCTCGTGCGCGAGGAAGAGTTGGTGGCCCGTGGTGAGCGCACGGCCCGCGGGATGATCGGCCCGCTCGCCCAACGCCTCCGCCGCGGCGATCAGCCGTTCGGCGTCGTCGTAGCGCCCGTCGGACAACGCGCGCGCGGCCCGGATCGATGCGACGAAGAAGCGCTCGATCGGCTGCCGAAGCTCCTCCGCGACCGCCGCCATCGCCGTCACCTCGGCATCGGCGGCCGCCACGTCGCCGAGCGCGAGGTTGGCGTCGAAGCGCATCTCGTGGGCCAGGAACGCGGTGTTGCCGTCGCCGGTCGCGGCCGCGATCGCGACGAGCTCGGTCGCGATCGCGAGCCGCTCGCTCACGTGATCGGGCCCGAGCAGCGCCCACGCGCGCGACCCGAGCGCCACGACCAGCGTGCCGGTGTCGTCGAGCCCGCGCGCGATCGCGACGGCCTCGCGACTGAGCTCGTCGCGCGACGTCAGGGAATCGGAGTACGGCGCCGTGCCGACGAGACGCGCGAGGATACGCACGCGGAGCGCGGGGTAGGCATCGCCGAGCGTGGCGCGCGCCTCTTCGAGCAGTGCGAGCAGCTCGTCGTCGCGCGGCAGGCCGAACTCCGACCTCCCGCCGAACCCGAGCGCGGCGCGTGCCACGAGATCGGGACGTCCGAGCGGACGCGCCGCCGTGAACGCTTCACGAAAGGCCGCGCGGGCACGCTGGCGATCTCCCGCCCGGGCGCGCGCATCGCCGAGGCCGAGCAGCAGACCAACGCGGCGGGTCTCGTCGATCGGCACCGACAGCTCGAGGGCCTGCAAGGTCCGCTCGTAGTGACCGACCGCCTCCTCGTAGGCCAGACACGCGAGCGCGTGCTCGGCGACACGTTCACCGGCCCGGACGGCGGCCGCGCCATCGGCGCCTGGCGCACCTTCGAACCAATGATGCGCGATCTCCGCCAGCGGCGCGTGCGCCGAGCCGCCGTGCTTGGCCTCGAGCACGGCTCCGGCGCGGCGATGCAGTCGCACGCGCTGCGGCGTCGACAACTCTTCGTAGAGTGTCTCGCGGACGAGCGCGTGCGCGAAGACGTAGCGGGTGGCATCGGCCGCGTGCGGGACGAGCACGCGCGCCGTCACGGCCTCGTCGAGCAGGTCGAGCACGCGATCCCCCGGCATCTCGGCGACGTGCTCGAGGACCGTGAGGTCGACGTCGCGTCCGAGCACGGAGGCGATACCGAGCAAGCGATTGCAGTCGTCCGAGAGCACGTTCAGGCGCCGGCCGATGGCGTCGCGGACTCCCTCGGGCAGCGCGACGCCGAGGCCGCCGCCGTCCCCGCGCCGGGCGCGAGCTTACCCTCGGCCGCAAGCAGCCGCACGATCTCGCCGACGAAGAACGGGTTGCCGTCGGTCATCGCATGGACGGCGTGCACCAACGACGCCGCCGCGGCCTGCCCGGTGGTTTCCGCGATGAAGCGCCCCACGTCCTCGAGCCCGAGACCACGGAGCGCGAGTCGCCGGTAGCACGACTCGCGGGCGAGCTCACCGAGCACGGCGGCGAGCGGGTGCTGGCGACGAACATCGACGTCCCGGTAGGCGCCGACCACCAGGAGACGAGCGTCGCGCATCTGGCGGGCGAGGAACTGCAGCAACAGCAGCGACGGCGCGTCGGCCCAGTGCAGGTCGTCCAGCACCAGCACGAGCGGCTGGCGGCGCGCGGCCGTCGCGAGAAAGATCGCAACGCCGTCGAACAAGCGGAACCGCGCCTGCTCCGCGGTGAGATTCGCCGGTGAGCTCGCGCCCCCGCCGGACGGCGCGAGCTCCGGGACGAGCGCCGCCAGGTCCACGGCGGCCGGACCGAGCGCCGCGATGGCCGTCGTCTCGAAGGTCGCCACGGCGGTACGAAGCACCTGCACCCACGGCCAGAATGCGGGCGCGCCCTCGCCCTCGTGACACCTTCCCGTCAACACGACCGCACCCGCCGCACGCGCTTCGGCGGCCAGCTCGGCCGCCGTGCGCGTCTTCCCGATCCCGGGCTCGCCGACGAGCAGCACCAAGCGGCCGTGGCCGCGCGTCGCGTCCGCGAGCGCCGTCCGCAACACCTCCATGGCCTGCTCGCGTCCGACGAAGGCGCTCCGTTCGCGCGCCGAGGCCGTCGCGTCGCCGTCGGATACCGGTCCCGCGCGCGCGTCGGGACGGTGCACCACGCCCACGAAGCGATAGCCGCGACCATGCACCGTCTGGATCAGGCGTTGCGCGCCCGGGTCGTCGCCGAGGGCTTTGCGCGCGAGGGTGATGCAGCGCGGGAGCACCGACTCGCTGACGTGCTCGCCCGGCCACAGATTTCCGAGCAGCTCGTCCTTCGACACCACGCGCTCGCCGTTGGTCACGAGATAGCGCACGACGTCGAAGACCTTGGGCTCGATCTTGACGACGCGCCCCCCGCGCCGGAGCTCGTAGAGGCGCTCGTCGAGCTCGAAGTCGGCGAAGGTGTGGACGGTCGTGGCCGTCGGGCTTACCTCGGCGCGCGCAGGCGCTCCACCATCGCGGGGTCGCTCGCCAGGTCGATCGCGGTCCACGCCATCGCGAGCGCTCCGTGCATGACGGCGCGATCCGCGATCGGCGTCGCGCAATGGGCCGTGAACTCGGGTTGATGGTTCACCGCCGGCAGCGACTCGATGCCGATCATGGGATGAATCGACGGAATCGCCAGGGACACGTTGCCCATGTCGGTCGAGCCGGCCATGCGCTCGAGCAGTGGCCCCAGGTCGGGCAAGAAACGTCCGAGCTCGGTCACGTTGCGGCGATACGCCGCCGCGATGCCAGCGTCGGGCTTCACCTCGGCGTAGGGCAGATGGTCTTCCGTGATCTGCAACGTCGAGCCCGTCGCCAACGCGCCGGCCTCGAAGCAGCGTACGACCTTGCCGTGAATGTCACCGAGCTCGTCGAGCGTGCGCGCACGGACGATGTAGTGCGCGGCCGTGTGGGCGGGCACGATGTTGGGCGCGTCTCCGCCGTGCGTGATGATGCCGTGGATGCGGTCGGTCTGGCGGATGTGCTGGCGGAGACACCCGATCGCCGTCTGCGCGACGGTGAGCGCGTCGGCTGCGTTGATGCCGCGCTCAGGGAACGCCGAGGCATGCGCCTCCTTGCCGGTGTAGCGGACCTCGAACTGCGCGCAGGCGAGGAACGGTTGCTCGACGACGTCCATCGGCGCCGGGTGCACCATCATCGCGGCGTGGACGCCGGCGAAGACGCCGCGATCGAGGAGCAGGATCTTGCCGCCGCCGCCTTCCTCGGCCGGCGTGCCGATCACGCTCACCGTGAGGCCGACGTCGTCCGCGATGCGTGCCGCGGCCGCCGCCGCGCCGACTGCCATCGCCGCGATCATGTTGTGGCCGCAGGCGTGACCGATCCCGGGCAGCGCATCGTACTCGGCGCAGAACGCCACGTGCAGCGGGCCGCTCCCCGCCCGGGCCGTGAACGCGGTCGGCAGATCGCCGACGCCGCGGGTGACGGCGAAGCCGGCGTCGGCGAGCTCGTCGCAGAGCCAGCCGGCCGCGCGCTCCTCCTCGAATCCGACCTCGGGATGCGCGTGGATGCGGTGACTGAGCGCAATCAAGGCGTCGCGCTGACCTTCGAGGCGCTCCCGCGCGCCCGCTTTCGTGTCCATGGGTCTAACCCTCCGGGTGGATGTCGGTCATTGCTCGAGAATGGCGACGATGCGGAGCGGTCCGCCGCTGCCCCCCGCGATCTTCATCGGCAATGCGATCACCGTAAAGCCCTTGACGGGCAAACGATCGAGGTTGGCGACGTTCTCGAAGGCCGGGACGCCACGCCGAAAAAGCGCGACGTGGCTCTCGAAGAGCTTCGATTGGCCGTAGTCGATGCTCGCCGTGTCGAGTCCGACCGCGTGGATCTTGCGGGTGTCGGCGAGCCAGGCAGCCGCGTGCGGCAGCAGCCCGGGAAAGTGCAGGTTCGCGATGCCGGCCGCACCACGCTGGTCGGTCCCGAGATAGCGCCCACGATCCGGCCAGTGCGCGCCGAATCCCGTCCGGATGAGCACGATGGCACCTTTGGGAACGATGCCGTGCGCACGCTCCCACGCCACGAAATCGTCGACGGTCACTTGATAGTCGCGATTCGTGCGCACCTTCGCGCTCACGTCGACGAGGATCGCGGGCCCGATCAACTGCTCGAGGGGGATCGCGTCGACTGCCGCGCCCTGCGCCCAGAAGTGGAGCGGCGCATCGACGTGCGTGCCCCCGTGCTCAGGCGCCGCGAGTGTGTTGCTGGCGTAGAAGTAGCCTTGGTCGGTGACCTCGGCGTGCTCCTTCCGCAGGACGAAACCGTTGGCCTCGCTCGGCCAGTACACCGTGCTCGCGTCGAAGCTGTGGGTGAGATCCACGATGCGTCCCGCGAGCGGTGCGGCGGTGGCGACACTCGCGGCAACGAGCCCCCACCCGACGATCAACGACGACACGAGGCACTTCATGTCGTAGCGTTCTACAAGAAAAAGCCCCGAGAGCCGAAGCTCCCGGGGCTCTCGTTGCGAGATTGGTCAGTGCGTCGGCGACAGGCGCCTTACGCAGCTTTGGTGACGTTGGAGGCCTGCAGACCCTTCGGGCCCTTGGTGATCTCGAACTCGACCTTCTGACCCTCTTCGAGCGTTCGGAACCCCTCGCCCGAGATCGCCGAGTAGTGCACGAACACGTCCTCGCCGTTCTCCTGGCGGATGAAGCCGAAGCCCTTCTCAGGGTTGAACCACTTCACGTGACCGACTGCCATAATCTCCCCTCCTTTCGTCCGTTAGACTCGTCATCGAGGGAGGGTGCTCATGCCATACGACAAAGCCGCGGCAAGTTTCGCCACGGCTGTTCCGACGGACGTACTACCTTCACCTCACGACTGCGCGCCCTCCTAGCAACTCGATTTTGGCATTGCAAGCTCTACTAGGAGCTACGATCGACGCGCTACGAGAGACTTTGTTGCGGTCGCGATGGACGTCCGACGAGCGTGAGCGGACGCTCGTTCGGCGCGGTCTGACGGCGTGGCGTCAGACGAAAAACCTGCCGCGTCGGCGCCGTCGCCGCCTGCGAAACCATCGCGACACGGATCGCTTCGACGTCGGCGTCCGACACCGGCGTCGCGATCGCGACGCTTTCGATCAGGCGCGCGAGCCGCGGCACCTGCACGATCTTGACGCCACGAATCTCCTGACCGACCGCCACGAGCGCGCGGGTGAAGCAGAGCACCGCGTGCACGGGCACCGGACGTCCGAGCTCGCGTTGCATGCGATCGGAGACGCGCAACGCTTCGACACGACAATCCTCGACGAGGTTCCGCCACGGGAGGCGCGCATTCACGAAGAGTCGTTGGTCGGAGGCGGTGACGCGACCACCGTCGTCGCTGGAGAGGATGAGGAACACGCCGTTCGGACCGATCGCGACGTGACGGTCACGGTCGGCGACCGAGCCGGCGCGGGTGACGACGCGATACGAGGGACCGAGCGCCGCGAGCGCACGCTTCACGTTGACGCCGAGCTCGTGGACGCGCCACGCCTGCCACAGGCCGGTCGTCGAACGAGCCGCGTCGACGAGCGCAACCAGGAAGACCGGCAGCAAGAGGAGCGTCGCGAACGGCAGCCAGCCGCCCTGCAACGAGAGCGCCGCCAGAGCGACGGCCGTGGCGATCGTGAGGTAGATCGCCCCGAGACACCGCAGCTCGGCGCGATCGAGAACCGGCTTGCGCTCGGCGAGTGGGGGCATCACCATGCCCAACAGCAACTGCCATGCCAGGGAAGGAAGCATGCCAGCGACGCGGAAACCTGTGAAGAATCTAGGACATCGCCCGGTGGGCGGCTCACCCGTTCGGCCCCGAGCGGTACAAAACTGCCACGCGCGTACGGACGTTGGCGCCGTCAACGGCGGCGGGACGCCTCGGCCAGGAGATCGAGGACGTGCCGGACCGGGATCGCGACACCGGCCGCCCGAAGCCCCGACTCGAGCTGCAGGGCGCAGCCGGCGTTGGCAGTCGCGACGAGATCGGCGCCGCTCGCGCGGATCGCCGCCACCTTGCGTGCGACCAGCGTGCGCGCCATCGCGGGCTGCATGACGTTGTAGTGGCCGGCGCTGCCGCAACAGAGATCCTCGTCGTCCATCGGGACGAGGACGATCCCCGGAATCGAGGCGAGCAGCGCGCGGGGCGCGGCGCGGACGCCTTGCGCGTGCGCGAGGTGACACGGGTCGTGATACGCGACGCGGCGAGCCGGGCCGCCCGTCGGCGGCGTCTGGATGCCGATCTCGGCCAGCAGCTCGGTCGCGTCGCGCACCCGGCTCGCGATCGCGCGGGCGGCGGCGGCGCGCGCCGGATCATCCGCGAAGAGGGTGCCCCACTCCTTCATCATGGCACCACACCCCGCGGCGGTCGGGACGATCGGGGCGGCGTCACCGGTCGGCGTCGCGGCGATCAGCGCATCGAGGGTCCGACGCGCGTCGGCGAGCGCACGGTCGCGATCGCCGCCATGCATCGCGAGTGCGCCGCAGCAACCCGCGCCTGCCGGCACCACCACGCGGCAGCCGTTGCCGGCGAGCACGTCGACCGTGGCTCGCACGGTGTCACCGAAGAGCTCGGGCATGACGCAGCCAGGAACGAGATGCACGGTCGCACGCGCGTGACCGAGCGCCGGCGTTACCGCCGGCACGGTCGCGCGCGGCGCGAGCGGATGCGGCAGCAAATGCATCGCCGTCGCCAAGCGCGACGAGAGCCGCGACGCCACGACCCGCAGCCACGGCATGAGGCGCGCCGCCTCCAGCGCGCGGAGTGGTGCGAGCGCGGCGCGCATCACTCGTGGCGTGGTGAGCGCGGTCACCGTCAGGCGTCGGCGCCACCGCTCCCGCCACGGACGGCGATGCCGCGACTCGATCCACGGCCGCGCCGCTTCGATGAGCTCGCCGTACGCGACACCCGACGGACACGCCGTTTCGCACCCGCGGCATCCGAGGCAGAGATCGAGGTGACGAACCGCCTCCGCGTCGACGGCGAGCCGGCCCTCCTGCAGCGCCCGCATGAGGTGAATGCGGCCGCGCGGCGAGTCGGCCTCGGTACCGAGCGCGACGTACGTGGGACACGCCCCGTGACACAGGCCGCAATGCACGCAATCGAGGAACCGCTCGGTCGGCGCGAAGCCGCCGGCGGGGATCGTGCCGTGCGCGTGACGCTCCGTCACAAGCGTCCGACGTAGCGCCCGGGCGCGAGCACGCCCGCGGGATCGAGCGTGTCCTTCATTCGACGCATGAGCGGGAGCGCGCGCGGCAGCGGATGCCACACCGCGATGCTCGGGGCGAGGTCGTCCGGCCAGCGCTCCACCACCAGATGGGCGGCGTGCGTGTCGGCGACCCGCACGAGCGCGGCGAGCCGCGCCCGCGCATCGTCGCTCGTATCGCGCGCGACCGCGAGCGTGAGGACACCGCGTGCGGGATCCGCCTGCCAGGATCCGCGGGACGACGCCACCGCCGCCGTCACGGCGGCGACGAGCGACGCCAAACGTGACGGCAGGGTCGCGAAGCGAACCACGACATCACCGGCCGCGCGGGCCGCGAAGTCCCGCACCCCCGCGCAGCACGCGACGACCTCGGGATCGTCGGCGGCGGCATCGAGGTCGACCGTCGCCCCGTGCCGTGCGGCGAGGTCCGTGGTGCGCGCGCGCCGCGCAGCGACGTCCGCCGTCACGCCACCGAGTCGTACGACGACGGTCGCACCTTCCGCGGCGGCGAGATCGCCCCCGATGGTCACGGCGAGGGCGCCAGCGACGGCCTCCCCGAGCGCGAACGACGCGCTCCGATCGCGCGTGCGCATCACGAGGCCGTGGCGGCGCTCGGGGAGCGCACGGACCTTGAAGGTCGCCTCGGTCAGTACCATCAGCGTTCCGAGCGAGCCGACCCCGAGCTTCATGAGATCGTACCCGGCGACGTTCTTCACGACCCGGCCGCCGGCGCGCGCCGGCACGCCGGCCGCAGTGACCAGGCGCATGCCGATCAGGAAGTCGCGGACGCGGCCTTGGGAAGCCGCGAGCGGACCGGCGAGATCGGCGGCGAGCATGCCGCCGATCGTCGTCGCGTGCGGAAGCGCGGGCTCGATCGGCAGCCACTGCCCTTCACGCGCGAGCAGCGCTCCCAAGTCGGCGACGGTGAGGCCGGCCTCGACCGTCACCGTCATGTCGGCGGGCGTGTAGTCGCGGATCGCGGCCAGCCGCTCCGTGACGAGCGCGACGTCGTAGCGCAACGGAGGATGCCCGAGACCGCGATGGGCCCCGCGCCCGAGGGGCACGAGCGTG
>CAZWAX010000101.1:0-15517 GCA_964631985.1 uncultured Polyangiaceae bacterium | reverse complement strand
TCTCCGACGGCGCGTCGGCGACGGTCGTGATGTCGAGCGACCGCGCCAAGGCGCTCGGCATAAAGCCGCTCGGCAAGTTCCTCGGCTTCGCGGTTGCAGGGTGTCGTCCGGAAGAGATGGGCATCGGTCCGGTCTTCGCGGTGCCGAAGCTGCTCAAGCGCCACGGCCTCACGATGAACGACATCGACATCGTGGAGCTGAACGAGGCGTTCGCGTCGCAGCTGCTCTATTGCCAGCGCGAGCTCGGCATCCCCGACGAGAAATTGAATCCGCTGGGCGGCTCGATCTCGATCGGCCACCCCTACGGCATGACCGGCTCGCGCATGACCGGGCAGCTGCTGCGCGAGCTGAAGCGGCAGGGCAAGCGGCTTGGCATCGTCACGATGTGCGTCGGTGGCGGCATGGGCATGGCTGGCTTGTTCGAGGCGCTTTAAGAAGAAACAACGCTGAAGGCGCGCGCACGGGCGCGCGGGGCTGCCCACGCACTGCGTGCGGATGGGCAGCCCCACGCCCCCGTGCCCGCGCCCCCCGCGTCGCAGTTCCGTCAGCGTGTCGGGCGGTGGTGCGACGGGAGGCGCCTGGTCGGGCGCAGCTTGCCAAGGAAAAAACGATCCCGTAGCGTCGCGCGGCATGCGTGGGGCGAAGCGGGAGTCGGAGGTCTTGGACGCGCACATCCGCACGGTGATGCATGCGCAGGTGGTCGTGGTGGGCCCCGAGACTCCGCTCATCGACGTCGCGCGTGAGATCGCCGCGCACGGGATCGGTGCCGTGCCGGTGGTGGACGACGAGCAACGACTGCTCGGGCTCGTCAGCACGAGCGATCTGGTCGCGTTGCTGAAGGATGGCGGCGGGCTCGAGGACAAGACCGCGCGCGATGCCATGAGCGTCGAGCCGCCCGCGATCGACGAATTCGCGACGGCCGCGGAGGCGATCGACGTGCTGCAGAACGCGCTGATCCGCCACTTGCCGGTGACGCGTGAAGGCCGTCTGGTGGGACTCGTGACGGCGTCGGATCTGATTCGCCATCTCCTGAAGCAGCATCCCGCTCCCGAAGTGGCCTGACGTCGCCTTGACGCACGCAGTGTCGCGCGCCACAACCTTCCGATGATTCGTTTGATGCGTTCCTTCGTCGTTCTGCTCGTCGTCCTGTGGTCCAGCGTCGCCGCGGCATTCACGCCGACGCCCGCGCCTTCCGTCACCCCCACACCGGGCAATCTCGTCAGCATCTCGCTCGAGCCGAATCCGACCAAGAACAAGACGATCTCGGTCGGCGAGTTCGCGAACTTCACGGCGACCGGCCACTACGACAACGCGGTCACGAAGAACCTGACGCAGAAGGTGGACTACGTCTCGAGCAACCCGGCGGTCGCCGAGGCGCCGAACACCGAGGGCAACAAGGGCAGGGTGAACGGCATCGCGCCCGGCGAGGTCACCGTCACCGCCACCGATGCGACGAGTGGGATCAGCTCCGCCGACGCGGGCGGCGTGAACGGCAAGCTCATCGTCCAGGGCGCGCTCGTAGGTCTGACGTTGAAACCCCTCGAAAAGAACGCCGCCGTCGGCGACCTCATCACCTACACCGCGACCGGACTGCTGAGCGACAGCAACACCAAGAACATGACGCAGAAGGTGGTCTATTCCTCGAGCGACACCAGCGTCGCCGTCTGTCCCAACGCCGACGGCAATAAGAGCCAGGTCCAGGCGGTCGGCATCGGGACCGCCATCATCACCGCGGTCGACCCGATCACCGAGATCGCGACCGAGGCTGCGGGTAGCGGCACGCTGACCGTGCGCGAGCCCGGTGCCGAACCGACCGGCCTGACGCCGACGCCGGAGAGCACGCCGACCGTCTGCGGCGACCCGAACGAATCGGGCACGGTGACCGTGACCGACGGCGTCGAGATTCTCTCGGCGGCCGCGAGCCTGCCGAGCGATTGCTCGACGGCGGTGTGCGACGTCGACGGCAGCGGCAGCGTCACCGTCACCGATGGCGTGCTGGTGCTGCGGGCGGCGGCCGGGCTCGGCAACCCGCTCAGCTGTCCCTGAGCGGCGGGGCGGCGGCGAGCCAGCCCACTTTCCTTGCACGGCTGCCATTCTGGCGGGGGCGCCCGAAGGCACGACTCAGCCATGGTCGAAATCGTCCGTTGGGACGAGTGGTTGCATGGTCCAGGCTGGCAGCGCCTTTGCTCTACCCTAGCCGCTCCCCCGCATGCCGATCATTCCCCACGTCCTCCATTCGTCCGCGCGCCGGTTCGTCATCGGGCTGATGCTCGTCGCGGCAACGCTCGCGGTGTGCGTGTCCGACACGCATGCGCAGGCGACCGGCTCGCCGACGCCCACGGTCAGCCCGACGCCCGCGCTCGTACGCGTCGCCATGTCACCGCGCGCGGCCAAGCGGCAGGTCGGACAGTTCCAGAACTTCTCGGTGATCGGCTTCTTCGCGGACGGCACGTCGAAGAACTTCACCCAGAAGGTCATCTACAGCTCGAGCAACGTGAGCGTGGTCTATCCGCCCAACCAAGAGGGCAATGCCGGTCGCGTCGAAGCCGTCGGCATCGGGACCGCGACCATCTCGGTCACCGAGCCGGGTACCGGGGTGAACTCCAACGCGTCGGGCGAGAGCGCGATCATGGAGGTCGTCGAGGCGGCGACGCCGGTCCCGACGCGGACGGGGCCGACGCCGACGCGCACGTTCACGCCGGTGCCGACGGCGACCGCGACCCCGGTGCTCGTCACGCTGCAGCTGACGCCGCTCGTCGCCAAGCGCAAGGTCGGCGAGATCCAGAACTTCTCGGTGAAGGGAATCTATTCCGACGGCAGCGAGAAGAACCTGACCCAGCTCGCGACCTACAGCAGCAGCAACAGCAGCATCGTCCAGACGCCCAACGACACCACCACCAACAAGGGCCGGACGCTCGCCGTCGGGCCCGGCGTCGCGACCATCAAGGCGACGTTCGCGGGCGTCAGCACCACCAACACCGGCGGCGACGCCGAGTTCACCGTCACGATCTCGCCGACGCCCACCGTGACCCGCACGGGCCCGATCCCGACAGCGACCGTCACGCCGGAGCCGACGGCGACGGCCACGCCGGTCATGGTGTCGCTGGCGCTCGCGCCGCAGACCGCCCGCCGCGGCCTCAGTACGTCGCAGACCTACGTCGCGACCGCCACGTTCTCCGACGGCGGCACCAAGAACATCACCCAGCGCTGCACCTACACGTCGAGCAACCCGAGCGTCGCGGAGACCGGGACCGACCCGAACAGCAAGAGCAAGGTGCTCGCCGTCGGCGTCGGCTCCGCCACGATCTCCGCCGTCGACACCCTGACCGGCATCGGGACCGCCGCCTCGGGTGGCAACGCGACGATCGACGTCTTCCTCGCCCCGACGCCGACGCCGAAGAGCACCAGCGTCACCCCGACCCGCACCAAGACCCCGACGCCGACCCCGACCGCGACGCCGAAGCTGATCGCGCTCGCGATCTCGCCGACCACGGTCAAGAAGGCGGCCGGCCAATTCCAGACCTTCACCGTCATCGCCCGGTACTCCAACGGCGACGAGAAGAGCGTCACGCAGAAGGTCGAGTACAGCTCGAGCAAGCCCAACGTCGCCCAGACCGGGACCGACCCGAACAGCAAGAGCAAGGTGCTGGCGGTCGCACCGGGCACGGCCGTCATCCGGGCGAAGGATCTCGCGACCGGCGTCGAGACGCCGCTCGACGAGAGCGCCGTCTTCACCGTCACCGAGGCCCCGACCCCGACGCCGACGCGCACCGGCCCGACGTCGACCGCGCCGACCGGCAGCCCGACGCTCACGCCCTCGCCGAGCCCGAGCCCGACGCCGATCATCACCAAGCTGACGCTGAAGCCGGCGACGGCGCAGAAGGGGGTCGGCACGCCGCAGAGCTTCCAGGTGATGGCGCTCTTCTCGGACGGCGTCGAGCGCAACGTCACGCAGAAGGTCCAGTACGCGTCGAGCGACCCGACCGTCGCGTCGGCCCCGAACGAGCAGGGAAATCGCGGCCGGGTCCTCACGCACAAGGTCGGCAAGGTCACGATCTCGGTGTCGGACGAGAGCACGGGCGTCTCGTCGGCCACCTCGGGAGGCAATGCCGAGCTCACGGTCGTGGAGGGAAGCGGCTCGCCCAATCCGCGGGTGACGGCCACCCCAGGACTGCCGCAACAGACCGGCAACCCGACCACCGCCTGTCAGCGCGACGTCCGGCGTGCCGCCCGCGGCTTCCTCGACAAGAAGGTCAAGGCCCTCGAGAAGTGCGGCGGCGCCGCCTCCAATTGCGTGCAACGGAAGCCCGGCGATGCCGGGTGTCTCACCGGTGTCCGCGCGCGCTGCACGAAGGCACTCGACAAGATCGCCGGCGCGGAGGCGCGGTTGATCGCCGACGTCATTCGGCGTTGCGCCGGGTTGAGCGCGAGCGAGGTGCTCGGCGCGGACGGCCTCGCCTACGGCGACATCGACGTCAGCTGCACGATTCGGTTCGACCGCGCGCTCACCGACCTGACCAGCGTCGCGCAGTGCCTCGCCGCCCAGCACGCGTGTCGTGCCGAGACGCTCTTCGCGCTCGAGCGCCCCCGGGCCGGCGAGCTGCTCCGCCTGGTGCAGATCGCGCCCGACGCCGGGGCCTGTCGCGAGGACTTCGGCGGCAGCGGGCTCGGTCTCGGCGATCCGAAGGGGCTCGGCAAGGCGCTCGAGCGCTGCGTGCAGGTGCTCGCCAAGGGCGGCGCGAGCCTCACCCGCACGCGCCTGGCGTCGATCGGACGCTGCATCGACGGCGTGTTCCTCTGCGTCGAGGCCGAGTCCGGCAACGCGGCGTGCCTCGCCAAGGCGACACAGAAGTGCGAGCGCGAGTTCGGCAAGGTCCAGCGTGAGGTCGCGAAGCTCACCGTGGCGGCCGGCAAGCGTTGCAACGGCATCGACTTCGGGGTCCTCGTCGACCCGGCCGGCGCCAACCTCGATGCCGTGATCCCGACGTGTCCGGGCTACGGCATCCCGAGCGTCACGTCGGTCGCCGACTACGTCGCGTGCCTCGTGCGCCAGCACGAGTGCGAGGTCGCCGAGCTGGTGCGCTTCGAGTCCCCGCGCGCCGAGGCGATGCTCGAAGAAGTCGGCCGCACGCTCGTCGACGGCGTCTGCCCCGAAAGCGATTGACGCTTCGGACGCGGCGCGTCCGAATGCTCCGAGGGGCCTTCCGTCACCGTGCGTCTGCGGGTGCGGTCACCAGGTTGTCGCTGACGGTGAGGCCGAATGTCGGGGCCAGGGTGGTGCCGTGGCGGCGGGCGAGGATGATGGCGTCGGTTTCGGCGCGCTCGCGGAGGGCGCGATCCGGGTGACGGGCGGCGACGAGCTCGAGCGCCTGGCGTGCGCTCTGCGTGCCGACGCGGGCCAGGCTGCGGAGGACGGCGTAGCGGAGCGCGTCGTCGTTGCGCGAGAGGCTCGCCGTGAGCGGACGGACCGCGTCGACGTTGCCGGGGACCCCCAGGGAGGAGGCCGCAGCGGTGGCGATGGCGAGGTCGCGGTCGCCGAGGAGCGGAATCAGGTGGGCGTTCACGCCGGCACTCGGGTGCTCGCCGACGGCGCGGATCACGGCGAGGAGGTCGTCGCCGCGGGACGTTCGCAGCAGGCGGACCCAGCGCGCCGGGCCGAAGACGAGACCACGGCGCTCGAGCTCGGCGACGACCGCGATGCGGGTGCCGATCGGCACCCGGGGGCTCTCGATCAGGGGCACCATCGCCGGCAGGTCGGCGAGCGTGAGCGCGGCCGCATCGCCACCGGGCGCGAGATCGCGCAACACCGAGGTCACCAGCAGCGGCTCGCCCGACTTCATGAGCTCGAGGGAGAGCGCGCGGAGCGTGTCGCCGCGGGTCTCGGGATCCGGGATGCTCTCCAGTGCGACGTAGCGGCGGACGGCTTCGCTGACCGTCGGGCGGAGCGTGTCGGTCAGTACGATCTTCTCTCCGGCGTTGGGGATGATCACGTAGCGGAGGCGCGCCTGCACCGACGTGGCGGCGAGCTCGGCGACGCGCTCGATGTTGCGGAGGAACAGCAGGACCTCCTCGCCCTCGACGTAGCGCGCGACGCCTTTGCCGACGTTGGCGAACACCAGGGCGCCCGGGGCGGTCGGACCCTTCAAGGCGGCGAGGACCTCGACGTGCACGATGGGGAAGGTGCGGCCATCGGCCTCGATCTCGGCCGTGCCCGCGGTGATGCGAGCCCGGACGACCGTGTCGGCATCACGCGTCAGCTGGCGCAGGCTCGCGGCGCCGATGACGGTCTGGGCGCCGGCGTGCGGTGCGGCGCCGCCTACGGACCCGACGATGGTCAGCGCCAGGGCGGCCAACAGGGAGACGGGGCAGGCTCGACGCGGCACGACGTTCTCTCGGATCAGCACGAATTTGCGAGCGGTGCGCGCGGGCGAGGCGGGACCATAGGCTCGCGTCTCGGGGGGCGTCAAGGTGGGGGGTCGGCCCGTGTCGTCGGCCAGGGCGGGTGAGGTGGCGTTCGCGCCGGCGGACGCGGACCGCAAACTTCGGGGTTGCCATTCGGCCGGCACTGTCGCATGGTTCCGGAGCGTGTCGGGGGCCGTGCCGTGACCTTCTTGCCCCGCCACGAGCCGTCAGGAGAAAACCCATGATGTTGCGCCCCTCCCAGCCCGTCTGCACGGGTCTATCCGAGCCGTGCTCGGCGCGTCGTCCCGAGCCCCGCTCGGCGCGTGGTCGCCGGACGCCTGGGCTCGCGCTCGTGATGGGGTTGCTCGCGCTTGGCATCGCGGTGCCGGCGGGTGCCGAGCCGGAAAGCTGCAAACGGGAGATCGCCCGGGCCGACGCCCGCTTCAGCCGCACCAAGATGAAGATCCTCCAGAAGTGCTGGGACAACGTCGTGGCCGGGAAGAAGCCCGGCCCGTGTCCCGACGCCGCGGCCGATCAACGAATCGCGGTGCACCGTGCCAAGCTGCAGAGCTCGATCGCGGGGCGTTGCAGCGGTCTCGACGGGACGTGCAGCGTGACCATCGACAACGATCCGCTGCCCGCCATCGGCTGGGACATCGGCCAGTGTCCGAACTTCGAGATGGGCACGTGCAACAACAGCATCAGTCACTGCCAGCACATCTCGGCGTGCCTGCTGTGCATCAACGACAAGGCGCTCGATCAGGCGATCGACCTCTACTACGGCGCGCTCGTGCCCTCGAGCGACCGGCTCGTCACCAAATGCCAGCGCACGATCGGTAAGGAAGCGAGCAAGTTCTATCAAGTGAAGGCAAAGGCGCTCGGCAAGTGCGAGGACCTGGTTCTGAAGGGCGCGATCCCGGGGCCCTGTCCGGACGAGCGTGCTACCGGCACCATCGCCAAGGCCGAGGCCAAGGCCCTCGCGAAGCTCTGCCAGGTGTGCGGCGGTCCCGATCGGGAATGCGGCACCCCCGACGACATGACCGTCGCCGAGATCGGTTTCGCGGCGAGCTGTCCGCCCGTCGATCCGCCCGGCGCGGCACCGTCGTGCGGCGGGCCCATCGACACGCTGCCCGAGCTCGTGAGCTGCGTCACGTGCGTGACCGGCTTCAAGGCCGACTGCGTGAGCGCCGCGGGCGCGCCCGCCGTGCACGCGTATCCGGCCGAGTGCAACGTCGCGTTGCCGACGCCGACGGTCACGGCGACGCCAACCGTCACCGTCACGCCGACGCCCACGGCCACCGAGACCCCGACCCCGACCGAGACGGCCACCGTCACCGCCACCCCGGAGGAGACGCCGACGGCGACGCCCGAGGAGACCGCGACGATCACCGCGACGCCCGAGCCCACGGAGACCCCGACGCCGACCGTGACGGCCACGCCCACCGCAACCGCGACCCCGGAAGAAACCCCGACCGCGACGGCCACCCCGACGCCGACCGAGACCGCGACCCCCACGCCGACCGAGACCGCGACCCCGACGCCGACCGAGACCGCGACCCCGACCCCGACGCCGACCGAGACCGCGACCCCGACGCCGACCGAGACGGCGACGCCCACGCCGACCGAGACGGCGACGCCCACGGCGACGGCGACCGACGAGCCGACACCGACCGCGACCGCAACCCCGGAGTAGCGCCCGTTGGGCGCGGGATGAGCTCCCGCTTCTCGGGGAGACTGCCCCGGCGCCGTCCCCCGGAAACTCCGGTTCGCTCCCCTGTTGCCCGGAGAAGAAATCCTCCATCGCCGCGGGCCGTCCCACGGGAGTTTCCGCCGCCCTCCGGCAAGGCCGGCATGGATCTCGTTCGGCCGCGTTCCTAGGCTTCTCCTCGACCGATGATCCCCAACGTCGCAGCGAGGAGAGCCCCATGAGGACCGTCACCCCGTCGAAGTCGCGTACCGCGCGTGTCGCACCGCTCATTGGCGCCAGTGTCTGCGTTGCGATCCTGTCGCTCGCCGACGTCCCGGTCGTCCGGGCCGAGGCCGTTGCCTGCAAGCGCGAAATCGCGCGCGCGGGCGCGAAGCTCGGCCGGGCCGAAATGCGCGCCCTCCAGAAGTGCGAGGACGGCATCGTGGCCGGCAAGCACGCCGGCCCCTGCCCGGACGCGAAGGCGAGCGAGCAGATCGCCAAGGCGGGCGCCAAGACGGACAGCGCCATCGCGAAGCGCTGTGGCGGGGCCGACGGGAGTTGCGCCGCGAGCGCGGACAACGACCCGTTGGCGACGATCGGTTGGGACATCGGTAGCTGTCCGAACTTCGAGGCGGGAAGCTGCGCCAACGCCATCGCCCATTGCGGCGACATCGCGACGTGCCTCCGCTGCATCAACGATGCCGCGGTCGAGCAGGCGATCGATCTCTACTACGACGCCCTCGCGCCGAGCACCGACGCGGCCGTGAAGAAATGCCAGCGCGCGCTCGGCAAGGAGACGGCAAAGTTCTTCGACGCCAAGCGGAAGGCGCTCTCGAAGTGCGAGGACGTGGTGCTCGCTGGCGGGACGGGGGCGTGCCCCGACGCGCGTGCGGCGGCGAGCATCGCCAAAGCGGAAGCCAAGAAGGTCGCGAAGATCTGCGCCGCCTGCGGCGGGCCCGACAAGGCGTGCGGTGGTCCGGATGACCTCACGCGGGCGCAGATCGGCTTCGCGGCGACGTGTCCCAACCTCGACCCACCGGGCCCGGCGCCGGCCTGCGGGGGCGCGGTGAGCTCGCTGGAAGACATCGTCGAATGCGTCGACTGTGTGACCGGCTTCAAGGCCGATTGCGTGAGCGCCGCCGGCGCACCGGCGGCGGGCGCGTATCCGCCCGAGTGCAACGGCGCGATCGCGCCGACCCCGACACCGATGGCGACACCGGGTCCGACCTCCACACCGTCCGATTGCGGCAACGCCACCATCGATCCGGGCGAGGAGTGCGACGGGAGCGACGACGCCCTCTGTCCCGGCTTTTGCCAGCCGGACTGCACGTGCGGCGCGCCCTGCACGTTGCCGAACCCGATGCCGGTCGCGATCGCGCTCGCGGCGCGGCCGGGCATCGATCTCGACACCGGCTGGACCGGAATCTCGCACGATCTTCCCGGGGTGGATGATGCGCCGACCACGAGCGCGCGGCTCCTGGGCTGCGACACCGACCTCGGCTCGCCGACCTGCGGCCAATGCACCGTCACGGGTCCCATCAAGTACCAGGGACCGGCCAATACCTGTCGTTGCTTCAATGCGACGGCGACCGACACGAGCACGCTCACGAGCTGCGATCCGGAAGCGCCGGCGTGCGGCGGCGCTGAGAGCTGCCAGTGCTTCTACGGTCCTCCGCTGCCGCTTTCCTCGGGCGCGGTCCCGGTCTGCGTCGTGAACCGCTTCGCGGGGCCCTTCGCCGGCACGGTCAACGTCGCCAACACCGGCACGCACGCCGGGGAGGGCGTGTCGGAGGTCCGGCTGCTGTCGTCGGTCTATAACGGCCTCGGGGCGACCAACCCGTGTCCGAAGTGCAACGGCGACCTGACCGCGCGCGATGGCCTCGCCCAAGGCACCTGTGCGGGCGGACCGCGCGACGGCATGGCGTGTGACGCCGCCGGCCTGAATCCGTACTTCGGGGCGACCAGCCTCGACTGTCCGCCGCTCGCCGCCGGCAACATCGGCGACTTGATCGTCAGCTTCGAGCCAGCGACGACCGCGACGACGACGCTCGGGACCAATCGTCCGTGTACCGCCACGAGCGGCGTGCCGTGCTTCTGCAACACGTGCCCGACCGCCGCGGCCGAGCCGTGCAACAGCAACAGCGATTGCCCGGGCAACCTGACGTGCGGCGGCCGGCGCTGCATCAGCGGCGCCAACGCCGGGACGCCCTGCACTCAGAACAGCGAGTGCGGGAGCAACGTCTGCAGCCGTCCCGGCAGTCCGACCCAGCAGAACGCCTGCATCGGCGGCGTCTGTGAGCCGAACCCCAGCGATCCGAGCAACCCCAACGAAGGCGTCTGTCCCGACGGCCCCGTGGATCGGGCCTGTAGCCTCGAGCCCTTCCGCGGCTGCACCGCCGACGCCGACTGCAACCCGGCGCCGAGCGGGAATTGCAGCGACTGTCTGCCGGAGCAGACGTGCGGCACCGTGCCGCGCCAGTGTTTCCTCGATCCCATCGTCCGGACCGGGACCCCGGGCACACGGGACTCCATCCTCGCGGCGACTTTCTGTCTCCCGCCGGCCCGCAGTCCGTCGATCAACAACGTCGCCGGGTTGCCGGGGCCGGGCGCGGTGCTGCAGCCGACGCGCACCTTCCGCATCGGTCCGCTCTGCGGCAACGGCGTGATCGACGCGGGCGAGAGCTGCGACGGTGCCGCCGACGCGAGCTGTCCCGGCGCGTGCGGCCTCGATTGCCAGTGTCCTGCCGCGGCGAGCTGCGGCGACGACGAGGTGAACCAGCCGAGCGAAACGTGCGACGGCGCGGACGACGGGGTCTGCCCCGGCCTCTGTCAGGGCAACTGCCAGTGTGCGCCGTTCTGCGGGGACGGCGTCGTCAATCAGCCGAGCGAGGTCTGCGACGACGCCAACGACGTCGACGGCGACGGCTGCGACGGCAACTGCACCGTCACCGGGTGCGGCAACGGCGTCCAGACCGGCGCCGAGCAGTGCGACGGCGGCGACGACCAGGCCTGCGATGGCAGCACCTGCAAGCCCGATTGCACCTGCAACCCGTTCTGCGGCGACGGCGACGTGAACCAGCCGTCCGAGCAATGCGACGGCACCGAGCAGGGCGTGTGCGGCGGGACCTGCAACCTCGACTGTACCTGCGCGCCGTTCTGCGGGAACGGCATCCGCGAGGGCGCCGAAAGCTGCGACGGTGCCGATGCGACGGCGTGTCCCGGCGCGTGTGGCGGCGACTGCACCTGTCCGAAGGTCGGCTCGCTCACGATGTCGACGCTCGACGGCGCCGACCTCGACACCGGGTGGACCGGAACGTCACACAACTTCTCGGTGCAGACCTGCGCCACGATCGCGGGGGACCTCGGCGCCTGCAATCCGGCGCTCGGCGACAACCAATGCACCTTCTTCGCCAACGTCGGATCGTTCTGCTCCGGCGATCCGGCGCGCAGCTGCACCGAGAACACCACCTGCGTCGGTGTGGGCTCCTGCGTCGTGAACCCGTACGGCGCCCCGCTGCCGCTGTCGTCGGGGGGCGTGCCGGTCTGCATCCTGAACCGCTTCGCCGGCGACGTCACCGGCTCGTATGATCTGCTGACCGGGAGCACCGAGCTCACCATCCCGCTGAACGCGATCGTGACCGTCGCGACCGACACCAACGTGCCCTGTCCGACGTGCAATTGCGCGAGCCCGCCGTGTCAGTGCGGCGACCCCGGCACGTGCAGCAACAACCCCCTCACGAGTTGCACCGTCGACGGCGTCGGCCCGTTCGGCCCGACCTCCAACGACTGCCAGCCGACCGGCCCGAACGTCTCCGGCGGCGGCTTGAGCATCACGTTCGGCCCCGCGACCACCGGCACGAGCACGTTCCCTTCGAACACGCCGTGTACCGGCAGCGGCTTCACGCAGTACGGCTGCTGGGTCGCCGGGCAGACCCAGCCGAGCTCCTGCCTCAAGGGCTGCAACGGCGGCAGCAACGCCGATCAGGAGTGCAGCGTCGACGCCGATTGTCCGGGCGGCATCGGGCCGCATCCGTGTCAGCCGCTCTGCCGGCAGGAGGTGGGCGGCGAGGTCGGTGACGCGCGCTGCGTGCTGGGGCCGGTCGACCGGACGTGCGCCGGGGCCCATCAGATCACCTGCAACCAGGACGCCGACTGCATCGGCGTCGGGCCCTGCGTGACCGAGGTGCGACGCTGCTTCCTCGATCCCATCGTCCGGACGGGCGTGCCGGGCACGGCGACCATGACCTTCGCGTCGACCTTCCCGATCGCCGCGACCTCGAGCCCGGCCGTCAACAACACGGCCGGCCTGCCGGGTCCCGGCTCCATCCGCGCGCCCTCGGCGGTGACCATTGCGGTCTGTGGCGACGGCACGCTGAACCAGGCGAGCGAGGAGTGCGACGGCGCCGCCGATGGGAACTGTCCCGGCCAGTGCAACGACGCCGCCTGCGTCTGCAACGTCGTCTGCGGCAACGACAGCGTCGACTTCGGCGAGCAATGCGACGGCACGGGATTGCCGCAATGCGGAGCGGGCCAGACCTGCAGCGCGCCCGGCAACCCCGATCAGTGCACCTGCACGCCCGCGATCTGCGGCGACGGCTTCAAGGCCGCCGCCGAGCAATGTGACCCCGGCGCGCCGCCGAGCACCCCGGCCGACGACGACGCGTGTCCCGGCGAGTGCCAGGCCGCGCTCTGCACGTGTCCGGCACCGGTCTGCGGCGACGGCGTCATCGAGGGCGCCGAGGTGTGCGAGCTCCCGGCGGTGGGATGCGGCGCGCTGCAGGCCTGCATCGCCTGCACGGCCTGTCTGCCCTGACGATCGCTCATCGACAGCCGAGCCGCCCTCGGGCGGCTCGGGACACTCAACGAGGCCCGCCGAGAATCCGGCCGTCGTGAGCTAGTAGGATCTTGGCAGCCCGAGCACGTGCTCGCCGACGAAGTTGAGGATCATCTCCTTTGAGATCGGGGCCGTTCGCATGAGACGCGTGCGCTCCCAGTAGCCGATCACGCCGACGTCCTCGGCGAAGCCCGAGCCGCCGTGGGTCTGGATGGCGCGGTCGGCGGCGTCGATGGCGAGGTCGGTCGCGAGGTACTTGGCCATGTTGGCGTAGGTGCCGGCCTCGGTCGGGTCGATGCCGGCGTCGAAGGCGGCGGCCGCCTTGTAGGTGAGCCCACGCGCCGATTCGAGCCGGATGCGGACGTCGGCGAGCGGGTGCTGGACGGCCTGGTAGGCCCCGATCGGCTTCGCGCCGAAGACGACGCGCTGATTGGCGTAGCCGACGGCCATGTCCAGCAAGTGCTCGGTCTGACCGAGGGCCCCGGCGGCGATCAGCACCCGCTCGGGGTTCAGGGTGTTGAACATCACGAAGGCGCCGGCGTGCTCGTCGCCGACGCGGTTCTCGACCGGCACCTTCACGCCGTCGAAGTGGACGGTCCACTGATGCGCGCCCTCGATCGCCCGCATCGGCAGGCGCGCCAGCTCGAGCCCGGGCGCGTGGCGGTCGACGACGAAGACCGAGAGGCAGCTCGTTTTCGGCAGATCGTTCTTCTCGACCTCCTCGCGTGAACGCGTGCGCGCCACCAACAACACGTAGTCCGCTTGATCGATCCCCGTGATGAACGTCTTTTCCCCGTCCAGCACGTAGTGATCGCCCTCGCGGACGGCCCGCGTGGTCATGCGAAACGAGTTGGTGCCGGCGCCGGCCTCCGTGATCGCGAACGCCATCTTGCACTTGCCGGCGGCGACGTCGGGAAGGAAGCGGCGCTTGAGCTCTTCCGAGCCGCTGCGCGCGATGCAGAGCGCGTCCATGCCGGTGAGCAGGAAGAGGGGATGGCCGAAGCCGCGCCCCGCCATCGCGTCGGCCGCGACGGCGAGCGCGGTCAGGCCCATGGCAGTCCCGCCGTAGGCCTCGGGCACGAACGCGCCGAGGAGCCCGGACTCGGCGAGCGCCGCCCAGAACTCTTCGGGCACGCGCCCGTCCTCGCGGACGGCACGCTCGAAGGCCTGACGATTGGCCTCGAAGGGTTTGCACATGCGCAGCGTCGTGTCGCGGATCACCCGCTGCTCGTCGGTGAAGCCGAAGCCGAGTTCCATCATGGGTTCGGGGCGTAGCATGGGCGATGGCGAAGGGGGAATCACCCGCCGCGCGCGCGGTCGGTTTGCGACGCGGTTGGCGGCGGCTATACGCCGGGAGCGTGAACGTGCTCGCCATCGACCAGGGAACGTCGTCGACCAAGGCGCTGGTCGTGGCGTCGGATGGGCGCGTGCTCGGGCGTGCGGACGTCGCGGTGCATCCGCGGGTCGTGGGTGCGGACGGGGTCGAGCAGGATCCCGAGGAGCTCTGGACGTCCGTGGTGGCCGCGGGCGAGGGCGCGCTCCGCGCCGCCGGTACCACGGTCGGGGCGGTCGGGCTCGCCAACCAAGGCGAGACGGTCCTGGCGTGGGATCGCGCGACCGGGCGGCCGCTCTCGGCGGCGATCTCGTGGCAGGATCGGCGCGCGGTGTCGGTCTGCGCGCGCGTGGCGTCGCAGGCGGACGCGCTCACGGCCATCACCGGACTGCCGCCCGACGCGTACTTCGCGGCGCCGAAGATGACGTGGCTGCGCGAGCACGTGACGCGCGCGGGGGTGGTGACGACGACCGACACGTGGCTCGTCCACCGGCTGACCGGGGCCTTCGTGACCGACGCGGCGACCGCGTCGCGGACGGCGCTGCTCGATCTCGATCGCCTGGCATGGTCGGCGGCGGCGTGCGAGCTCTTCGGCCTCGAGCCCGCGGACCTGCCGACGATCGTCGGATGTGCGGAGCCCGTCGGGGAGACCACCGTCTTCGGCGGACGGTTGCCGGTGACCGGCCTCGCCGTCGATCAGCAGGCGGCGCTCTTCGCCCAAGGCTGCCTCGAGGTCGGCGACGCCAAGTGCACGTACGGGACGGGGGCTTTTCTGCTCGCGACCACGGGGCTACGGGCGCGGCGCTCCGCGACCGGCCTCGCGGCCTCGGTCGCGTGGCGGCTCGGCGCGACCACCACCTACTGTCTCGACGGCCAGGTCTACACCGCGGGCGCGGCGGTGCAGTGGCTCGAGCGCGTGGGTCTGCTGCCGCAGGTCGCGGACCTCGATGCGCTCGCGGCTGCGGTGCCGTCGGCCGGCGGGGTCGTCTTCGTCCCGGCGTTGGCGGGCCTCGCGGCCCCGCAGTGGCGGCCGAGCGCGCGGGGGACGTTCGTCGGGCTCGGACTCGGGACCGAGCGCGGCCATCTCGTGCGGGCCGTGCTCGACGGGGTGGCGGCGCAGATTGCCGTCCTCGCGACGGCCCTGGAGGCGGACCTCGGCGCGCCGCTGCAGCGTCTGCGCGTCGACGGCGGGCTCACGCGGTCGCGCATGCTGCTGCAGGCGCAAGCCGACCTCCTGCAGCGACCCGTCGAGGTCTATCCG
>CAZWAX010000100.1:0-15549 GCA_964631985.1 uncultured Polyangiaceae bacterium | reverse complement strand
CCGGATAGCGGTTCCAGAACCAGGTGCCGCCGACGCCGCTGCCGGCCTCGAAGACGCGCGCCGTGAGGCCGAGACCACGCAGGCGATGCAGCATGCAGAGGCCGGCGAAACCCGCCCCAACCACCACCGCGTCGTAGCTCTCGAGATCGGCCATCGTCACTCCTTCTCCGTGATGGGCGTCGTCGTCGTCGGGCCTACGCCCGCTTCCTGATACGATACGTCGCCGTCCTTCGCCCATACGAAGTGCGGGACTCCGGCCGGGGCGACGTAGACCCCGCCGATCGGGACGGCGACCATACGTGCCGCGTCGAACGTCGTCCCGAACCCGACGTACAACGTCCCCGTGAGCACGGTGCTGCTGCGCGTATCGGGGTGCGTGTGGGGCGGGAGCTTCCCACCCGCCGCGAGCTTCACCCGCAGGAGGTACGGGCCGACCGTCCCTTCGGCGCCCACGACCCATGCGGCCTGGGCCGCCGGATTGTTGGGGGGGCTCGCCCAGCGGAGATCCTCCGGCAGGACGGGCACGGGCGCCGCCGGGGTCGCGATCGCAGGCGCGACGGCGAGCGTCAGGAGCGCGATCGTCGCGACGAGCTTGGCGGCGGTTCCGGGCGGCACGTCCGGAGCCCTATCCATTCCGAGGTTCGGGTGGCAAGCCGCGCCCGGGTGAACGCACTTTCCGATTGACTTGCGGGAGCCTCGCGCTCTAGCCCAGAGGTATCCCCCACGAGCCGGAGGTCACCATGCGCACGCCATCGAAGCTCCTCGCCCCGATTCTCGCCCTCTTGACCCTCGTCGCGCTCGCGGGTCGCGCCGACGCGGACGACAACTTCCTCACCGGGTACAACCTCACGCTGAAGGACAGCGTCACCGACATCGCCAGACGCTACCTCTACCTCTTGTCGAAAAACCTCCAGATCGCCCCGCCGGCCAGCGTCACGACCGACGGCGCCACCCTCCGTGTGGTCGCGTCGACTTTCGACGTGACCTACAACCTCCCGAGCAGCCACTGGACGTCGGTCAACGGCAAGATCCGCTATCGCGACACCCACACCGTGAACGGGCCGATTCGTCTCGTGGACATCTACGGGACCAAGGTGAAGCTCAGCGGCAAGGGGTCGCAGCTCCTCCATTCGCTCGCGACCGATCCCGGAACGGTGAGTCTCGTCTTCACGACCGGGACGACCCGTCTCTGCTTCGAGTTCGGCGGCACGGTCAAGTTCTACGCGAACAAGCTCCTGACCCGCCGCGGCGCCCCCGCCCCAGCGGCCTGCGCCAGCTAGTACAGAAGGGGGAACTCTCCAGCGGGTTCTTGACTGAGCACTCAAGAACCCGCATAGCGTACCGCGATGGTGCGGCCACGCGGATTCGACGGTGACGAGGCGGCCGAGGGCCTGCTCGCGGCCTTCTGGCAGCACGGCTACGCCCGCACGTCGATCCCGACGCTCACCGAGTCGACGGGACTCCTGCCCGGGAGCCTCTACGCCGCCTTCGGCAGCAAGGAGGACATGTTCCGCCTCGCCGTCGAACGCTACGTCGCGACGATCCGGAGCGCGCTCACGACCGAGCAGCGCGGCCTCGCCGCCATCCGGCACGTGCTCGACACCGTCGTTCGCCTGACCGCGAAGGACCCCGATCGCCGCGGCTGCCTGGTCCTGAACGCGATCCCCGAATCCACCACGCTCGGCGCGGAGACGCGCCGCGCGCTGCAAGACGGCCTCGACGAGATGCGCCGCCTGCTGCGGAAACATCTGCAGGAGGCGGCGCACGACACCGGCGTCGCGCTCGACGTCGAGCGCCTCGAAGCACTCTGCTTCGCCGCCGCCGTCGCGACCCGCGTCCTCGGACGCGCCGGCCAACCACGCCGCCTGCTGCAGGCGATCGCCGACGGCGCCACCGCGGCGGTCGCCGACGCCCTCGATCCGTGACCCCACCTCGACGAGGAGACCCGATGGAAGCACCGAAGCTCGTATCGCGTGACCAATGGACCGCCGCTCGCACGGCGCTGCTCGACGAAGAGAAGACCCTGACCCGCGCCGCCGACGCGCTCGCCGCCAAGCGCCGCGCGCTTCCGTGGGTCGTCGTCGACAAGACCTACGTCTTCGACACCCCGCGCGGGCCGCGGACGCTCGCCGAGCTGTTCGACGGCCGGAGCCAGCTCGTCGTGTACCACTTCATGTACGGGCCCGATTGGAAGCAGGGCTGTCACCGCTGCTCCTTCTGGGCCGACAACTTCGACGGCATCGACGTCCACCTGGCCCACCGCGACACCACGTTCCTCGCCGCGTCGAACACCGCGCTCGCCAACCTCGAGACCTACCGAACGCGCATGGGCTGGCGGTTCACCTGGGTGTCGACGCTCGGCACCGACTTCAACCGCGACTTCCACGTCTCGTTTGCCAACGCCGAGCTGGCACGCGGCGACGCCTACTACAACTTCCGGAACGTCTCGCCCTACTTCCCCGAGATGCAGGGCTTGAGCGTGTTCGCGAAGCTTTCCGACGGCCGCGTCGCCCATGCGTACTCGACCTACGGCCGCGGCATCGACGTCTTCAACGGCGCCTACCAGATCCTCGATCTCACCCCGAAGGGTCGCGACGAAGGCGACGCGCCCGACCCGATGTTCTGGCTCCGTCGCCACGACCAATACCACCAGGAGAATCCCGAATGATCGACGCACGTGAGCAGGACCGCCGCCGCACGTTGCTGGCCGCGCACTACGCCGCCGAGAATGCCCACGATCTCGAGGCCATCATGGCCACCTTCGCCCGCGACGCCGAGATGACCTACAACGGCCAGCGCTTCACCGAGCCCGACCACATCCGCTGGGCCCACGGCTACATCGGGCTCACGGCCGAGACGGGCGCGTTCACCAACTGCCAGAGCATCCGCGACCACGAGCACTGCACCGCCGACGAGATCATCGTCGAAGGGCGCCTCTGCGGCACCCACACCGGCGAGTTCCAGGGCTACCAGCCGACCGGACGCGCGGTGGTGCTTCCGTTCGTCACCTTCTACCGCTTCGACGCGGCCGGGCTGCTCGCGTCCGAGCGCATCGTCATGAACCTCGGCGTCCTGGCGACGGCCGGTGCCCCACTCGTCTCCGAACGCCACGCCGACTGAGTTGGGCAGGGACCTGCGCAGCACCGACAAACCAGGCATCGACGGCGGCCCGCTGAGCAGCCGGCACCATCATTGACGCGCGGGCGTGGCGCCATGTCGGGGCGCGGCGGAACTGCAGGAGACTGTGACCCGGGAGCCCCTCGGCCTCGTGCATGCCCCACGTCGCGATCTCCGACCACGGGCAGTCGCCGCGGACCCGCCCGCGCCCGTGGATGCCGGTGGCGTCGAGGGTCCACGCCTGCGGGGTCCAGCGGACGACGGGATAGATCGCGGCCAACAGGAACGGGATCGCGAACGGCAGCGCCAACGCGATCAGCACGTCGAGCGGCTGGGCCGCGAGATTCGGCTGCCGGACGATGATCGCGAGCGCGGCGATCGTGAGCACGGGGCTTCCGAACTTGAGGACCACGAGCGGGATCCGCATCGCGCGCCCGGCGAGCCAGCGGCGGGCGGCGGCGTCCTCGGTGAACGCGAGCGGAGCCATCACCACCGCGCGGCGTCAGGCACCAACCAGCGGGGACTCCTCATGGGTGAGCTTCGTCATGCGGACGCTCGCCTCCCAGAGCGCGCCCGCGCGGGCCTGGTCGTAGGACGCCTCGGACGACGGTGCCTCGCCCCAGCGCGCGTGCGACGGGAAATACTTGCCCGAGATGCGCTCGAGCGAGGGGTCGAGGACGAGGCGCGCCAGCGCCTCGCCGGCCTTGTCGGCGGGGTTGATCGCGGGCGTGAAGCGCGTCGCGAAACGGGCGACCGCCGGCAGCACCTGCAACCACACCCAGCGCAGCGCCGGCGGGTACTCGCGCGCGAGCCCGGAGCCCGGCACGAGACCGGGCTCGAACGCGTTCACGGAGAGCGGCCGTTCCTTCGACGTGAGGCCCGCCGCGGCGATCCGGCGAATCAGCTCGTACGTGAACCACACGTTGCAGAGCTTGCTGTTGACGTACGCGACCCGCGCGTCGAACGCGTCCGGCTTCGCGCCGCCGCTCTGCGCGAGCACGTCGAAGTGGCCGATGTCCGGTTTCGGCATGCCGGTCCGCAGCTTCGGATCGTGGACGCCCGACGCGACGACCATGATGCGCGCCGGCGTGTTGGCGGCGAGCCGGCGGAGGAGGAGGTTCACGAGCAGGAAGTGCCCGAGGTGGTTCACCGCGAAGGTGCGCTCGAAGCCGTCGGTCGAGCGCACGACCTTCTTGCCGCTGGTCTGCAGTCCCGCGTTGCAGACCAGCGCGTGCAGCGCGACGTCGCGCGCCTCGATCTCGCGGACGAAGTCGCGGACGCCGGCGAGCGAGCCGAGGTCGAGACCCATCTCGGTGACGTCGGTGTTGCCGGTTTCCTGCCGGATGCGCGCGACGGCCCCGGCCGAGGCCGCGCGATCGCGGCTGGCGATGACGACGGGGTACCGCTCGCGTGCGAGCTTCCGCACGCATTCGAAGCCGATGCCCGAGTTGCCGCCGGTGACGAGGATGGTGCCGCGTTTCATGAGCGGACGCGCGCCGTCCCGTAGCGGGCCGCGGACCGCTCGCGCGCCTTCGCCGATTCGACTGCGCGGTCGCGCGGCGGCGCGTGGGTGACCAGCCCGTCGAGCAGCTCGTGCGCGATCCGCGTCACCCCCTCGACGGCGTGCGCGAAGGCAGCCTCGTTGGCCTTCGACGGCCGGGTGAAGCCGGCGATCTTGCGGACGAACTGGAGGGCCGAGGCGTGGACCTCCTCGTGCGTCGCCGGGGGCTCGAAGTTGTGCAGGGTGCGGATGTTTCGACACATGGGACGACTCCTTGGCCAACGCATCGCCCTCGGGGGCTAGCGCAGCGCCGCTCCGGCGCCGACGACGAGCATACCCACGAGCGCGAGAAATGCGACCACGAACGCGATCGAGCGGAGCGGCTTCAGGTTGGTCCAGTAGCAGAGCATGTGGCCGATGCGGGCCGCGACGTAGGTGATCGCGCACGCGTTCAGCCAGCCCGGCGCGGCGTTGCTCAGGATGCCGAAGAGCGCGAGCAGGATGAAGGCGCCGAGGCTCTCGTTGGTGTTGGCGTGGGCGCGCGCGGCACGGAAGAGGAAATCGTCGTGGCTGCCCGTGACGGGGGCGCCCGGCACGTGGCCCGCCTTGATGCCGGCGACGTCGAGGACGATCAGCTGCACGAGCAGCAGCGCCCCCATGGTTCCCATCGCGGCGACGGTCGAGGCGTACGGCAGCACCCAGTCTTGCATCATGCGGTGATCCCCCTTCAGGTGGCGAGCGTTTTGGTCAAGAAGCGCGTCGCGCCCGGGCTACCGAGCGCGAAGTCGGCGAAGCCGACGCTCGCGTAGAGCGCGCGGGCCCGGGCGTTGCCGTCCAGGACCTCGAGCGTGAGCTTGCCGCAGCCGCGGGCGCGCGCGCGCTCCTCGGCCGCAGCCAGGAGCGCCCGGCCGATGCCGCGCCCGCGTGCCGCCGACAGCACGGCGAGGTCGTGGACGTTCAGGAGCGGACGGGCCTGGAACGTCGAGAAGCCGAAGAAGCACACCGCGACGCCGGCCGGACGCGCGTCGACGAAGGCCAGCAATACGAGGGTCGTCGGATGCGCGCGCAGCCCGGGGACGAGCCGTGCCCGGACGTCGGCCGCGAGCGGCGCGCCGCCGCCGAAGGGGTCGAGCGCGTACGCGTTCACGAGGTCGACGAGCGCGGCGGCGTCGGTGGGATCGGCGAGGTCGGCGTCGCGGATGTCGATGGGCATGGCGGGTTTGGCTTCAGCGCTCCGGATGACCTAGAGGCCTGTAGCGGCAGCGACCTGCGAGTTCAACGCCGGTCGCGAAAGAGGGGGGCGATGCTGCAACCGATCACCGACGGCATCTGGAGCACCACGCGACCGCAGCGCTTTCTCGGACTGGAGACCGGGACGCGCATGACGATCGTGCGGCTCACGGGCGGGGGGCTCTTCGTGCACTCGCCGGTGGCGCTCGACCCGGCGTTACGCGCCGCGGTCGACGCGCTCGGCACGGTGACGGCGATCGTCGCGCCGAGCCTCTTCCACAATCTCTACGTCGGCGAGTGGCGCGCCGCGTATCCGAACGCCCTCCGCTGCTGCTGCCCGGGCCTCGACCGCAAGCGTCCCGACCTGGCATGGGACCGCATCCTCGGCGACGTCCCGGAGCCCGAGTGGCGCGGCGATCTCGATCAGGTGTTCTTCGGCGCCCGCACGATGGAGAACGAGGTCGTCTTCTTCCACCGCGCGACCCGGACCGTCATCCTCTGCGACGCGATCTTCAACCTCGGCACCCACCCGTCGCTCCTGACGCGGATCGTCTCCTTCCTGATGGGCGGGTCCGAGCCGGGCGCCACCTGGCTCGAGCACATCATGATCCGCCGCCGCGCCGACGCGCGCGAGCAGGTCGATCGCATGCTGGCCTGGGACGCCGAGCGGATCGTGCTCGCACACGGCGACATGATTCCGACCGGCGCCCGCGAGGTGATCCGCAAGGCGTACGCCTGGCTGTAGTCCAGGCCGTCAGCACAGCCGGCCGACGAGGGCCGGAATCGCCTGCTCGACGCGCAGGACACGCGGTCCGAGCGTCACCGCGTCGAACCCTTGCGCCGCGAGCGCATCGACCTCGTACGCGGTGAAGCCACCCTCGGGTCCGATCGCGAGGGTCACCGGCCCCGGCACGGCGCGCGGGCACTCGACCGGCGCCGCAGGGTGCGCGAGCAGCCGCCGGCTGTCGGCCGCGAGCGTGGGCAGCTCGTCCTCGACGAAGGGCTTGAAGCGGCGGTGCAGGCTCACCGTCGGCAGGATCGTGTCGCAGGCCTGCTCGAGCCCGAGCACGATCTCCGCGGCGATCGCGGACGGATCGAGGAGCGGGCTCTCCCAATAGCTCTTCTCGACCCGCCACGCCGCAACGAGGCAGAGCCGCTTCACCCCGAGGGTCGCGACGGTCTGGAGCACGCGGCGCATCACCTTCGGGCGCGGCAGCGCCAGCACCAAGACCAGTGGCACGGGCGGCGGCGGGTCGCGCTCCAAGGTCACGTCGAGCTCGAGCTCGGCATCGCCGAGGCGGGTCACCACTCCCTGCCCCAGACGGCCGCCGAGCACCCCCACCCGGAGCGTCTGCCCGACGACGGCGCGATGCACGCTCCGCACGTGCGCGACGCGACGGTCGTCCGCGAGCCGCACGCGACCGTCCCCCGCCCCCGCGACCTCCTCGGGCGTCAGCAGCAGCGTGTTCACGAGGGCGCGAGGCGATGGGGCGTGATCACGCCGGAGAGCGTCGTCCCGCCGAGCGTGACGTAGAGGTTGCGGTCGGTGACGGCGAGCTCGAAGGCGAGGCGACGCTCCAGGCGCGACGTCAGCGCGGCGATGAGCTCGCGGTCGACGCCGTAGATCTCGATCGCGTCGGCGCGATGGATGCGCTCGCCCGCGAGCTTCTGTACCAGGAGCGCGGGGTCCTTGTGGGTGTAGATCGCCACCCGCCCGGCCGCCTTGCTCGCTTTGTGGACCCGCGCCGCGTCGGGCGTGCCGATGTCGATCCAGGTCTGCAGCGCCCCCGTCAGGTCGCGCACCGCGAGCGTCGGCTCGTCGGGCTCGGCGAGCCCGCGCGAGAACGCCAATCCCTCCGTCCATTCCAGGCAATACGCGAGCGCTCGCGTCAGCAAATACTCGGCCGTCTCCGACGGTTGGCGTGCGAGCCGGAGCGCCAGCGGCTCGTAGACGCCGCGGTCGGTGTCGGCCAGCTGGACGTCGAAGTTGTAGATGGTGGCGGTGAGGGCCATGGGGAGGCGTCAACCCACCGTCAGCTCGACGATGCGGGCGCGCACGTCGGCGCCCGCGATCTCGAGCTCGGCGACGGCGATCGGCAGGCGGAACCGCCGCGGCCCCGCGCTGCCGGGATTCACCCACAGGATGCCGTCGCGTTCGGCGACGGCGGGCGTGTGCGAATGGCCCGACACGACGACGCGACAGCCCGCCGGCGGCGGCTCGCGGCGGAGCTCGGCGACGTCGTGGACGACGTAGATCGCGACGTCGTCGACCGCGACGCGCGCCGTCTCGCCGATCGCGCTCGCCCACCCGCCGTGATCGTTGTTGCCGCGCACCGCCGTGACCGGCGCGAGCGCGGCGAGCTCGGCAAGCACCGTCGCGTTACCGATGTCCCCGGCGTGCACGATGCGGTCGCTGCCGCGCAAGAAAGCCACGGCCTCGGGACGGAGCAACCCGTGGGTGTCCGAGATCACTCCGACGCGGGGCATGGCAGACGTCCTATCGCCGTCCGCTCATCCACGCGAGCGCGAGGCGTGATCGGCACGCGGAGTGTTCCGTCCCGGGCACTAGGCCGGGCGACCGAGCTCGGTCGCGAGCACGACCGCGAGCTCGCGGAGCGCCGTGCCGCCGTCGCCGCGATAGGACGAGCCGTGCATCACCGCGAGCGTGCGCGGCGCGAGATCCGCGAGCCGCGCGAGCGTCCGATCGGTGAAGGGGGTGTACGGCATGTCGTTCGCGAGCGGTCCGGTCCGGTTGGCGCGGATCGCGTCGCGCGCCAGTCGCACGATGTCGGCATCGATCAGCGGCTCCGGGTCGCCCGGCTGGAAGAAGAGGTCGGAGCAGAAGAGCGTCCGCTCGGACTCGTCGAAGAAAAGGCCCGCGTCCCAGCCGTGCGGCACGTGCGGGGTGGCGAGATAGCGCAGCCGGTGGCGGCCGAGCGACAGCACCTCGTCGTCGCCGAGCTGCCGTCCGGCCCGCTCGGCGTAGTCCTGCAACATCACCATAGCGCCGACGAACCCCGAAAGCGCCTGGACCCGCGGCGCCACCGCCGACCACTCGTTCAGGGCCCCGCACTCGTCCGGCTCGAAGTGGCTGAACCCGATCCACCGCAGCGTCGCCGGATCGACGAGCGTCGCGACGGCGGCGAGCGTCGTCGGGAACATCTTGCGGAGCCCCGTGTGCATGAGGAACGGCTCGTCGTCGCGGATCAGGAACTGGTTGAACTGGATGCCGTAGTCGGGCGCGAAGGTGGAGAGGCGGAACGTGTCCGATGCGATCTCCGTGATCCGCGTCGCAGCCGACGGCATGGTGGGGCGCCTATCGACTCGCGCGCGGGCCGTCGAGGCGCGCGCGCCGTCGGGGCGGCGGGAGCGCCGTTGCCGGCGTGCCGAGCGTCGCCAGCGAATCGAGCGCGTGGCAGTCGAGCCACACCCAGTAGCAGCGGACGCAGACGCGGATCTGCGTCGCGAGCATGTTCGCGACGTCGGTGAACGGCTGCGTGCACGCGGGACAGACGAGCGAGGAACACCGGCCGCGATGCAGCGCGGACTGCCAGAGCCGATTCACGAACGGCCGCGGCGCGACCTTGCGGAGGATCGGCAGCGTGACGGCCCCGCCCCGGCACGTCCGGCAGATCCACACCAATCCCTGACGCCCGGCACCGCGCTCGAGAGCATCGCCGCAGAGGGGGCACGGAAGCGCTTCCAGGCAGGAGATCGCGGTCGAACGCACGCCGGTCCTAGGTAGCGCTGCCGCCGCGGCTCGACAAGCCCAGCGGGCCGGCGTCGACTCCCGAATACGCATGCCTCGATCTGATGCAGGAAATCGGCATCCGTGCCGCGAATAGTCCGGGCCGCGTCTTGAGGTCCGGCAACGGCCGTCGCTATCAGCGGCCATGCCGAAAAACATCGTCGTCTTCTCGGACGGAACGGGGAACAGCGCCGCCAAGGTCTTCAAGACCAACGTCTGGCGGACCTACCAGGCCCTCGACCTCTCGAGCGCCGACCAGATCGCCGAGTACGATGACGGCGTCGGCACCTCGTCGTTTCGGCCCTTCGCCATGCTCGGGGGCGCGCTCGGCGTCGGCCTCGCGCGGAACGTGCAGGGTCTCTACGCCTTCATCTGTCGCAACTACGTGCCGGGCGACCGCATCTATGCCTTCGGCTTCAGTCGCGGGGCGTTCACGATCCGGATCCTGACCCAGCTGATCATGGACCAGGGGATCCTGCCGCCGATGGCCGAGAGCGAGCGGCAGCGGTTGGTCCGATCGGCCTATCGGGAGTTTCGGAAGCAGTTCGACTTGCCGTGGAGCTTGGTGCCGACGCTCCGACGGATTCGCGACGGCATGGTTCGAGCCTACGAGCGTCTGTTTGGATTGCGCAGCTATTCCGACGTCACGGCAACGCGGTCCGAGGAGCTCGCCAAGCCCTCCATCGAGTTCGTGGGCCTGTGGGACACGGTCGATGCCTACGGCCTGCCGATCGAGGAGATGACGCGCGCCTGGGATCTCTGGATCTGGCCACTGTCGATGCGCACCCGGGTGCTCCACGAGCGGGTGAAACGCGCGCGGCACGCGCTCGCCCTCGACGACGAGCGCAACACCTTCCACCCCCTGCTCTGGGACGAAAGCAAGGAACCGCCGGGCGCGAACCACATCGACGAGGAACGGCTCGTCCAGGTGTGGTTCTCCGGCATGCACGCCAACGTCGGCGGCGGCTATGCCGACGATTCGATGTCGTCGGTGACGCTCGACTGGATGCTGCGGGAGGCCGCGAAGTCGGGACTGAAGGTCACCTCTGCCGCGGCGCAGGCGATCAGCGCGCAAGCGCAGGCCGCTTTGAAGCTCAAAGCGCCCGCCCTCGCCACCGCGCGCGGCGAGGTCACGAGCTTCGGCCGCATCTACGACTCACGGCACGGCTTCGGCTCGTACTACCGCTACCAGCCGCGGAAGCTCGAGCTGCTCACGCAGGACCCGACGGCGGGCGTCCGCATCGACACCCCGAAAATCCACGCCAGCGTGTTCGAGCGCATCGGCAACGGCGGCGATCACTACGCTCCGGTCGTGCTGCCGAAGCACTATGCCGTCGTCGACGAGGCCGGCAACATTCATCGACTGGCGAGCCAAGGTGCAGCCACTGGCGCACGGGAGTCCGCGAGCCAGGCGAGCGCCCGCGGACGCGATCAGGAGATCGTGTGGAATTTCGTCTGGGGCCGCCGCGTCGTCTACTTCGCGAACGTGATCCTGTCGGCCTTCTTCGTGCTCCTCCCCTGGCGACTCCCCAGCTATCCCGATGGGAGCTGCAGCGGCCCGTTGTGTTTCTTGTCGCCGGTGATCGGAGCCGCTGCGATGGTCCTGCCGGCGTTCGTGCAGCCCTGGTTCGAGGGTTATCGGTCGAATCCGCAGTACTTGCTGACGGCGATCGTCGTGCTCGGCGGGCTGACGATGGCCGCCAACGCGCTCCGCGTTCGAACGGACGATCGGATGCGGGCACAGTGGGCTCACCTTCACAACGGCGGTGACGCACCCGCAACCTGGAGTCGCACTCACGGAATCATCCATGCGACGCGGACCGCGTCGTGGTACCGCAGCTTCTTCAGATTCCTCAAGCGTCATCTTCTTCCTGACGCGATCGGCATTGCCTTCTTCGTGGCGGGGTTCCTGATCCTCAGTCGGGTCGTCGTGGCGATCGCGAGCTCGCTCGGCGGCGCGTGCACGCCGGCCGCGACGCCGGCAGCCTTCGACGCGAAGGGCATCGCGCGGCCCGCGGCGGAGTTCACCACCAGCGACCGATGCTGGGGAAGCGGCGTCGCCCTGGCAGAGGGAGCACGCTATCGCCTCGAGCTCGTGCGCAGCACGGAGTGGAAGGATGGCGACGGCGGCGATGCGGCGATCGGCATGCGGGGCGACGAAGCCCGAGGGCTCCGGGGACACGTCCTCTTGCCCTTCCGCCGTCAGCTGGGCCGGTCGTGGTTCCAACCGATCGCACGCATCGGCGTCGACGGCGAGGACGAGTATCCGCTCGATCCGGTGGTCGGAGTCGCCGCCGCCGAGAATCCCAATCGGATCGTGACCGAGCTGACCGCCCGGACGAGCGGAGAGCTCTTCCTCTACGTGAACGACGGCGTGCTGCTCTGGCCGTCGCTGTGGAAGGTCTTCTACGCGAACAACCAAGGCCGTGCTGCGATCACCGTGCAGCGCCTGCCGCAACCGGACATACCCGAGTGACTACCAGCCCGCCGTCGCGCCGCCGGGAAAGAGCGTCTCGGGCAGCTCGGGTCAGTCCCGGTCCGGCGCGCCGAGCGGAAAGAACGCGCGATAGGGCCGCGCCTCGTCGACCGCACGCGCGAAGGGCGGATGGGCGAGCAGCCGCCGGCGATAGGCCTGGACGTTGGCGCAGGCGGCGCCGATCGGGTGCACCCAATCGGCATAGAAGAGCGCCGGCGCCGCGGCGCAATCGGCCAGGCTGAACGCGTCGCCCGCCGCCCACGTGCGTCCGGCCATCCGCTGTTCCAGCCAGGCATAGGCCGTCTCGAGGAGCTGCCGCGACTCGGCGACGCCACGGGGGTCGCGTTCGGCCTCCGGACGGAGGCGGTCGAAGACGATCCTCTGCATCGGCGTCTGGACGTAGTGGTCGAAGAAACGATCCATCATGCGGACGTCGAGGGCGGCCCGCGGGTCGGCCGGGAGCATCCGCACCGGTCCCGGATGGAAGAGGTCGAGGTGCTCGACGATGATGGTCGCCTCCAGGACCGTGCGGCCGTCGTCGACGAGGACCGGCATGCGCTTCAACGGCCAGAGCGCCGCGTGCTCGGCCAGGATCTCCGGATGGTCCGGCGCCAGCATGCGGAGCTCGAACGGGATCGCGTTGGCGTAGAGCGGGATCAGGACCTTCTGGACGTACGACGAGAACGGGTGACCGTAGAGCTTCAGGGACATCGCAACGCCTCCTTTTCAGGTCCTCGTCGATCGGGCCGGCGCGGAATCGACACCCGGGCGGCGGGCCATCTCACTCCCCATGCCAAAATCCAGATTGTCAGATTCGAGAGCGACAATCTCGCCGCGACGTGCTTTGATGGCGCCATGCTCGAGCGGAAGAAGGAAATGGAGCACCTGCGGCGTCTCGCCGAGACGCTCCGCCAGGCATTGACCGACGCGACCACCCCCGCGCCGACGGGCGCGAAGCGACCCGCCCCGATCGTCAAAGCGGACCGCGGCGACAAGCAGCCGGTATCGCACGGCCGTCAGCGCTTCACGCGCTCCGCGGACTGACGGCAGCCGCCTCTTCGCAACGGCGAGCAACCGTCGTCAGGTCGGGAACGCGGTCCCGTAGGGCCGCGTGATCACCTCCAGCAGGTGACCGTCGGGATCCTGGAAGTACATCCCGCGCCCGCCGTAGTGGTGGTTGATCGCGCCGGCCTCCTGGCGGGCGGGATCGGCCCAGTAGGGAATGCCGCGCTCGGTGATGCGCGCGAAGACCCGGTCGAAGTCGTCCTCGCCGATCAGGAACGCGTAGTGCTGGCGCGCGATGTCGCCGTCCTGATCGTAGAAGTCGACCGAGACGGCGTTGTCGAGCGCCACCACCAGCATCGGCCCGAACGGCTTCGCGGGCGGCAGACCGAGGATGTCGGTGAGAAAGGCCGCCGACGTCTGCCTGTCGCGGCACCAGACGATGGTGTGGTTCAGTTGCACGGGCATGCGCCGATCCTGGGTCTACACTCCGAGATTCGTCTTGGCCGCGGATGCGAGGTCGCGCCCCATGCGGAGCGCCGACTCGCGGCCCTGATAGTAGCCGGGAAGGCGTCCGAGCTTCCGGTAGCCGAGTCGCTCGTAGAACGCCTGTGCCCCGGAGCTCGACTCGCGCACCTCGAGAAACACCGCCGTGATGCCGGCGACGAGCGCCGGCTTCTCGAGCCACTCCATCAGCTGCCGCCCGAGCCCGCGACGCCGGAAGTCGGGGGCGACGCCGAGGAGATCCAAGTGCGCATCGTCGTCGTGGTAGCGCATGATCGCGAAGCCGACGAGCCGGGCCTCGGCACGCGCGACCACCACCAGGGCGTCGCGCCGGCGGACGCTCGCCTCGACCCTCTCGGATGTCCACGACCAATCGAGACCGTCCTCGATCAGATCCCGCGACATGCGGGCGATCGCGACGACGTCGGAATGGCGCGCGAGGACGAGCGGGGTCATCTCACGACAACCTGCGCCGGGAGCGGGGTCCGGGCAAGGAGCGAACCGACCGGCCGGAGCGCGCTCACGCGCCGCGACGCTCGCCGGTGGCGAGCCACCGTGCGCACGCCTCGCCGAGCTCCTCGCGGGCGGTCCGTTCGTAGCGCGCGGCATCCTCCGCGGTGAGGACGTCGCGCCAGCGGCCGTTCGTACCCTTGTTGATGAACGTCGCGGCGCCGCCGTCCCAGAAGAGCCCGCCGAGCGGCACGCTCTTCGTCGCGTTGGCCTTCATGTAGTCGAAGCCGCAGTGCTCGACGATGGCGTCCCAGCGTCGCGCGTCGATCGGGATGTCGAGAAACCCGGCGATGCGCCGGATCTTCCCGGGCAGGTCGGCTTTCAGCTCGGCGAAGTGGATCAGCAGGACATTCGGGAGCTCGCGGATCGCCCACCACGACCGCACGTTCTCCCAGAACGGCCAGAACGGGTGGCCGTCGCGATCGAGCCAGTCGACGAAGTACTGGCGAACGGATGCGGGCGGCGGCGCGATCGGCGGACCGACGAGACCCGGCGTCTCGTTCAGCGCCTTGTACCACTCGGCGTTGCCGTTCGTGTGGTGATTGAACATGCTCCACACCACGTCGCGCCCGTCGCGCCCGATGTAGAGGTATTTGGCCTTGGGCGAGAACACGAGCGCGTCCACCGGCAGATGCGTCTTGAGGAACCGCCGGTGGGTCTGCGCCTCGACCGCCGGCAGCTTCTCCGCCTTCGGCGGCACGCGGAGATCGAGCCAGGGTGACATCTCCGCCACCGCCAGGTCCTCGCGACCCGCGAACAGGAGCTGCGCAATGATCTGCTGCGTCCACGTCGTCCCGGCCTTGGCATAGGTGGCGATGACGATGTCGTCGTCGCGGAAGCGGAGGTCGTTCCAGATGGTGGAGTCGAAGTGATGGTTGTGGAGCTCGCGGGTCTTCGTCGGCCACGCGTTCGGGGCGGTGGTCACGCGCCCGTGGTAGCACGCGCGCCCGCGGCGCAGCCAGAAGTCCGGGCGGGGTGCAGTTGCGCAACTCCACCGCCGGGTCTTAACTCGCCCGCACGTGCTGACCTGGCAAATGCTGCTGATCGCGGCGCTGGTGATCGACCTCGCGCTGCACGTCGTCGCCGACCTGCTCAACCTGCGCGCCCTCCGCCCCGAGGCGCCGGACGATTTCCGCGATCTCTACGACGCCGACCGGTATCGGCGCGCGCAGGCCTATACCCGGGAGCGGACGCGGTTCGGATGGATCGCGTCGAGCGTGCGTCTCGCGCTGCTGGTGGCGTTCTGGCTCGGCGGCGGGTTCGGCGCGGTCGATCATTGGACGCGCGCGCTCGGGTGGCCGGAGGTACCGACCGGTCTCGCGTTCGTCGCCGTGCTGCTGCTCGGTCAGGGGCTCGTGAGCCTGCCCTTCTCCTGGTACTCGACCTTCGTCATCGAGGAGACGTACGGCTTCAATCGCGCCACGCCGCGGACGTTCTGGACCGACGTCGCGACCGGCGTCG
>CAZWAX010000099.1:0-15564 GCA_964631985.1 uncultured Polyangiaceae bacterium | reverse complement strand
CGCGCGAGGAGGTGGAAGAGAACAAAAAGCGCGACCCGCCGCTGGTGGCTCGCGAGCTGGCATCTCGAGGCCCGCGCGCTCGCGGCACTGGCCGAGGAGATCCGCGACGCCGCCGCCGACGCCGCGCGCAGCGCACGCCCACGCGTGCTGCCGATGCTCGCCTCCACCATCACGAGCAGCCTCGACGCCGCAGCGTATGCCGCCCACGTCGATCGCATTCACGACTACATCGCCATCGGCGACGTCTATCAGGTGAACCTGACTCAACGCTTCGAGACCCGCCTGCCCGCGCCGGCCCTGGACGTCTACGAGCGCTTGCGCACGACGCAACCGGTGCCGTTCGGCGCCTACCTCGATCTCGGCTCCGAACGGGTGCTTTCCAACTCGCCCGAGCTGTTCCTCCGCCGGCGCGGTGCCCGCGTCGTCACCTGCCCCATCAAAGGCACACGCTCGCGCGGCGCGAATGCCGCGGCCGACGCCGCGCTCGCCGCCGAGCTCATGCACGATCCGAAAGAACGCGCCGAGCACGTGATGATCGTCGACCTCGAGCGGAACGACCTCGGACGCGTGTGCGTCGCCGGCAGCGTTGGGGTCGAGACCCTCGCCGCCTGCGTGCCGTTCGCCACCGTCCAGCATCTGGTCTCGACCGTCGGCGGCACGCTCCGCCCCGGCGTCTCGACGGTCGACCTCCTGCGGGCCACCTTTCCGAGCGGCTCGATCACGGGCGCGCCGAAGATCCGCGCGATGGAGATCATCGCCGAGCTCGAGCGGGCGCCGCGCGGCTTCTACACCGGCGCGCTCGGCTGGATCGACGCGAGCGGCGATTGCGATCTGAACGTGGCGATCCGCACCGCCGTCGCGCGCGGCGATCGGCTCGTCTACCACGCGGGCGGCGGCATCGTCGCCGACTCGCGGACCGAGCGCGAGCGCGACGAGCTCTACGTGAAGGCCGCAGCCTTCTTCCGCGCCCTCGGCGTCGAGGACCCGCGGCACGCCACCCGACCCACGCGCCAGGCGACCCGATGAGCCGACGCGATCTGGTTCTGTTGCTGAACGACCGTCTGGTGCCGGCCCGCCGTGCGACCATCTCCGCGCTCGACCGCGGGTTCGTCTACGGCGACGGCCTGTTCGAGACCGTCCGGACGTACGCCGGCACGCCGTTCGGCCTCGCACAGCATCTCCGGCGCCTGGCGCGCTCGGCGCGCGTCTTCCGCATCCCGTTCGACGGCTCGCCAGCGTATTGGCTGCCGCGCGTGCGCCGCTGTCTGCGCGCCAACGACCTCCTCACGACCGATGCGGCCGTCCGCCTCACGGTCTCACGCGGCGCCGGGCCGTTCGGGATCGTGCCCCCGGCCGACCTCCGGCCGACGACGATGATGCTCGCGACGCCCGTCGATCCGCGCGTCCCAGCAGCGCAGGCGCGCGGCGTCTCGATCTGCTTCTTTCCGTTCCGGCTGGTGACGGCGACGCTGCCGAGCCACAAGACCCTGCACTATCTGCCTGCCGTCCTCGGCAAGATGATCGCGCGTCGGCGCGGGGCGTGGGAGGCGGTCTATCTCGGCGCCGACGACACCGTTCTCGAAGGGACCACCAGCAACGTGTTCGCGGTCGAGCGCGGCCGGCTGATCACGCCGCCGCTCCACGGCATCCTTCCCGGCGTCACCCGCCACATGGTGACGACGCTCGCGAAGCGGGCCGGCGTGGACGTCGTCGAGCGACGCCTGACCCGCCGCCAGCTGCTCGCGGCCGACGAGCTCCTCCTCACCGCTTCCACGATCGAGGTGCTGCCGGTGGTACGCGTCGAGAAGACGCGCATCGGCGACGGCCGCCCGGGCCCGGTGACGCGCACGCTCCAGGAACGGTACCGCGATCACGTCATCCGCACCCTGCGGCGCTAAATCATCAAGAGATACGGCGCGGCCATCATTCCGAGCGTGACGAGCACGGTCATGATCGAGAACATCACCTTGCCGAACTTGCTGCTCCCCTTCGTCATGTTGTCCCACGTCGACGGCGGCTCGGGCGGACCGACGAAGTCGAGCGGCGGGATGTCCTCGTCCAGCCCTTGATACGCTTCCGCCGACTGCGGCGGGTCGTCGGTGAGCAACCGGCTGTCGTCGTCCCACGGATCGGAGGCCAGCTCGCGCCGCCAGCGCGCCTCGTCCTTGGCGTTGTCGCCGCTGATCATGGGTTCGTCCGCGGGACCCTCGCCCCACTCGTCGTCGTGCCGATGGGAAGTCGGACCGCAGGCAACGAGCAGCCCGAGCACTCCGACCAACGCGACGACCATGAACCGCATGCCGCTCCTCCGCCCGCGAGATCGGTGTCCAGGGCGCTCCGTGCCTGGCATCGGTCCCGACGGCGCAGCTATAGTCGCTGACTCGCGGGCGTACAATGGAATGTATGCTCGTGGGGGAGGCCGCATGCGGGTCTGGGTCGAGGACGTGCACCGTCACGTCGAGAGCGAGGTGACGCTCCGAGGATGGCTCTACGGTCGACGCTCGAGCGGCAAGCTGCACTTCCTGCAGGTACGCGACGGCACCGGCACGATCCAATGCGTGCTGTTCGTGAAGGACGTCGCGCCCGAGGTCTTCGAGCGCGCCGGCCACGTCCCGCAAGAATCGTCGTTGGAGGTCACCGGCACCGTACGCGCCGACGCGCGCTCGCCGCTCGGCTTCGAGCTGGCCGTCAAGGACGTCCGCGTCCTGCAAGAGGCGAGCGAATACCCGATCACGCCGAAGGAGCACGGGCCGGCCTTTCTCCTCGACCATCGGCACCTCTGGCTGCGCTCGTCGCGCCAGCACGCCATCATGCGGGTCCGCGCGAGCGTGGTGCGCGCGTGTCGCGACTACTTCGACACCCGGGGCTTCACGCTGATCGACGCGCCCATCTTCACTCCGGCCGCGTGCGAGGGCACGACCAATCTCTTCGAGGTCGCCTACTTCGACGACAAGGCCTACCTCACGCAGAGCGGTCAGCTCTACATGGAAGCCGGCGCCATGGCGTTCGGCAAGGTCTACTGCTTCGGTCCCACGTTCCGCGCCGAGAAGTCGAAGACGCGCCGGCACCTGACCGAGTTCTGGATGATCGAGCCCGAGGTCGCGTTCGCCGATCTGGACGACGACATGGCGCTCGCGGAGGATTTCCTGGTCGAGGTCGTGGGCCGCGTCGTGGAGGAACGCCAGGCCGAGCTCACGCTCCTCGAGCGCGACACGGCCCTGCTCGCGAAGGTGCAGAAGCCGTTCCCGCGCGTGAGCTACGAGGAGGCAATCGCGCTGCTCGCCGCCAAGGGCAAGCCGGTCGCGTTCGGCGACGACCTCGGCGGCGACGAGGAGACCGTGCTCTCCGAGCAATTCGACCGGCCGGTCATGGTGCACCGCTATCCGGCCGCGTCGAAGGCGTTCTACATGAAGCCCGACCCCGCCGACCCTCGGCTGGCACTCTGCGTCGACGTGCTCGCGCCCGAGGGCTATGGCGAGATCATCGGCGGCGGCCAGCGCGAAGAGGACCTCGACGCGCTCGCCGGCCGCATTCGCGCGCACGGCCTCCCGGAAGAAGCTTTCGGCTGGTACCTCGACCTGCGCCGCTACGGTTCGGTCCCGCACGCCGGCTTCGGCATGGGCATCGAACGCATGGTGGCCTGGCTCTGCGGCCTCCACCACGTGCGCGAGACGATCCCGTTTCCGCGCATGCTCGAGCGGCTGACCCCCTGAATTCCGCTTGACAGATCGGAGCGTCCCGGGGAACGACCGTGGGGTCGTGTCCGATTCTCCCGCTCCAGTCGCGGTCGACGAGCTCGAGCGCATCGAAGCCCCCGACACCGCGACGTTCACGCGCCGCCATCTCCGCGCGGGCCGCCCGGTCGTCCTGACCGGGCTCACCGCGGGTTGGGTGCCGCCGCGCGAATGGACCTTCGCGCGGGTCGCGGAGCGCTACGGCGACGCCAAGGTCGTCGCGGCGGTACTGGCGGAGGGGACGCTCGCTGGCGACGCCGTCGACTTCCGGCGCATCCCGCTCCGCGAGTTCATCGCGTCGCTTGCCGCGCCTGGGAGCGCCAGCCACTACGTCATGGCGCCGACCTGGAATCTCCCGGAGCAGTTCCAACGCGATCACCGCCTGCCCGCGTACTGCGCCGACGCGTGGCACCTGCGCGCCAAATTCTGGGTCGGCAAGGGGGGCACGGTGACCCCGATGCATCGCGACGTGCCGCACAATCTGAACGTGCACCTCACCGGCCGGAAGCGCTGGCTCCTCTATCCGCCCGGCGGGTCGGGCATGTATCCGCGCGGGATCTTCTCGGGGATGCCGAACTTCTCGGCGGTCGATCCCGAGCAGCCCGACTACGGCCGGCACCCGCGCTTTCGCGCCAAGCGCGCGGTCGGCGGCATCGTCGGCGAGGGCGAGACGCTTTTCATCCCGCACGGCTGGTGGCACCACACGCGCTCGCTCGACGATGCGGTCGCGATCAACTTCTGGTGGGGCGGACCGATCGTCGCCCTCGGCGCCCTCGCCTCCGCGACGTTCAAGCGCCTCCGCAACATCCGCCACGACGAGTGGGGTCAGTAAGCGGCATCCGCCCGCGCGCTGACACGCGCGCGCGGCTCGCGCTCCGGCGCCAGGATCTCGACGACGGTCGCGATGGGTGACCCGGCTACATCGACCACCGTGCGGCGGCGGCCGTAGAGCCAGCCGTCGAAGCCCCGCAACCCGAGCGCCACTGCGATGAACGGATCGCAGGCGACGCGTAGCAACGCGTCCGGATCGGCGACGGCACGTGCGAGGATGTGACCGAAGGGCACGGTCTCGGCGAGCACCTCGGCCCGCCGGTCGGGGGCGAGCCGAGCGAGATCGATCTCGATCGCACCGAGCGCGACCGGGACGCCGTCGCCGTCGACCAGCACGATCCGGCGCGCGTAGTGGTCGCCCTCCTGGCGGCGTTCGAGCACGCGCAGGGTCAGCGCTTCGCCGTGATGGTCTTCGAGCCGCGGCGTCAGCGGCTCGGGCGCGCGCAGGAGCTCACGGAAGCCCGGCGGAACGTCGACGTCGTCGACGGCATGCACCGCCGGCAATGGGTGTCCGGCAGCAGCGTAGAACCCGGCGAGCGGCGCCAGGATCGAAGCGTCGCGCTCGACCATGACGTTCCTTCTAGCCGACGCGACGGTCATGGTCTATTTGACCGCGATGCCCGGCCCCGGCGCGTTCGACGCGACGTTCGAAGACGAGCTCGCCCGCATCCGCGCCGCCGGCCGCTGGCGCGAGCTCCGTCGCATCGAAGGCGCGGTCGACACCTGGGTGACGCTCGAGGGCGTCCGCGCGCTCCTGCTCTGCTCCAACAACTACCTCGGACTCGCCAACCACCCGGCCCTCGCCGCCGCCGCCGCGCGCGCCGCCGCAACCTACGGCGTCGGCGCCGGGGCCTCGCGGCTCATCTCCGGCTCGCTCGCGATCCATCGCGACCTGGAGGCGCGGCTCGCCGGCTTCAAGCACACCGAGGCGGCGGTACTCTTCCCGACCGGCTATCACGCCAACGTGGGCGCCATCACGACGCTGGTCGGCCGCGGCGACGCCGTCTTCAGCGACCAGCTGAACCACGCGAGCATCATCGACGGCTGTCGGCTCTCGGGCGCCGCCGTACACGTCTACCCGCACGCCGACGTCGGCGCGCTCGCGGAGCTGCTTGCGCATCATCCGGCGCGGCGCCGTCTCGTCGTCACCGATTCGGTCTTCAGCATGGACGGCGACCATGCGCCGCTCCGTGAGATCTGTGCGACGGCCGCCGCCCACGGGGCCATGGTGATGGTCGACGAGGCGCATGCGACCGGCGTCGACGGTCCGAGCGGGGCCGGGCTCGTGGAAGCGCTCGGCCTCGGCGACGCCGTCACGGTCCAGATGGGCACGCTCGGGAAGGCGCTCGGCGCCGCCGGCGCGTTCATCGCCGGCAGCCAGGCGTTGATCGAGCTGCTCGTGAACCGTGCCCGCAGCCTGATCTACACGACGGCGTTGCCGCCGCCCGTGGTCGCCGCCGTCGACGCCGCGCTCGACGTCGTCGCGCGCGAGCCGGAGCGTCGTACCCGCCTCGCCACGGTCTCGGCGACGCTCCGCGCACGCCTGCGCGCCCTCGGTTTCGAGATTCCCCCCGGCGCAGGACCCATCATCCCGGTCATCGCGGGCACCAGCGAGCGCGCGCTCGCCTGGTCACGCGGGCTCCTCGAGCGCGGCGTCTTCGTCCAGGCGATCCGACCGCCGACGGTCCCCGACGGCACGGCGCGTCTTCGCGTCACGCTGATGGCGACGCACACCGACGACGACCTCGCGCACGCCGTCGCCGCGTTCGCCGCGCTGCGCGACCACCTCTAGATCTGCTACAGGAACCTGGATGACCCCTGACGAACGCGCCGTCCTCGCCGCCAATGCCGCCTTCTACCGCGCATTCTCCGAGCGCGACGTCGCCGCCATGGACGCGCTCTGGGCCCACAGCGTCCCGGTCGCCTGCATCCACCCCGGCTGGCACGTGCTGAACGGCCGCGAGGCCGTCATGGCGAGCTGGCGCGGCATCCTCGCGGGCGTGCCGCCGGCAATCCGCTGCTCGGAAGAGATCGCCCGCGTCGCCGGCTCGGCGGCGTTCGTCGTCTGCACGGAGAGCCTCGACGCGGGGGAGCTGGTGGCAACCAACGTGTTCGTGCAGGAGGCGGGGGATTGGAAGATGGCCCACCACCACGCCGGGCCGGTCGCCAGCGCGGACGATGACGACGACAAGCCGCCGTCGGGGTTCTTGAATTAAACAGTTCTGTCCGTGCGCACGCGCTGCGCTACCGACGAGGAGCGTGACCCCCAGACGTGACCTCCGCGCGCGGAGCGCGCGGCCGAACGGCGAGCCGGGAGATGTACTCCGGGGAGAGCTCCCCCTCGTCAGCTGGACGGGAACACGCCGTCGATCGCGATGATGTACTTGAGGCCGAGGAACGGCGGCATGCGGTCGTCGGTGGTCCCGCCGGCCGCCGCGGCGCGCGCGTTCGGTCCGGCGAGGCCGGCGACCTCGCCCGGCGCGTAGGGGCGCAGGAGGCCGATCACGTTCAGCGCCGTCGACGTCGCGGCGCCGCCGCTCTCGCCGAGCACGCGCGGCGGCAGACCCGGTCCGTCGGCGGCATGCAGCGGGACGCGGCCGCGGAGATCGGGAAGCGCAAACGTCGCCACGCCGTCACCGCCGTAGGTGGTCCCCAGGACCTGGAAGAGGCCATCGTACTCCGAGATCGGCAGCAGCTGGCCTTCGCAGAACGCCCACCCGACCGGCGCGAAGTTGCCCGCGAACATCCGGATCTCGCCGAGGAACGGTTGGGCGTGGACGGGAGCGGCCGCCACCAGCAAAACCAGAACGAGGGAGACGAGGAGCGTGCGCATACCGGAGCTCTCTTTCGTGGTCACGGGCAGGCGTCGAAGATCGTGATGCCGTTCACGACCCGCGCGCAATTCGGCGGGGGCGTCAGCACCCGCGAGCCCGGGGTGCAGCCCTTGATCCACACGCTGCACGTCGACGGCAGATCGTCGGCGAGGTGGAGCGTGCATGCGGGCGGCGGCGTCCTGGCCGCGACCGTGGCCGGATCGCCGACGAGACACTGCTTGGCCTTGCCGCCCCCGACGCACGTGGCGGCGTTGAAGAACGTGCCCACCACGGCGTCCGCGGTCGGTCCGAAGCGTAGGCTGCCCGTCACGTTGCCTGCGCTCACGAGCAGGTTGCCGTTCTTGGCGTCGAGCTTCACCTTGCATTTGTCGACCGCGGAGGCGGCGGCCGGCGCGGCGAGCGCGGCCGCGAGTGCGCCGACGATCAGGGGGAGTCGCATGCCGTCCGACTACACCATGGGTCGTGACGGAACCAAGAACGCGCGATTCGACAGCCCCCGACGCGACTGCTACGGCCGCCGGCATGGACACGAGTCGGTGGCCGAATTGGATGGTCGTGCTCGCGGTCGGTGCCGGCCTCCTGCTGTACCTCCGCTCGCCGATCGATCTGCTGCCCGATCGCATGGGGCCGCTCGGCCTCCTCGACGACATCCTCGTGCTCGGCGCCGCGCTCTACTGGCTGCAGCGCCGGCTCGGCGCCACGGCGGGGCCAGCGACGGCGAGCGAGGCACAGCGTCCCCCTGTTTCCGCCGCCATCCCCACCGACCCGTACGAGCTGCTCGACGTCACCTTCGGCGCCACGCCGGAGGAGCTCACGCGCGCCTATCGCGAGCAGCTCAAGCGCTATCACCCGGACCGCGTCGCCGGCCTCGGGGACGAGCTGCAGGCGCTCGCCCACGAGCGGACCATCGCCATCCAACGCGCCTACGAGACGCTGCGCGGGCGGTAACCCCGCTCACGAGCGCAGGTCGGGACGCTCGCGCAGCAGGTATTGGATCGGCGGCCACAGCAAGAGCGGGATGAGGCCGCTCACGACGAGCCCCGCGAGCGGCTGCTGCTCGAACGAGCGTCCGAGCCACGCGAAGAGAAAGCTCATCGGCAGGCCGCCGCAGACGAGCGCCGCGAGGAACACCCGGAACGGCATGCGCGCGAGCCCCGCGAGACAGCAGAGCGCCTCGGGCAGGATCGGCAGCCAGCGCGACAACGCGATCGCCCACGGTCCGCGGCGTGAGAAAAAGAACGCGAGACGGCCGAGATCGTCGGCACCGACGAGCCTGGTCGCGAAGCGCGCCCCGAGCAGCCGGCTGCCGCCGTAGGCCGTGAGCCCCGCGAGCACCGATCCGACGCCGCCGATCAACCCGCCGAGCCACGGTCCATAGATCATCCCGAGGCCGGTGATGACGGCGGTCCCGGGCACCGGCAACACGAGATCGGACACGATGAGGGCGATCGCGACGAGCCACGCCCACGCCCCGTACGCTTGCAGCCGTCGGATCCCGTCCGCTCCGCCGAAGCGTTGGTCGAGCGCGTCGCCGACCACGAGCATCGACGCCAGCATCCCCGCCACCAGCGCGAAGACGAGCGCATAGAGCCGCCACGGCCGCGCCGCCGTCCGCTCAGCCACGGGCAGGATGACGCGCGGATGCTAGGCGCTTCGTGGCCCCTGTAGTAAGCGACCGCGCATGCGCTTCGGCATTCATGCGGGGCCCCAGGACTGCACGATCGACGACCTGCGGCGCCTGTGGCGCCTCGCCGACGAGAACGGCTTTCATTGGTGTTCGGTGTGGGATCATCTCTACTCGATCTCGGACCTCGCCAACCCGGCGAGCCCGGCGTTCGAAGCCATCGCGACGATGGCAGCGCTTGCCGGCGCGACCACGCGCGTGCGCGTCGGCTGTCTGGTCTTCTGCGTCGGCTATCGAAACCCGGGCGTGCTCTGCAAGGCCGCCGTCACGATCGATCACCTGAGCGGCGGACGGGTCGAGCTCGGGCTCGGGGCCGGGTGGAACGAGCGCGAGTTCCAGGCCTTCGGCATGCCGTTCCTGCCCATCAAGAACCGCCTCGACCAGCTCGAGGAGACGGCGATCGTATTGCGCCGCCTGTTCGACGGCGAGCGCGTCACCTTCGAGGGTGAGCACGTCCACCTGACCGACGCGCTCTGCGACCCGCGACCGGTCCAGCCGCGCTTGCGGCTCTGGGTGGGTGGCCAGGGCGAGAAACGCCTCCTCCGCATCGTCGCCCGCCACGCCGACGGCTGGAACGTGCCCTTCCTCGCCCCCGAGGTGTTCACCCAACGGAACGCGACCCTCGACGACTGGTGCAGCAAGGAGGGGCGCGATCCGGGCGCGATCACCCGCACCATCAACGTCGGGCTCGCGATCGGTCGCGACGACGCCGAGGTCCGGCGCCAGGAGGACAAGCTGCCGGGCATGTTCGGCGGGCTCACCGAGCTCGTGAGGCCGGGCATCCTGATCGGCACGCCGGCGCGCGTGATCGACCGCGTCGGCGCATACGCGCGGGCCGGCGCCGAGTGGGTGATCCTCGCCGTCCGGGCGCCGTTCGATTGGGACGGCCTCGAGCTCTTCATCCGCGACGTCATGCCGGAGTTTCGCTGATCCATGGGCGACCAGGGCGAGCACGAAGGGGCGCCCCAGCGTCCGGAGGCATCGGCACCCGAGCGCCGCTGCCAGCTCTGCGGCCGCGTCGGACGACGCAGCGAGCTGCTGCGCTCGGAGACGGTGCGCCCGCAGGTCGCCGGGCAGATCGCACGCGCCCATCCGGCCTGGAACGGCTCGAGCTTCATCTGTCGCCCCTGTCTGGCCACCGCGAACGGCAATTACGTCGTTGCCGAGCTCGAGCGCGAGCGCGGCGAGCTCTCGGCGATCGAGCTCGAGCTCGCCCGCAAGTCGGGGGAGAGCCTGCTGGTCGCCGAACACCTCGACGAGGAGTTCGAGCGTTCGATCACCTTCGGCCAGCGCGCCGCCGACGCGACGGCGCGGGTCGGCGGCTCGTGGAGCTTCGTGATCGGGTTCGGGGTCGTGCTCGCGAGCTGGATCGCGCTGAACTCGCTGGTCCTCGCGAAGGAGGCCTTCGACCCTTTCCCCTACATCCTCCTGAACCTCGTGCTCTCCTGCCTCGCCGCACTGCAGGCGCCGATCATCATGATGGCGCAGAACCGCCAGGCCGCCCGCGACCGGGCTCAGGCCGATCAGGACTTCCGCGTGAACCTCAAGGCCGAGATCGCCATCATGAACCTGCACGAGAAGCTCGACCATCTGCTGCACACGCAGTGGGAACGCTTGCTCGAGCTGCAACAGATCCAGATCGACATGCTGAGCGACCTGGAAAAGCGCCGCCGCGGATAGCCCACGCCATTCGCACCCAGCCATTCGCAGCGTTGACGAGCAAGGACGTCGCCGTATAGTTGTTGAACATTTCAACAATCGAGGGGTCATCAATGGCGACGGTCAACTTCAGTGTTCCTGACACCGTCAAAGCGGCGTTCGACGCCGCCTTCGCGGGGGAGAACAAGAGCGCGATCATCGCGCGCTTGATGACCGAGGCCGTGGAGCACAAACAGCGACTCGCCCGGCGCGCCCGTGCCCTCGCCGCATTGCTCGAGCTTCGGAAGAAGCATCGTCCGATGACCAACGCGGCCATTCGCCGCGTCCGCGTCAAAGGCCGTCCATGACGACACGCGCCGTCGTCGACGCCAGCGTCGTCGTGAAGTGGCTCTTGCGCGACTCTCCACGCGAGCACGACACGCAGGCGGCCCAGTCGCTGCTGGACGCCGTTGCCGCAGGCGCGGTCGAGCCGCTACAACCGCCGCACTGGCTGGCCGAGGTCCTCGCCGTCATGGCACGGGTCGAACCGGTCACCGCACCTGAGACAGCGCGATTCCTGCACGCGCTGGAGTGGCCGGTTTTGGATGAGCCCGAAGTGTACGAGGAGGCATGTCGTCTCGCGACGCGGTTGCACCACCACCTCTTCGATACGCTCTACCATGCGGTCGCGCTCTGCGAGCCGGCGACGACGTGCATCACCGCCGACGAGACGTACTACCGGAAGGCGCGATCGCTCGGCGCCGTCATCCTGTTGCGCGACTTCCAGCTCCAATAGGAGCACGACGAACGCGCGCGCCTGTCCGAGGCCGAGCAGGAGAGATCGCCGGGTCGTTGGTCAGTTCGCTACGGCGTTCGTGCGCGGCTCTGCCGCGCCTTCGCGAAGCCGTGGATCCCCTTGTGACACCCGCCCGAGTTTGCGACATCGGGGCATGGCCTACGCTCCTTTCGATCTCTCCGGCAAGGTCGCGCTGGTGACGGGCGGCAACAGCGGCATCGGGCTCGGTATGGCCGACGCGCTCGCGCAGGCGGGCGCCGACGTCTGCATCTGGGGCTCCAACGCCGACAAGAACGCCGCCGCACGCGGCCTGCTCGCCACCCACGACACGCGCGTCGTGGCGCTCGCCTGCGACGTCGGCGACGAGGCGGCGGTCGACCAGGCGTTCGCCTCGACGGTCGCCGAGCTCGGCCGCGTCGACGCGTGCTTCGCCAACGCCGGGATCGGCGGGTCGGCCCCCTTCGTCGAGATGACGGCCGAGGAATGGCACCGCGTGCTGCGCATCAACCTCGACGGCGTCTTCTTCACGCTCCGCGCCGCCGCTCGCCACATGGTCGAGCGCGGCGGCGGCGGCTCGCTCGCGGTCACGAGCAGCCTCGCGGCCATCGAGGGCCAGGCCCGCGGCGAGCACTACGCGGCCACCAAGGGCGCCGTCATCTCCATGATCCGCGCGCTCGCCGTCGAGCACGCCCGCCACGGCATCCGCGCCAACGCGATCCTGCCGGGCTGGATCGAAACCGCGATGACGGATCGCCTCTTCGCTTGGGAGCCGATGCAGAAGAAGGTCCTGCCGCGCATCCCGATCCGGCGCTGGGGTGAGGCGCGTGACTTCGGGGGCGTCGCCGTCTATCTCGCGAGCGACGCGAGCAGCTACCACACGGGCGACACGCTGGTGATCGACGGGGGCTACTCCATCTTCTGAATCGGGAGCCGATCGCACGTGCCGCTCGAGGAATACCGCCGCAAGCGCCGCTTCGGCGTCACCTCCGAACCGAAAGGCGCCACCCGGCCGCGCCGCCGCCCCAAGACGCTCCGCTTCGTCGTGCAGAAGCACCGCGCAAGCGCGTTGCACTACGACTTTCGCCTCGAGTGGGACGGCGTCCTGCTGTCATGGGCGGTGCCCAAGGGCCCGTCGCTCGACCCGAGCGTGAAGCGGCTCGCGATGCAGGTCGAGGACCATCCCATCGAGTACGCGAAGTTCGAGGGCGTGATACCGGCCGGGGAGTACGGCGGCGGCACGGTCATGCTGTGGGACCAGGGCACGTGGACGCCGGAAGTGCCCGACGTCGCCCGGAGCCTCGCCAAGGGCGACCTCAAGTTCACGCTGCACGGGACGAAGCTCTCGGGCTCGTGGGTGCTGGTGCGGACGCGCGGCTACCAGGGCGGGAAAAGCTGGCTCCTGATCAAGCATCGGGACCAGGCCGCCTCGACCGTCGACATCGCGACCGAGGCCCCGCGCTCGGTCGTGAGCGACCGCCTGCTCGCCGAGATCGCCTTCGAAGAGGGCGGGGACGTGCGTCACGCCGTCAGCGCCGACCCGCCGAGCGCCGTCGAGGAGGCGCTCCGCGACCCGCGGACGGCCAAACGCAAGCGCAAGCGCGCACCCGCGGTCTGGCACTCGAACCGGGCCACGTGACGGACGTCGGATCCGCCGATCGGCCGTCGATGGTCGTGACGACGGCGGTGTTCGTGCGCGCGCTCGGGCTCGTCTACCTGGTGGCGTTCCTCTCGCTCCGGGTGCAGCTGCTGGGGCTCTACGGCAGCTCCGGCATCCTGCCGATCGCCGACTACCTCGCCGGCATCGCCGAGCGGTTCGGCCCCGAGCGCTGGTGGCTGCTCCCCACCGTGCTCTGGCTCGAGGCGAGCGACGCCACGCTGCTCCGGCTCTGCGACGCCGGGATCGTGCTCGGCCTCGCCGTGACGGCCGGGCTCGCCCCCGGTCCCTGCCTGCTCGCGCTCTGGGCGCTGTATCTCTCGTTCGTGAGCGCGGGCCGGGTGTTCCTGAGCTTCCAGTGGGACACGCTGTTGCTCGAAGCCGGCCTGCTCGCGCTCTTCGTGGCGCCGTGGTCGCCGCGCCCGCGCCTCGCGACGAGCGCGGAGCCGTCACGGCTCGGCGTCTGGCTCGTGCGCTGGCTGCTCTTCCGGCTGATGTTCGCGTCGGGCGTCGTGAAGCTCCTGCACGACGACCCGACCATGCCGACGTGGCACGACCTCACCGCCCTCGCCTACCACTACGAGACCCAGTGTCTTCCGCCGTGGACGGCCTGGTACGCCCATCACCTGCCGCTCTGGTGGCACCGGCTGTCGTGCGCGCTGATGTTCGTGATCGAGCTGGCGGTGCCGTTCCTGATCTTCGGGCCGCGGGTTGCGCGCCTGACCGCCGCGATCGTGCTCATCGGGTTCCAGCTCCTGATCGTCGTCACCGGCAACTACACGTTCTTCAACTGGCTCACGATCGTGCTCGCGCTCCTGCTGTGCGACGACCGCGCGCTCGCGGCGCTGCTGCCGGCACGGTCCGCGCGACCGGGCGACGCCCCCCGCGTCGACATCGGCCGCCTCCGCCGGCTCGTGACGACGCCGATCATGCTGCTGCTCCTCGGGGCGTCGATCTTGGTCTTCGCGCGCCAGATGGCGGGTCGCGACGCCGTGCCGGCCAGCGCGCAACCGCTGCTCCGTCGGATCGAGCCGCTCCGGAGCGTGAACGGCTACGGGCTCTTCGCCCGCATGACGACGGTGCGAAACGAGATCGTGATCGAGGGCAGCGACGACGGTACTACCTGGCTACCCTACGAGCTGCCGTGGAAGCCGGGCGACGTCATGCGCCGCCCGACCTTCGTGGCACCGCACCAGCCGCGGCTCGACTGGCAGATGTGGTTCGCCGCGCTGACGCCCTATCGCGCCAACCCCGACCAATGGTTCGCCCGTCTCTTGGGACGCGTGCTCGAGGGCGAGCCGGAGGTGTTGGCGCTCTTCGCGTCGAATCCCTTCCCCGCCGGGCCGCCACGCCACGTGCGCGCCGTCGTGTGGGAGTACCAGTTCAGCGATCCCGGCGACGACAGCGGCGCGTGGTGGCGGCGCGAGTGGCGCGGACCCTATGGTCCAACCCTGTCTCGCTCCCGTGCGGTCGGCGCTCCGCGCCGGTCCTCCGATGAGCCTCGGACCGCGGAATGAATCCGCGGTCCGAGCGCTCTCGTGCCGCTGACGTCCGCTAGTAGTTGGGCCGGCTGCGCCGCGTGTGCCGCGCTTGGGCAGGCGAACGGCGGTGACTCGGCGCCCCCTCGACCCCGAGATCGGCGAGGCCGAAAGGGCGGCCCGGCTGTGCGGGTGCCGACGGTCCCGACTGACGGTGACGTGGACGCCCGCCCGCCGGTGCGCCCGGATGCATCGACCGGATCGCACGCGGACGCGCCGCCGTGGTGGTCTCGGCGTGACGGGCCACCCGATGGACGGACGGCGCGGGACCGGTGGATGCGGCCGGCCCCTCGGGCGTCCCTTGCCGCGGCAACGCCTTGCCGATGTGGCGCTCGATGGCCTTCAGTTGGCCGCGCTCTTCGGGTGCGGCAAAGCTGCTCGCGCGTCCGTGGGCTTCGGCGCGGGCCGTGCGGCCGACGCGGTGGACGTAGTCCTCGACGGTCTGTGGCAGGTCGTAGTTGATGACGTGGAGGATGTCGGCGACGTCGATCCCGCGCGCGGCGATGTCGGTCGCGACCAGGATGCGGTAACGGCCGCGCCGGAACCCTTCGAGCGCCTCGCGCCGCTGTTGCTGGGTGCGGTTCGAGTGCAGACGCTGTGCCGCAAAGCCGGCATCGCAGAGCGAGCGCGTGACGCGATCGGTGCGATGCTTGGTGCGGGCGAAGACCAGCACGTTCCCGGGGTTGGTCGCGACCATCGAGAGGAGGAGCTTCGTCTTCTCGTTGTTGCCGACCATGTAGACGTCCTGCGTCGCCTTCGGCGGCGGGACGGATTGCGGACCGACCGACACGCGGACGGGATTCTTCAGGTGCATGCGCGCGAGGGCGCCGAGATCCGGCGGCATCGTCGCCGAGA
>CAZWAX010000098.1:8116-15583 GCA_964631985.1 uncultured Polyangiaceae bacterium | reverse complement strand
ATCGCCGGCCGGCACATGCGCCGCGACGATCCGCGGCGCCGGGGTCGCCCCCGACGCCGTGAGCGCGACCCCCGGCTGACGGAGCAGGTCGGCGAGCGTGCGGTCCTCGAAGAGGTAGTCGCTCCGCAGCAGCAAGACCGAGCCGTTCATCGACGGCGCGCGCTCGTGCGCGATCTCCCGCACGCCTGCCGAGCGCAGCTGGCGGGTGAGCCGCTCGGCGCCGTCGATGCCCCAGAGGCGCACGCCGTCGTTGCCGACGAGGCAGACCGCGGGAGTGCTCGGGGCGCTCATGCGAGCCCCTGGCGCCGGAAGAGTACGACGACCGCCGTGCCCGCCGCGAGCGCCGGCACGAGCGCGATCGCAAGCGGCGGAAACCCGGCGACGAGCCCGAGATTGGTGAACATCTCCTGCGCCATCTGGAACCCGATCCCCACCAACGCGCCGAGCATCGCGCGCTCGCCGACGCGAACCGCGCGTCCGCTCACCATCACCATCGGTACCGCCAGGAGCACCATTACCCCCATGTATACCGGGGCACTGATCCGCCGCCAGAAGGCGACCTCGTGGGTGAGCGGATTCTGGCCCTGGACGCGGAGCGACGCGATCGTCCTGGCAAGCTCGCCGAGCGACAGGTCGCGCGGTGCGAGCCAGAGCGACTGGACGCGTTTCGGGTCGACGCCGAGCTGCCACGGCGCGGACGGTACGCGACGTGTGGTCGCCCTCTCGTCATGGAACGTGCTCTCGCGGAGGTCCTCGAGATGCCACGCGCCGTCGACTGGCAGCGCCGCCCGCGCATACGCGAAGCGCGTGAGCTCGCGACCGTGCGCGAAGTCGAACTGGTAGACCTCGCCGAGCGAGCCGTCCGCCCGCAGCGTGCCGACGTTCACGAAGCTGGAGCCGTCGCGGAGCCAGAGTCCCGATGCCGTGCTGAGCGCTCGCCCGCCCGAGACCGCGAGCGCGCGTTGCGCGTGCGCCCGCTGACTGAGCGGTGCCGCGATCAGCTCGCCGAGCCCGACCCCCAGCGCCGCGAGCAGCACGGTCGCGAGAAACGCGGCGCGCGTGAGACGGAGCGGCGACACGCCGGCCGCCTGCAACGCGACCAGCTCCTGATCGCTCGCGAGGCGCCCGAGGCCGAGCACGGCGCCGAGGAGCGCGGCGGCGGGAAAGAGCGCGTAGGCCTCGCTCGGCAGCGTCAGCGCGACGAACCCGAGCGCGCGCGCGACGCTCCAGCCCTCGCCGACGGCGCGGAGCTCCTCGCTCAGGTTCAGGACGGTGAAGACCGCGAGCAACGCGGCGAGCGCTTGCCCGAAGCTCCGGATCACGGCGAGGCCGAGGTGGCGGTCGACGAGATTCATCCCCGCGCCGTCCGCTGCCGCCACGCCAGGGTCAGCACCAACAGAAAGCATGCCCCGTGCACGACCCAGAGGCCGGGCGCCGGCGGCAGCACACCATCCGCGACCCAACTCTTCGCGGTCCCGAGGAGCGTGCGGTAGACGACGTAGAGGAGCGCCGCCAACACCACGCGCGCGGCGCGCCCGCGGCGCGGATCGCTGCGGCCGAGCGGCACCGCGAGCAGACAGAGGAGGATCGTGGAGATCGGCATGGCGCTCCGCCACTGCAGCTCCGCCACGGCTTCGGGGTCGCGGGCGCCGAAGAGCGCGGCGAGCGACAGGCTCTTCTCGAGCCCCACGTCCGGGACGCTCGGCGCGAGCGGCACCTGCATGGCGAGGCGCTCGAACTGCGTCACGGTCTGCTTGTCGCCGTCGACGGTGAGGTCGTACTGGAAGCCGTCCTCGAGAATCAGATTGCGGATGCCTTGCACCGGGTCGCGCGACTCGATGGCCCGGCGCGCCGAGAAGACCGCCAACCCGGCCTCGTTCCGGCGCTGCACGAACACGTTCTCGAGGTACGCGGGGTCGATCGCCGAGCGCGACTCGGCGAACACGACTTCGTGCGCGTCCGAGTGCAGCTCGTAGAAGACACCCGGCGTGATGTCGTCGAGCCCCGAGGCGGCGATGGCGCGGTCGCGGACCTCGTTGAAGCGAGCCGCCGCCCACGGTCGCCCCGTGAACGAGAGCACCGCGATTGCCGCCGCCGCCACGAGCGCGACCGCGAGCACGGCCCGCTCGAGCCGGCCGGGCCCGACCCCGGAGGCCGCCATCGCGGTCAGCTCGCGGTCCTTCGAGAGCCGGTTCATCGCGAGGAGCACACCGAGATAGACGACCGCCGGCAGGAGCGAGGGCAAGGCCATGACGGTACGGAGCGCGAGCAGCAGCGCCAGCACACCCCCGGGCAAGCTCCCCACCGCCGCATCCGACAACAACGTGCTCGTGCGCGTGACGAGGAAGATCGCGAGCACGACGACGAAGCCGCCGAAGGCATGCGAGACCACCTCACGCGCCACGTACCGATCGAGGAGAGGAACGCTGCCGGCCACCGCGCGCAAGCCGGATCGCATCGCATGCACCCCGGAGAGGGTCAAGGTGAAGCGGCGCAGATCGTGCACCTCTCGCGACGGAGCGAAGAGCGTAGACCGCGACCGACCGGGATATGTTCCCCGGGGTCTGCCAGATACTAGGGCGGTGTGCGGGTTTTTCTCACCGGCGGCACGGGCTTCGTCGGCATCCACGTGGTCGCGGCGTTGCAGGCGCGCGGGCACGAGGTCGCGTGCCTGGTACGCGATCCGCGGAAGGCGGGCACCGTCTTCGCCGGCGGCGCGCAACCCACCCTCGTTCCCGGCGACCTCGCCGACGGCGCGGCGCTGCGGCGCGGGTGTGCCACGGCCGATGCGATCGTGCACCTCGCCGGGCTGACCTCCGCCAGGAGCCGGGCCGAGCTCTTCGCGGTGAACGCCGACGGCACGCGCGCGGTCGTCGACGCCGTGCGCGCCTCCGGCGCCGCGATCCGCCGCTTCGTCCACGTCAGCAGTCTCGCCGCCGCGGGGCCCGTAGTGGATGGCGTGATCCCGAGCGGGGCCGAGACGCCCCACCCCGTCAGCGACTACGGGCGGAGCAAGCTCGCCGGCGAGGCGCCGGTCCGCGAGCTCGATGCCGCGTGGACGATCCTGCGTCCGCCGGCGGTCTATGGTCCCTGGGATCGCGAGTTCCTGCGGCTCTTCGCGATCGCCAAACGCGGCCTCGCGCCGATGTTCGGCGACGGGTCGCAGCGCCTGTCCATGGTGTTCGCGGCGGACCTCGCCGCGGCGATCGTCGCCTGCATCGACGGCCCGCCGGCGCCGGGCGTCTACTACCCGACCCACCCGACGCCGACGACGGCGCGCGCGCTCGCCGAGCACATCGCCGCCGCTCTCGCGACACGGGTCCGCATCCTCGCCCTGCCGCGCGCCATCGTGCGGCCGCTCTGCTGGATCAGCGAGCACGCCGCCAGGCTCGCGGGGCGCGCCACCCTGCTCTCGTCCGACAAGGCGAACGAGCTCCTCGCCGAGGCCTGGCTCTGCTCGCCGGCACGGCTCGAGACCGCGACCGGATGGCATGCGGAGACCGATCTCGCGACCGGTCTCCGCCAGACCGCGGCATGGTATCGCCGGTCCGGCTGGCTCTGAGACCCGAGGCTACGCCGCGGGCTGCGACGCCGACTTGGCCTTGTCGGACACGAACCACGACCAGTCGTAGGCGTCGGACGTCGGCAGATTCTCCGGGTCGAACTCCGGGATCTCATACCGCTTGCGGACCTTCGCGAAGGCGTCGAGCGCGCGGTCGAGGTGCTCGCGCGTGTGCGTCGGCATGACGCTCGTGCGGATGAGCGACTGGCCGAACGGCACGACCGGGTACGGCACCGGGATCGCGAAGACGCCGAGGTCGAGCAGATCGCGTGCGACCCGAAACGCCAGCGACTCGGCGCCGATCATGGCGGGCACGATCGGAGTGGTCGAGCCCATCGTGTAGTACCCGAGCGCATCGAGACCCTCGCGCCAATAGCGGGCATTGGCCCAGACGCGGGCGCGGAGCTCGCCGGCCTCTTCCTTCATGACGCCGAGCGCCGCGAGCGCCGCCGCGACCGACGCCGGCGGCAAACCGGCCGTGAAAATCAACGAGCGGCTCGTGTGGCGGAGCCAGCTGATCACGCGCTTCTCGCCGCAGACGAAACCGCCGAGGCTCGCGAGCGACTTGCTGAACGTGCCGAAGAGGAGATCGACGGAGTCGCGCACCCCTTGATCGAAGACGGCGCCACGCCCGTCGGGGCCGAGGACCCCGATCCCGTGCGCGTCGTCGACGTAGAGCTTGAACTGGTACTTGCGCTTGAGCTCGGCGAGACGGCGGAGGTCCATGACCCTGCCGGTCATGGAGAAGACCGCGTCGCAGACGACGAGCGCATGCGACCAGTCGGTGCCGCCCGCGGCGAGCTGACGTTCGAGGTCGACGAGGTCATTGAAGAGCCGGACCTCACCGCGCGCGAGGCGGGTGCCGTCGATCAGGCTCGCGTGGTTCTCACGCTCGGAGAAGATCACCGTGCCGGGAATCGAGCCGAGGGCCGCGATCACGCCGACGTTGGCGAGGAAGCCCGACGCGAAGACCAGCGCCTCCTCGTAGCCGAACAGCTCGGCGAGCTCGTGCTCGAGCCGGTCGTGGAGATCGAGGTTCCCGTTCAGGAAACGCGACCCGGTACAGGAGGTCCCGTACTGGTCGATCGCGCGCTTGGCGGCCTCGCGCACCTTCGGATGGTGCGCCAAGCCGAGGTAGTTGTTGGACCCCATCATCACGACTTCCTTGTCCTGGTACGTGACGACAGGTCCTTCGGAGCCCTCGAGCGGTAGGAAGAACGTATAGACGCCCGCGGACCGGATTAACTCCGCCTCCTGGTAGTCGTAACAGGTCTGAAAAAGATCCATTGCGTGACCCCCCGCCTCCCGCCGGATGACCCGACGCATCATCTGTAGGGAGGATGCGGCCGAGAATCAAACGGTGACATCTCCGCGCCGCCACAGTAGGAGAGCCCCATGCGCCCGGTCCCGCTTGCCCACGTCGCCTTCATTGGATGCTTTCTGCTCGCGGCTCGGTCCGGCAATGCTGCGATTTTCAACGTCGCGGACGGCGACGTCGCGGCGCTCGTCACCGCCGTCACCACCGCCAGCTCCAACGGCGAATCCGACACCATCGAGCTCGCGGCCGGCGGGCAATACGCCCTGACGATGGCGGCAGAAGGGACGAACGGCCTCCCGCCCATCACGGGGACGCTCACGATCGAGGGCAACGGGGCGACGATCTTCCGCACGCAGATGGCCCCGAGCTTCCGCATCATGGAGGTCCAGACGCCGGCGCAGGTCACCCTGAACGACCTCACGATCAGCAACGGCGACTCCGGCGGGCGCGCCAGCCTGACGAGCCGTGGCGGCAACATCGCCATCGTCCTCCCCCCGCAGTCGGGGATCGTCGCGCGCATCCTCCCCGTCAACACCGTCACCTTGAACCGCTGCATCGTGAGCAGCGGCATCTCCGGCCTCGGCGGCGGCATCCTGGTCGAGCCCGACGACGTGCACCTGACGATCTTCGAGAGCTTCATCGTCAACAACCTGGCCTCGCAGGGCGCCGGCGTCGCCTTGCTCGGCAGCGGGTTGGTGACGATCGATCACTCGACGTTCAGCTCCAACTCCGCGGTCGGCCTCTCGGGCGGCGGTAGCGGCGGCGCGTTCGGCGGCGGCGTCTTCACGCTCGGCCCGGGCCTGGTGACGATCACCGACTCGGTGATCTCCGGCAACGAGACGAGTCCCGGTGTGATGAGCGACGAGAGCCGGGGCGGCGGCATCGCCGACACCGGCGGCGCCACCGTATCGATCGTGCGCTCCGAGATGATCGGCAACGTCGCGCGCTTCGGCATGATCAACCAGGGCGGCGCCATCCACGCCGCGAGTGGCAACGGCAAGTTCAACGTCGTGAACGTGACCTTCAGCAACAACCTCGCGGGCGGCATCAGCAATCAGGTGACGGCAAGGAGCCCACGGGGGGCGGTCGTGCTCAGCGACTCGCACGGCGGCGCCATCAACAACGAGGGCGGCGCGGCCTTCAATCTCCGGAACGTCACCATCGCCCGCAACTTCGCGTTCCGCGGCGCCGGCGTCGCGGTGACGCCAGGGAACGGCGGCACCCTGACGCTCGCCAACACCCTCATCGCCGAGAACACCGCCGACGACCGTCCCGATTGCTCGGGACCGATCACGTCGCTCGGCTACAACCTCCTCGGCGACACGACCGGCTGCACCGTCACGCCGACGATCGGCGACCAGACCGGCGTCGACCCGTTGCTCGGCCCGGCCAGTGACAACGGCGGCGCGACGACCACGCATCCGCTCCTCGCCGGCAGCCCGGCGCTCGACGCCGGCGATCCGACCGGCTGCAAAGACATCTCGAACGTGACGCTCACGACCGATCAGCGCGGCTTTCCCCGCCCCACCGGTCCGGCCTGCGACGTCGGCGCGTTCGAGCGCGGCCTCGTGGTCGAGCTCTGCGACAACTGCCTCGACGACGACGGCAACCAGCTGATCGACCGCGACGATCCCGGTTGCACGCCTCCCCTCGACGCGAGCGGCAGCACCCTCGGTGACGCGCAGCGCGGCAAAGCGCTCGGCAAGTGCGTCGGCGCGCTCGCCAAGGCCGGGGCCAAGCTCGTCGGCGCCGAGACCAAGCGGCTGCAGAAGTGCCTGCAGACCGCGTTTCAGTGCGTCCAGCAAAAGCCGAACGACGTAAAGTGCGTCGCCAAAGCCAAGAAGGCCTGCGACCTCGCGACCGTCAAACGGCAGGCCGACGTCGCGAAGTACGGCGCCGTCGTGCGCGCCAAGTGCGCGCCGCCCGCCCTACCGGTCGCCGACCTGCTCGACGACGGCGGGCTCGGCTTCGGCCACGAGTCGCCGCTCTGCGAGCGCTTCGGCATCTCCGCGCTCGAGTCGGTCGACGACGTCGTCGCGTGCACGGGGTCGCTGCACGCGTGTCGTGCCCAGGCCATGGTGGCCATGCAGTTCCCCCGCGCGGTCGAGCTGTTCGACTTCGCGGGCAGCAGCAGTGGGGCGTTCGCGTGTCTCGCCGCGGGCGCCGACGGCGGCGGAGCGGGCGCCGGCGACCCCAAAGTCGAAGGCAAGCGCGCGGTCAGATGCGAGAAGGCCCTCGCCAAGGCCGGCGCCAAGTTCGCGAGCGGCAAGCTGAAGCTCGTCCAGAAGTGCGTGCTCGGCGTGTCGAAGTGCATGCAGGAGAAGAACGCCGACCCGAAATGCCTCCCGAAGGCCCGGAAGACCTGCACCAAGCAGACCGCCAAGCTCACTGGCCCGAAGGGGCTCGAGCAGAAGCTCGCCGCCACGGTCGCGAAGCCACGCAACGACCCCGGCCTCGGCGTCGCGCTCACGCGCGCGGCGGGCGGCACCGGCTTCGATGCACGGGCCGACGAGTGCGCGGGTCTCGGCGTCACCGGGCTCGCGGCCGTCGCCGACGTGGCGACGTGCCTGAACCGCCAGCACGAGTG
>CAZWAX010000098.1:0-8106 GCA_964631985.1 uncultured Polyangiaceae bacterium | reverse complement strand
CCTCCCCCAGCAACGCCAGGTCGCGGCGCCGCAACACGGCGGCGCCGCTGATCGGGCCGGGGCGGAGGTCGTGGAGGGCGCGATTGGCGTCGGCGAGGGCGTACTCGACGACCGTGGTCGCGAGCGGCAGCGAGGCCGCGAGCGCGAGGAACTCCTCGCCGTCCCGACGCGTGAGGTTGGCGACGGACCGCACGACGCGCTCCTCCCAGAGGATCGCGTAGGGGAACGCCGGGATGTCGCTCATGTGGATGCCGGCGCAGACGACCGTCCCGCCCGGTCCGACCGCGCGGAGCGCCTGCGGGACGAGCGCGCCAACCGGCGCGTAGATGATCGCGGCATCGAGCGCGACCGGTGGGGTCGCGTCGGCGTCGCCGGCCCAGCGGACCCCGAGACTCTCGGCGAACCGCCGTGCGGCTTCGTCGCCCGGGCGCACGAACGCGTAGACCTCGCGGCCCTCGTGCATGGCGACCTGGGCGACGATGTGCGCGGCCGCGCCGAAACCGTAGAGCCCGAGGCGCTCGGCCTCCCCGGCGAGCCGGAGCGACCGGTACCCGATCAAACCGGCGCAGAGCAGCGGCGCGGCGTGCGCGTCGTCGAGCGTATCGCCGAGCGCGAAGCAGTAGCGCTCGTCGACGATCATCGCGTCGGCATAGCCACCGTCGCGCGTGTAGCCGTGGAAGCGGGCGCGGGGGCAGAGGTTCTCGCGGCCCTGGCGACAGAGCCGGCACTCGCCACACGTCCAGCCGAGCCACGGCACGCCGACCCGTGTCCCAATCCCCAAGCGGGTCGCGCGCTCGCCGCGTCGCACCACCCGCCCCACCACTTCGTGTCCCGGCACCAGCGGCAGTCGCGGATCGGAGAGCTCACCGTCGACGACGTGCAAGTCGGTGCGACAGACGCCGCACGCGCTCACCTCGATCTCGACCTCGTCCGGCCCCGGGGACGGACGCACCAACTCGGTATCGACGAGCGGCGTCCGGACCTGCACGAGACGCATGGCGTGCATCGCCGTCCCGTAGCATCGCGAGACACCGCAACCAATCTGCCGTCGGCGACAGGGTCAGTTCGCGTTGGGGCCGGAGGGCGCAGACGCCGCAGCGAACTGATCACTACCTAGCGCCATGAGCACTTTACGTGTCGGGCGCGGACGGGGTACGAGCGCGCCATCCGGCGCATATTCGCAACGCTGCTCCGTACGGCCCGCGTGCTCGCCCGCGACCATGCGCCCGCCGGGGGCATCCTGGCGCTCGTCACGCTCGTCGTCCTCGGCGACGTGCTCGTCTTCGGCGGCGGCCGCATCCTTTCGCACGGCGACGACGACCTCGCGAAGATCTTTCTCGCCTGGCAACGCTTCGGGTTCGGCGAGCTCCGTCAAGGCAACCTGGCGCTCTGGAACCCCCACGTCTACGCGGGGACGCCGTTCTTCGGGGGCTTCCAGGCGGCCCTGCTCTACCCGCCGAGCTGGCTGCATCTCGCGCTGCCACAGGCGCTCGCCAACAACCTGTTCATCGCGCTGCACGTCTGGCTCGGCGGCGTCGGCGTCTACGCCTGGACGGCGCACCGCCGGCTGCACCCAACGGCGTGCGTGCTGGCCGGCATCGTGTTCATGCTCGGTGGCGCGACCTTCCTCCAGATCTATCGCGGCCATGTCCCGAACCTCGCGACCCTCGCCTGGATACCGCTGATCTTCCTCGCGATCGACGGGATCCTGGCCTCGTTCGGGCGGCGCTGGATCCTGCTCGGCATGGCGGCCGTCGCGCTGCAGATCTTCGCGGGCCACGTGCAGTACCTGCTCTATACGGCGATCGTCGCCGGCCTCTACGCACTGCCGCGATGGGCGCAATCATCGCGGCGCCTGCGCAACGGCGCCGCGCTCACGGCGATGTACCTCGGCGGCGCGGCGCTCGCGGCCGTACAGCTCGGCGCCGGGCTCGATGCGGTCGCCGAGAGTCTCCGCACCGGGCTCCGCTTCGAGATCGCGCGCACCTTCGCTCTTCCCCCCGAGAATCTGGTTACGCTGGTCGCGCCCGGTATCTTCGGCGACATGGTGCGAACGCCATACTGGGGACGCTGGACGCTCTCCGAGACGTCGCTCTTCGTCGGCGTCGCGCCGTTCCTGCTGGCGCTCGTCGGCATCGTGTACGGCGAGCGCAGCACGGCCCGGCCCTGCCTCGCGATGCTGGCGGTGACGGTGGTGCTCGCGTTCGGCGACTCGACCCCGCTCTTCCGCGTGCTCTACGACACGGTGCCCGGATTCCAGAGCTTCCGCGGGCTCGCCAAGTTCACGCCGCTCGCCACCCTGTTCATCGCGATGCTGGTGGCGCTCGGGTGCGACTGGTGGTTGCGGACGCGCACCGCGCCGCGCTGGCTCGTCGTGACGGCGATCGCGGCCGCGCTCGGCGGCCTCGCGCTCGGCACGGCGCTCCTCCTCGATGGCACGTTCCGCGCCGGCAGCGGCTGGCAGGCGCTGGTCGGACGCGTCGACTTCACGGCGCAGGGCTTTCGCTACTTCGTGGCGGGACGGGCGCCGACGTCCGTCGCCGCCGGGATGAACGCCGCGACCTCCCTGCTGATCGCCGGTGCCGTCTTCGCGCTCGCCGCGGGCCTGACGATCGCGGCCAGGCGCGCTCCCCTCTTCCGCTACGGCCTCGTCGCGTGCGGCATCGCCGAGCTCGTGGTCCATGCGCGCTACTTCCGTCCCACCTTCGATCCCGCGCCGATCCTCGCCGCGAGCACAGCGCTCCGCGCCGCGATCACGCGGGCCGGGGCAACGGAGGCACGCGTCGCGAGCCCGAGCCGCGCGCCGTATCTCGCGCTCGGCGCCGGGCTCGATGACGTCTGGGGGGCCGAGCCGATGATCCTCGGCCGCTACGCGCGCTTCGTCGCCGCGACGCACGGCTTCGCGCCGGACGCGATCCTCACGTCGCCCGGTCTCCGCACGTTCTCCCCACGACTCGGCATGCTGCGTCTTCGCCACCAGGTCCGGCTCGACGGCGGCGCGCCGGACCTGGTCCCGACCGGCTTTCGCGAGCTGCCGCGGGCGCGCCTGCTGACGCGCTGGCAGGTCCACGACTCGACCGACGCCGTGCTGGCCGCGCTGGCCGCACCGGGCTTCGACCCCGCCGAGATGGCGCTGCTCGAGACCGACCCCGGCCTCGGGCCGCCCGCGCCGATGTCGGCCGTGGCTCCGGCCGGCTCGGTGCGCGTGACCCACCTCTCGACCGACGCGCTCGAGATCCGCGCCGAGGCGCCGGTGCCGGCGATCCTGCTCTTGAGCGACAACTACAGCGCCGCCTGGACGGCGACCGCGATTACCGGCGACACGCCGGCGCGCTACGCGGTCCTGCCGGTCGACGCCACGCTGCGGGGCATCGCGCTGCCCGCCGGATCGCATCATCTGCGCCTCGACTATCGCCCGCCGGCGTTCGTCGTGGGCAGCTGGGTGACGGGGCTCGCGCTCGTCGTCTACGGCCTCGCGCTCGTACGCGCGACGCGTGAGATCAGGCCGCCGGGCGTGTGACCGCGCGCCGCTGCGTCGCCACGAAGAGCGCGATCAGGACGACCGCGCCCGCGACGTTGCCGAGCGCGATCGCGATGAAGACGGCCTGCTCCCCGAGACCGTAGACGCGGGTACAAACGATCGCCGCGACCAGCACGGCGGCGACGCGTGTCACCATGACCAGCAGCGGCAGCGTCGCCCGGCCGAGGCCCTGGAACGCGAAGGCGATCACCATGCTGGCCCCGAGCAAGGGGTACGTCGGCGCGATCGTGCGGAAGTAGAGCGTCCCGACGGCATGAATGCCCGGGTCGTCGGTGAACATCCCGATCCAGAGGGCGGGGCGCCACCACACGAGCAGGCCCGGCACCGCGAGCAGCACGGTCGCGACCACGACGCCGCGCCCGACGAAGGCCCGGATGCGATCGGCGCGCGTCGCGCCGGCAGCGAGCCCCACCAGCGTGAGCACGCTCGCGCCGACGCCGTAGCCGAAGGACATCAGTACGAAGTCGAGCCGGGTACCGAGGCCGTACGCCGCGAGGTCGGCGGCACCGAGGCGGGCGACGACCCCGGTCAGCACCATCAGGCCGACGTTGTTGATCGACGTCGAGAGCGCGGCCGGGATGCCGACCCGCACGATCTCCCGCAGGGGACCGAGTCCCCGATGCGCGAGCCGGAATGCCGGGCGAACGACGCCGCGCCCGCCGAACACCCATGCGAGCCGCGGCAGGATGGCGAGCGCCTGGCACGCGAGCATGGCGAGCGCCCCGCCGATCAGCCCCCACCCGAACTGGAACATGAAGAGCGGCGTCACCGCCATCTGAAGGAGCAACGACGTCGTCGCCCAGGTCGCCGGCACGCGCACGTTGCCTTCGGCCCGCATCAGGCTGTCGAGCATCATGCTGCCGTAGGTGATGCAGACCCCGCCGAAGAGCACGCGCGCGAACGTCGTGGCGCCCTCGTGCACCGCCCCGCTCGCGCCCATGAGGTGGAAGAGCGGACCGACGCCGAACCAGGCCGCGAGGCCGAAGCCCCACCCGAGCAGCACGGCGAGCACGAGGGCGTGTCCGCCGAGCGTCGCCGCCTCGGCACGCGAGCCCGCGCCGAGCGCGCGCGCGATCGCCGACGTCGCCCCGGCACCGATGCCGCCGCCCATCGCCGTGATCGCGAGCAGCGACACGGGAAAGACGAGCGACACGGCGCCGATCGCGTCGACACCGAGCCGGCTCACGAAGTACGTGTAGACGACGTTGGACACGGCCGACACCGCCATGACCAGGGTGGTGGGCGCGGCGAGCCGCACGACGGCCGTGAGGGGCGGCATCTCGAGCAGGTGCGTCGGCTGCGAGCGGTTCGAGATGGCGGCTCCTGGAGCGACGCGACGTCAGGCTGCCGGGCGGGGCACGCGGCGGATCAGCGGGCACGTGAGGCGCACCGACGTCCCGCGGCCGGAAGCCGATTGCACCGCGAGCTTGCCGCCGAGCGCGAGCGCGCGCTCCTCCATGCTGACGAGACCGAGCGCGTCGCGCTGCCGCTTCTCGACGTCGAAGCCGCCGCCGTCGTCGCGCACCTCGACCCGCAGCACGCCTTCCGAGGCCGCGAGGGTGACGGCGATCTCGCGGGCCCCGGCGTGCCGGAGCGCGTTGGTGATCGCCTCCTGCACGATGCGGTAGACCGCGACCTCCACGTCCTCGCTGAGCCGCGGGATCGGCGTCGTCGACGTCGCGATGACGCGAGTCGTGGCCGAGGTCATGCCGGTCGCGAGCGAGCGCACGCTGTCCTCGAGACCGAGGTCGTGCAGGAGCATCGGACGGAGCTCGCGCGCGACCTGGCGCAGGTGCTCGCCGAGGTCGTTCAAATGGCGGCTCACGCGCGCGAGCTTCTGGCTGGCCTCCGGATCGATGCCCTGCAAGCGCCCGCGGACCGACTCCACCATGATGCCGGTGCCGACGAGCTCCTGGCAGACGTCGTCGTGAAGATCGAAGCCGAGACGGCGGCGCTCCTCCTCGCGGACCTTCACCTGACGTTGCGCGAGCAACCGCAGCTGCTCTTCCCGCGTGCGGAGCTCGGCGAGCGAGGCCCGCAGCGCCTCCTCGGCACGGAGCCGTTCGGTCACGTCTTCGACCTGGCCGATCATGTAGGCCGGCTTGCCGTCGCGATCGCGTACGAGCGCGCGGGTGACGCGCACCCAGATGCCGTGGCCGTCGCGATGACGGAGACGCATCACGGTCTCGAGCGCGTCGACAGCTCCGCCGAGCACCTGCTCGCGCTCCGCGCGCGCCGAGGGCAGGTCGTCGGGAAGGATGAGGTCGTCGACCGGCGTGCCGACGATCTCGGCGGCCGGGCGGCCCACCATGCGCTCGAAGGCCGCGTTCACCTGCAGCACGGCGCCGTCGGCGCCCACCATCGCCATGCCGATCGGCGCACGATGGAACGCGACGCGAAAGCGCTCCTCGCTCGCAAGGAACGCCTCGTTCGACGCGGCGAGCGCGCGCCGCGACGCCTCTTCCTGCTCGCGACGCGCGATGCGGAGGCCGAGCTCGTGGGAGACCCGGGCCGCCAGCGCGACGCCGAGTGCCGCTCCGGCGAGCGCGGTGATGGCGATGTCGGCGAGCACCGTCCCGTCTCCGGGCATGACGAAGGAAAACCAGAGCGCCGCCTGCAGGCCGAGCCCCACCATCAGGACCAGCTCGACGCGCCAGCTCCACGCGAAGAAGAGCGGCGGCACCACCACCAGGATCGGCATCACGAGCGCGAGGACGTCGAACGGCGCCGCGCTGTAGCTCGCGACGACGGTCCAGACGAGCCCGAGCAGACCGATCGCCAGGAGCACGATCGCGCGCATGGCGCCCGGCGACGAGGTCCGGCCGGCCATCCGCACGGCGACCGTCAGGATGACGAGCTGCGCCGCCAGGATGGCGGCGGCGCCCCCCCAGCCGACCGATCCCGCGCCACCGTACATGAGCGCGTTCAGCCAGAGCACGCTCACGGCGGCCCACAGTACCGCGAAGAAGGGCAGCCGGTCGCGGATCAGGTCGCGTTCGGCGAGGCGTACGAGCGTCGGTGTGGCGGTGGGCACGGGAGGCCCGGTCGACATGACACAGTCGGCGCGCGAGGATCAATTCCCCCCCGCGATCGGCGATGGGGCCGTCAGCTCAAGGATTGGTACAAATGAGGTTCGGATCGCCCGGCTGATCCGGAGCGCTGGAATAGACGCACGTGATCGTGGCTGACGGGCTCGCGGTCGCAATCGCGTACTGCAGGTCGCCGGCGCCGGACGTCACACAGGCGAGGTCGGGTGCGGGCGCAAACCCGGGAAGATCGGCGCAGATCCCGTCGAAATAGCGGCCGTGTATGGTCACGTATGCATCCTGCGCCGCCGCGGCGTTCCGGGCGGCGCAGCGCACGGCCCCGTCCGGGTCGCCCGGGCAGCGCCGCTGCGGCTCCGGCGGACGGCAGCGCAGCGTGTTGCCGGTACCCGCGAACGTGCAGCGCGACAACGAGAGGACGGTCTCGCCACACGCCAGTGCGCCGGCAACGGGGGACGCGAGCGCGACGGCGGCACGGATCGGTCGGATGTCGGTCGAGCGCGCGTAGTCGCGCCGGCGGCCCCGGATCGCGACCGCGAGCGTGCCGTCGCTCTGCGGCTTGAGCAAGACGTGCGTCACGCCGCCGGCGCTGCCGGCCGGGTCGCGATACGCCCAGCCGCCGCGCGGACCGGGGCGCCATCCTGCGCCACCCGGAATCCCCGCGTGCGCGAACGACCCGCGAAACTCGTTCCACAGGGCGACGGTGAACCCGTCGGTCGCCGGGTCGATCGCCGTGCCGGGCGCCAGCGTCCCGCTCAGACGGAAGGCATCGTCGATGGCCGGCGTCGCGAAGCCCTTCATGAGGAGCGTCGCGTCCGCGAAGAGCGGGCCGCGACCGCCGCAGGGATCCTGCGGATCGCACACGCCGTCGTGGTCGGTGTCGACGAGGAGGCAGCTCGTGGAGCAACAGGCGTTGCTGCCGTTGGCGACACCGTCGTCGCAGAGCTCGTAGTCCGGCTCGAGCAGGCCGTCGCCGCAGACGGCGCCGACGAGCGGCGGGTGGACGCAACCGAAGGCCAGGGCGATGACCGTGAATAAATGGAGTCGGCGCATACCGTCGGCCGATGCAACGCCGGTGCCACGGACGATCGCTTCGCGATCGTGTCGCGAAGGGTAGATCCGGCCGTCGCCGGCGCGCGCAGGCCCGGGGGCACGGCGCATTTTTGTCCAGCGAGTCGGATAACTGACGCGAACGACCGCGCTACTTCATCTTCGCGACGGCCCGCCCCGCCGCCTCGTACATGGAGACAGTGCGGTCGCAGTACTCGACGCCGTACTTCTTGAGGATCTTGAAGCCGTCGTCTTCCCACGCGCCGGGGATGCGGAAGATGGCGATCGTGTCGGCGGGGTTGCGACCCGACTCGACGCAGCCCTTGATGACGCCGCGGGCGACGATGTCGACGCGGGTGTTGGAGACGACGTTCATCATGACGGCGATCTTCTTCACGCCGGGCTTGGAGAGGATCAGCTTCGTCAGCTCGCAGGCCTTGAGGACGCTGGGGTTGCCGCCGATCTCGCAGT
>CAZWAX010000097.1:0-15655 GCA_964631985.1 uncultured Polyangiaceae bacterium | reverse complement strand
GGCTTGTCCGCCGTCTTGGCCCGCGCCATGAAGTCGAGCGCCTTGGCGTTCACCTCCTCGTCGATCGTCTCCATGCGCTTGCGGGTGAGCGGGCCCGTATCGGTGATGCGGCCGTCGGCAAAGCTGTGGATCACGCCGCGCGGGCCGAAGCGCTTCTTGAACTCCGGGTCCTTCGGGTAGTCGGCATTCTCCGGCTCCTCCTCCGCATTCAGGTGGTAGAGGTTGCCGAAGAACTCGTCGAAGCCGTGATTGGTCGGCAGCATCTCGTCGCGGTCGCCGAGGTGGTTCTTGCCGAACTGGCCGGTCATGTAGCCCTGTGCCCGGAGCAGCGTCGCGATGGTGGGGTCTTCCTTCTGCATGCCTTCGGGCGCGCCCGGCAGACCGACCTTGGTGAGGCCGGTGCGGATCGGCGATTGTCCGGTGACGAACGCGGCGCGACCCGCGGTGCAGCTCTGCTGGCCGTACCAGTCGGTGAACAGCACGCCCTCTTTGGCGATGCTGTCGATGTTGGGGGTCCGGTAGCCCATCATCCCCTGGTTGTAGGCGCTGATGTTGAACTGGCCGATGTCGTCGCCCCAGATGACGAGGATGTTGGGCTTCTTGGCGTCGGCGGCGTAGGTCGTGGCCCCCCCGGCCAGCACCGCGACCGACACGAGCCCGAGTACTCCGAACCGCCCCAGCACCGATCGACGCTGCGCTTGCTTCATGGCTGTCCTCCGTTCGTCAGTGGTCGCTGGCTGTACTCTTTCGCCCCGCGAGAAACCAGCGCCGGCCGTTCCCTTCGGTCAAAAAGCGGCAACCCGCTGCAGGACCCAGAACATGGCGACCGCCCCGATGGCATACGGCGGGACGAGCTCGGCCCACCGGGGCAACGGAACGCGCATCCTCCGACCCACCGCCATGACGCTCAGTACCGTCGCGACGAAGAGCAAATGCCCCACCTCGACGCCGCCACTGAAGAACAGCAGCGCCACCGGGATGTGCGCCTGCGGCAGCCCCGCGTCGCTCAACCCGCCCGCGAAACCGAACCCGTGCATCAGCCCGAAGGGGAACGCCACGGGCCACGGGGCGCGCGCGGTGATGCCTGCGAGACCGCGGTGCATGCGAACGATCTCCGCCGCGACGAACACGATGCTGAGCGCGATGACCGCCTCGACCGGGCGCTGCGGGACGTGCACGAAACCGAGGGTCGCCGCCGTCAGCGTCAGGCTGTGCGAGACCGTGAAGGCCGTGACGGTCTTCACGAGCGTCCAGCCGCCCCGCGTGATGATGACCAGCGCCAGCACGAACAGGAGATGGTCGATGCCCCCGAGGATGTGCTCGATGCCGAGCACGGTGTACGTCCGAGCGACCTCCAGGGGGCCCGGCACGGCTGCCGCGACGAACGACGGAGCGGACGGCGTGAGCCGGGTGATCTGCGTGGTGCCGTCGAGACGTTCCACGCGCGCGAGCACGTCGGTCTTCGTCGCGCTGAGGCCGGCGATGCGAATCGTGCCGCCGGTCAGTCCGCCCGCGCAGCGCACGGTCCAGCGTTCGGTGTAGGCGTCGTCGACCATCGACGCGCGCGGCTCGGTGACGGCGACGCACCCCGTCGGAAGCTCGACGTAGATCCCGAGGCGGAGATTCCCGCCGCGCCCCGGCACCTTCCAGAGCGCGTCGTGCGTTTCCGGTCCGGTCTGGCGGAGCTCGAGATAGGCGGGGCGCACCTCGTGGGCCGACGCGCCGGCGGCGAACGCGACGAGCAGAACGGCGAGGAGGACCGCGGCCTTCACTTCACCTCCGCCAGGTCCGTCCGATCCTTCCCCGGCTCCAGGCCCTCGATGATCACCGTGTAGCGCTGCCGCAGCTCGCGATAGAATCTCGCGGTCCCTTCCTGTCGCCGCGCGTTGTCCCACTCCCGGCGCACGGCATCACGCGCTTCCGCCAACGCGGGCAAGCGTGCGTCGGTCCGTTCGCTGATCAGCACCAGGTGCGCGCCGTAGCCGGACTCGACCGGTCCCTGCCATTGGCCGGGCGCGAGCTTTCCCAACGCGGTCGCGAAGTCTTCCCCGAACTGCTTCACGACTTCACTGGCCGCCATCGCCGCGAAGTCGCTCTCCAACAGCACGGAATCCCCGAGCGCCGCGAGATCGACCTCGTCGCCGCCGGAGCGCAACCGCGCGAGCAGCTGCGCGGCGTCATTCGCGAGGTGCGCACCGTGTTTCTCCGGATCGAGATACACCTGGCGGAACGTGAACCGGGGCTCGACACGGAACGACTCGGGATGTGCCTGCAGATAGGCGTGCAAGTCGGCGTCGGTCGGCTCGGCGCGGGCGGTGATGTCGTCGGACACGAACTCCAGCTTCTGCCGCAAGCGACGACGGATGACGGTGTCGTCCTCGTCGAGACCCAACGCCATCGCTTCGCGGGTCGCAATCTCCTCGTGCACCCAGTCGTCGACCAGACCCGCGAGCTCCGCCGCGGTGGGCGGCCGTTGCCAGGTCTTCGCGAAGCCCGCCGCCAAATGCTCGACCTGGCCCACGGTCACGACGATGTTCCCGGGCGCATCGCGTCCGGGTTCGGACATCAGGCCGTAGGCAACGAAGAGTCCGGCCCCCAGCAGGAGGAAGTGCAGCAGCGGCTCTGCGAGGATGCGCTTCAACGTGCCTCGGCGGAATCGCGGGCGAATCAACGCTCGGGCGAATACCAGATGGGTGAGGTGTAGGCGCGTTCCTGCGTCGTCATCGGAACGTCGGCCGACATCGTGATCCCGAAACGCTGCGCCTCGTACGCGGTCCAGCGCGGCGTCGGAATCTCGATGACGCGGGCGTAGTAGAAGGCGGGCTGCGCCGCATCGAACGCCGGGTCCGTCCACGTGGTGGTGAGCTCGGGGGATCCGATGGTGTTCTTCCAAGTCGCCTTCGCGACGTCGACCGTGCTGCCGACCGGCGGGAGCTTGCCGTCCGGACCGGGCTTGCGGTCGCCGCTCCAGACGACGTCGTAGACCTTCTCGTGGGTCTTGCCGGCCTGGTCGAGCCAGCCCTTGACGATCTGGATGCGATCGAGGTTGCCGCTGTAGGAATCCTTCAGGGCGGCGACGAGGAAGCTCGGAGCCTTGCCGCCCGGGGCCTGGCGCAGATCGCCGCCCATCGGAACCCCTTTGGCATAGCCGACCCCGGCCGGCAGGCGCGCGGCAGCGTCGTCCGCGGTGAAGTCCCATCCGCCGAAGAAGCGCACCACCATGCGGGGGCCGGTGGTGGCGTACGTTTCCTTCCGCTTCATGGCGTCGAAGAGCGCCTCGCGCGTGTTCTCGGTCGCCCAGACGCCGGCATACCCGGCGGCGGCCTGCTGCCAGCCTTTGATGGTGAACTTGGGATCGGGCGCCTCGATGACGACGTGCTCCCACCGATGCGGACCGGGCTCGACACCGGAGTGCTTGCCGAAGAAGTTGTCCTCCTCGACCGCCGTCATGGCGGTGTGCGCGTCCGTGCTGCCGACCATGCCGAACTTGAACGGGTTGACGCCGAGCTTGCGCTCGAGCAGCAGGCCGGTCTTGAGGGCCTCGCGCGCGTACTCCCATTGCAGCATCGCGGGCGTCTTGGCCTCGGTGCCGTTCAGGTTGGACTTGTCCCACTTCTCGTAGCCGGCGAGCTCGTCGTTCGGCGAGAGGGAGGGGTGCGCCTCGCTGTCACCCTTGATCTGGGTGGCCTCGACGAGCGGCTCGAATCGCGCCCGCATCGTCGCCAGATCCCTGGTGAGCGGCTTGCCGTCGAAGGTCTCGACCGTGAACATGCGGCCGTTGCTCAGATTGCCGTTGTGCGGAATGGCCAGCACTTCCGTTCCGGTCTGCTTCTCGAAGTCGGCGAGATACCGCCAGAGGTCTTCCGGATTCTGGCTGTCGAACTGGGAGAAGGGCACGGTGCGGTTCGCGACGCCGGCGTTGCCGCGGAAGAGCACGTTGCGGTGCAGGTTGAAGCCCCCGATGGCGGTCCACTCGAAGCCGATGATCGCGGTGAAGCGGCCGGGCTCGTTGTATTTGTCGGCGAGCGCCGTGTAGGCCTGCCAGGCGTTCCGGACGGCCTTGTCGCTCTTGATCGGCGCCTCTTTGCCGGACAGCGACTGCACGATCTCCATGGCCGTCGCGAAGACCTTGTCGTTGTCGCCGCTCTTCAACGCGTCGTGCCACTTCCTCCCCTTCTCCGTGGCGAGGATCTCGGGATCACCACTGAGCAACTGCGGCATCAGCCCGTACATCTCGGCGTGGTCCGCGATCACCACGAAGTCGAGCGGCCGCGACAGCTTGGCGCGCAGTCCGTACGTCGTGGCAATCTCCTCGCCGCGCGCGAACCGGAAGGCATCCTCCTGCCCGACCCGGCACATGGTGCCGGCATCGACCGAGATCGCGGTGTGGAGGTGGGTATCGCCGAAGAAGACCCGCGTCGGATAGTCGCGCCCGGCATAGGGCGAGAACTGCGGCGCGGCGAGGTGCGCGACGCCTTCCTTGGTAACGCCCTCGTCACTGCCGGCGTCCACGGCCCAGGCGCCGGAGATCACGGCGCACGCGGCGAGCACGCGGAGTGTTCGTGTGGTTCGTTTCACGGTTCGCGTCGTTGCGGTCATGCGCAGGACCTACGCCAAATCGTGCGAGAGATCACGCGCTGCGCCCCGGATGGACGTTCAGAGGCGGCGAGGACTGGCGGAGCCGACGTGGCTGGCGTACTACCCTCCGGTCGATGCGCATGTCCGTCGTGATCAGTGGCGCCGGCATCGGTGGGCTCACCGCCGGCATTGCGCTCCGGCAGCGCAGCTTCGACGTCCGCATCTTCGAGCGTGCCACCACCCTCGAGCCGGTCGGGGCCGGGATCACCGTGCAGGTGAACGCGATGCGGGTGATGCAGCGGCTCGGGGTCGCGGACGCGATCGCGGCAGCAGGCGCGTCGGTCGAGAACGGCGCGATCCGTCGCTCGGACGGCCGCGTGCTGCGCTCCATGAACCAGCTCGACCTGGTGCGGGCGTACGGCGCGCCGTTCGTCGCGATCCACCGCGCGCGACTGCAGGAGGTGTTGCTCGCCACCTTCGGAGCGGCCCACGTGACGACGGGCGCGGCAGTCGCGGCGGTCGCGAGCGACGCCCAGGGTGCGACCGTCACCCTCGCGGATGGCTCGACCCACGAGGCGACGTTCGTCGTGGGAGCCGACGGCCTCCGGTCGACCGTCCGCGAGGCGCTGCTCGGTCCGGAGCGGCCACGCCCGGCGGGACAGGTCGCGTGGCGCGGCATCTGTCCGCGGTCGGCAACGGCCAGCGACCCGGGCGGCGAGTCGTGGGGCCGCGGCGCGCGCTTCGGCTTCGTTCCCATCGACGACGCGCAGGCCTACTGGTACGCCGTACGCGACACCGCGGCGTCACCACCGCACACGGCCGATCAGCACGCGGCGCTCCTCGCGTTCTATCGCGACTGGCACGCGCCGATCCCGGATCTCCTGCGCACGACCAACGCCGCGGACGTGATCCGCACCGAGCTCTTCGACCGCGTCCCGACCGCGACGTGGGGCCGCGACCGCGTCACCCTGCTCGGCGACGCCGCGCACCCGATGACGCCGAACCTCGGCCAGGGCGGCTGCCAGGCGATCGAGGACGCGTGGGTGCTGGGGCGCGAGCTCGCACGCGACCCGTCACCGACCGGCCTCCGCCGCTACGAAGCCGCGCGTCAGCCGCGCACGAAACGCTTCGTCGAGGAATCCTGGCGCTTCGGCCAGATCTCCCAGTCGTCGAACCCCGCGCTGATCGCGGTCCGTAATCTCGCAATGCGGTTCGCGCCGGAGTCGCTGATGCAGCGCTCGCTGGCGTGGTCGTTCGACTTCGACCCCGACGCCTGAGCCCCGCCTACAAGCCGAGCACGCGCGCCGCGTTGCCGTAGAGCCACTGTTCCATCAGCGCCGGCTTGATCGGGAGGGCGCGGAACTCGCGCACCAGATCGACGGGCGGACGGCCGAGCAGGAACGCGCCGGTCCCGAAGAGCACCTTGTCGGCGATGGTCGTCTGGCCGAAGCGGAGCAACGGCTCCCAGCCGGTCCCCGGCTCGCCGAAGTACTTCGGGCGGTGCGCCGCGAGCTCGAGGTAGAGGTTCGGGTGCTTCCAGACCGCGAGCACCGCCTCCAGTACCCACGGGTAGCCGCCGTGGCTCATGATGATGGTGAGCTCGGGGAAATCCATCGCCACCTGTTCCAGGTGCTGCGGATGCCCGAGGTCGTTCCGGCGCTGCGTCGACCAATTGGCCGAGCTGTGGATGCTGACCGGCACGCCGAGGTCGGCGCACTTGGCGTAGATGGGGTAGTAGTGCCGATCGTCGGCGGGCAGCCCGATCATGAACGGGCGCAGGCTCACGCCCTTGAAGCCACGCTCGCGGATCCAGTGGTCGACCGCCCGTACCCCCGCCATCCCGGAGAGCACGTCGATGCCCGCGAAGGGGATGACGCGCTCGGGATGACGTCCCGCGAAATCGGCGATCGGTTCGTTCGCGACCCACGTCATCCCGACGCTCGTCTTCTCGTCGAAGCCGGTGATGAGCGTCCGCACGATGCCGGCCGCATCGAGCGCCGCCAGCATGTCGTCCTCGCCGATCGCGATGGAGCCGGCGCGGGCGCGAAACGCCTCGAGCGTCGGCGGCGTCTTGTAGAAGACGCGGAGGTAGCCCAGCATCTCGGGCGGAAAGTTGGCGACCGCGTGCTCGAGGATCTTCCCGACCGGCAGGATCGGCGCCCACATGTCGATGACGGGGGCAGCGGTCATCGGTCAGGACCGGCGTCGTCGTGGCGCGGCAGTGCGTCGGACGTTTCGAACCACGGAATCCGGCTCCGTCGCCAGATGTGGTACTGCGGCGCCACGCTCCCCGGGTCGTCGAGGCTCGCGAGCGTCACGTCGACGGTCACGGGCGAGGACACGCTCCGAAATGCCAGCGGCGTCCCGCATGCGCCGCAGAGCTCGCGCCGGCCGTGCGCGCTCGAGCGAAACTCGACCGGCCGGCCTTTGGTGTAGGCGAAGCCGTCGACGGGGACGGTGAGCCACGCCACGACCGGCGCCCCGCTCGCGCGCTGGCAGAGCCGGCAATGACAGTAGCCCGCATCCACGAGCGGCAACGTCACGCGATACGCGATCGCTCCGCAGAGACACGAGCCCGGCAGCACGTCGGCCACGGCCGACCCATGGCAGAAACCCGCGGCTCGGGGTAGGGGCGGCGCGCCCCTAAGACACGACCTCCACACGCCCAGCGTGCGGCCGAGCGCGCAGCACTCTCCGAGTACAAGCGACCCGGCGGATGGACTAGACCGTCCGCACCACGAGCCCGAGCAGCGCCGACGCGGCGATCACGGCCGGCATCGGCCAATGCCACCGCTGCAACGCCAGGAACGCGGCTGCCGCCATCACGATGGCGAACGGGTCGAGACGTCCCGCCGGCAGGAAGGCGTGCAGTGCGAACACGAGGGCGAGATTGAGGATCACCCCGACGACGGCGGCGGTCACCGCCGAGAGCGCCGCCGTGAGGTGGCGATTGCCGCGCAGGCGCTCGATGTACGGCGCCCCGAGAAAGATCCAGATGAAGCACGGCACGAAGGTCACCCAGGTGGTGACGAGCGCGCCGAGGATGCCGGCGAGGAGCGGCGGCAAGCCCTCGGGATGGTGCCAGGCCCCGAGGAATCCGACGAACTGCGTGACCATGATGAGCGGTCCGGGCGTCGTCTCGGCGAGCCCGAGGCCGTCCATCATCTCGCCCGCGCTCAGCCAACCGTAGTGGGCGACCGCGACCTCGCGGATGTAGCCGAGCACGGCGTAGGCGCCGCCGAACGTCACCATGGCCGCACGGCTGAAGAAGAGCGCCTCGTGCACGAACACGCTCTCCGGGCCGCGCCAGAGCAGCAGCCCGACGATGGGCAGCACCCAGAGCCCGACGCCGACGGCTACGACGGCCGCGTTCCGCCGCCACGACGACCCACGCGTGGCCGTCGCGATCCGCCCCGGGTCGATGGCGGCCATCCCGACGAGCGCGGGCCGGGTACGGCCGACCGCCCAACCGAGCATGCCCGCCCCGAGCACGAGCCACGGGAACGGCACGCCGAAGACGGTGTTGCCGACGAACGCGGCCGCCGCGATCGCGACCAGGAATGCGGTCCTGAGCGCGCGCCGGCCGATACGGATCACGGCCTCCAGCACCACCGCCACCACCGCCGGCTTCAGCCCGTAGAAGAGCGCCGCCACGAACGGCACGCTCCCCCACGCCACGTACACGTACGAGAGCCCCAGCAGGATGAAGACCGACGGCAGCACGAACGCGATGCCCGCGACCAGTCCGCCGCGCGTGCCGTGCAGCAGCCAGCCGACATAGATCGCGAGCTGCTGCGCCTCCGGCCCGGGCAGCAGCACGCAATAGTTCAGCGCGTGCAGGAAGCGCTCCTCGGAGATCCAGCGTCGGCGCTCGACGAGGTCGCGATGCATCATGGCGATCTGGCCGGTCGGCCCGCCGAAGTTCACGAAGCCGAGCCCGATCCAATAGCGGCACGCCTCGGCGAAACGCACGACGGGAACGTGGTCGCTCAAAGCGTCTTTTCCATGCAGAGGCTGAGCGCGGAATCGACGTACTCGCCGAAGCGCGGGATCTCCGTGAAGCCGGCACGCCGGTAGAGGGCGAGGGCTTCGGGCTGGCGCGCGCCGGTCTCGAGCACGAGCCGCATGACCCCGAGCCTCCGGGCCTCGCCCTCGAGGGCCGCGAGGATGCGCGCACCGACGCGAGCTCCGCGCGCGGGCGGTACCACGAACATGCGCTTGATCTCGGCGACGCCGGCGTCGAGCCGCCGCACGGCCCCGCAGCCGATCGGCTCCCCGTCGCGGTAGGCGATCAGGAAGGCCCCGCGCCCCGGCGCGACCTCGTCGCCGTCGAGGCGGAAATGGGTCGCCCCCTCCTCCGGGTAGCGCTGCAGGAGATCGGCATCGAGCACCGCGATCAGGGCCCGGGCCGCCGGGCCCTCCAGGGACGCGCGACGGATCTCGACCGGCACGCGCGGGAGTGTACTGGATTTCGCACGGGAATCGCGAACCCGTTCGGCCTCAAGTCGACCGCCCGGGCTGCCGATGTTCACTGCGCGTGCCCACTCGTCGCAGCGCGGTTTCGTCCACGCTCGCCCCCGTCGACGACGAGGAACGAACGGCGTGGCGCGCCGCCTATTGCGCCGAGCAGGACCGCATCCTCGAGCAGCGGCTCCCGGTCACGACCGCGATCTATCTGCTGATGATCGTCCTCGCCATCGGGGTCGAGATGACCTTTCCCGAGCGCCGGACGTTCGCCCTGGTCGCCTTGGGCGCGCACATCGCCGTGTCGGTGCTCTGGCTCGCGGTCATCGCGTTCCGCCCGGCGCGGCTGCCGATCGCGACGGCGGCGACCGGGCTCGCGGTGTGCTGGAGCGCGGTCATGACGGCGCACACGTTGTTCGCCGTCCAGAATCCCGAGCGGCTCGGCAGCGGTCAGATCTGTCTCCTCTACGGGCTCTTCTTCCTGCTGCCGTGGCGCTGGCATCACCAACTGACCGTCTCCGTCGCGGCGCTCCTCGGGATCGCCGCGACCACGCTGGTGGGACCCGATCCCGAGCAGCTCGCCTTCGGGGTCATCGTCATCGTCACCGGCGCGGTGACCTCGGTCGGCGGGGTGGTCTACCTGGATCGCTACCGCTTCGACGGATTCGTCCGCACCGCGCAGCTCACCCGCGCGTCGCGCGAGAAGGCGGAAGAGGCCGAGATCGCGGCCGCGCTGCTGCATGTGTCCGAGACCCTGAGCCAGCGCGTGAACACGCCCGACCTCCTCGCCCACCTGACCCGCATCGCCGTCGAGACGCTCGGATGCGACTGGGGAACCACCTTCGCCCGCGACGAGCACGACGGCGTCTATCGTCTCTCCGGGCTCTTCGGCGAGCCCCCCGGCGTCCGTGACGAGATCGAGATCGGCCGAGTTCGACGAGCGCAATCTGCCGCTCATCCGCGTCCTGACGCCCGGAACGCTGGTCGAGATCGCCGACGCCGAGGCCCAGGACCTGATTCCTCCCGCGCTGCTCACCCGTTGGGGTGTCGCGTCGCAGCTGATCGCCCCCATCACGCTCGGAGGTCGGGTCGTCGGCGCGCTCTGCCTGGCGCACACCGAGCGCCGTGGCCCGTTTTCGGCCCGTGAGCGCCGACTCGCCCAGGGCATCGTCCACGCGACGGCGCTGGCGCTCGCGAGCTCCGCGCTGATCCACGATCTCCGCGCCGCCAACGCGCTCCGCTCGGAGTTCGTGTCGACGATGTCCCACGAGCTCCGTACGCCGCTGAACGTCATCCTCGGCTACGCCGAGATGGCCCGCGACGACGCGGTCGGCGAGGACGAGCGGCAGGCGCTCCTCCAACGCATCGAGGAGGCCGGACGCGACCTCCTGCGCCTGATCGAGGATACGCTCGCGATGGGCCGCATCGAGTCCGGACGCGATCGCGTCGAGCTGGAGCCCGTCCCGATCTCCGAGCTGTGGGAGCGTCTCCGCCGCGACTGCGTGCGCTTGCCCCAGAAATCCTCGGTCACGCTGGAATGGCACGCCGTCGACGCCGCCTGCGCGCTCGTCACCGACGCCCGCAAGCTCACGATCGTGATGCGGAACCTGGTGCACAATGCCCTGAAGTTCACCGAGGCCGGATGGGTGCGGGTGCAAGCCACCGTCGAGAACGAGGCCCTCGTCCTCGCCGTCAGCGACACCGGCGTCGGCATCGAGCCGCGCGACCAGGCGACGGTCTTCGAGATGTTCCGGCAAGGCGACGGGTCCAACACGCGCCGCTTCGGCGGCACGGGCCTCGGCCTCCACATCGTGCAACGCTACGTCGATCTCCTGGGCGGCACCGTGGCGTTGGCGAGCGCGCCGGGGGTCGGCAGCCGCTTCACCGTCAGCCTCCCGCTGGATCCGGAGAGTTGCTGAAAAGGCCACGAGGCGTGCCTCGACCCGTCCACCGCGCCCCATCCACGGTTTCGCGACGGTCAGCATTCTGACTGGCCCGTCAAAAGACCCCATGCGGCAGCATCTTCCCCGCACATCGCATGCCGAGATTCTCGGGTTTCCCCTGAAAGCCACGCGATGGCGTCCACCTCATCAAGGGGCATGGCCCTTGCTCTCCAGCACTCAGCTTGGACACTCGGCCAACCGTACCCCGCGCCCTCCGCCCCAGCGGCAGACGACCGCGCCGCACCGGGACCCTGATCGTCGTTCTCGCGGGCCTCGCGATCGGCGGCCTCGGTCCGGGCGCGGCGGCGCATGCCGCCCAGTTGCACCTCTTGCAGAACGGGACGGCCACCGTCGCCAACGGCGCGAGCTCGACGAGCGTGACGATCGCCGCGGTCGACACGACCAAGGCGATGCTCGTCTTCGACGTAAGCCTCGACACGGCCGATCCCGTCGACGGTCAGGTGAGCGGGCAGCTCACAAACGGGACGACGATCTCCTTCACCCGCAACGGAACCACGGGTGTCGTCACCGTCAAATGGTACGTGGCCGAGTTCGCGAGCGGCGTCACCGTGCACCACGGTTCCACAACCGTGAGCGCCCTCACCACGGCGGTGACACTCCCCGCCAGCGTCACACTTGCCAACAGCTTTCCCCTGGTCAGCCTGCGCACCGACGGCACGACGTTCAGCGGCAACGGCTTCGTCCGAGCGAAGGTCACGAGCCCAACCGAGCTCAGCCTCACGTTCGGCACGACACCGGTCGCCAACACCGTCGTCGAATGGCAGGTCGTCGAGATCGCAAGCACCACGGTTCAGAGCGGCGACGTGAGCATCGCGGCAGGGACCGCGAGCGCGACGGCGGCCCCAACCTCGCTGGTGACCGGCAAGACGTGGCTCGTCTATTCCTACTCCTGCGATGACGGCACGGCGACCGACATCGGCGAGAAGCTCGTGCGTGGCCGCGTCACGTCCGACACCGAGCTGACGTTCGACCGCGGCAGCGCCGGCGAGCAGATCGACATCTCCTGGTATGCCATCGAGTTCACCGATGGCACGACCGTGCACTCGGGAACCCAAGCGTTCACGAGCACCGACACCAGCGCGAGCGCCACGGTGACCGCGGTGACGCCGTCGCGCTCGATCGCCGTCGGCGGCGCGTACATGCGGGGCGGCCGGTCCACCTACACGTCGGACGACAATCCCGGGGTCGGCTGGTTCACCGTCGACCTCACCAGTCCGACCAACCTCGAGATCACGCGCGCCGTGACTGGATCGGCCGCCGCCGATCTCGGCTGGTTCGTCATCGAGTTCACCGATCGCTACGTCCAGTCGGGAACCGCGATCATCGCCGACGGTGCCACGTCCACCTCGGCCACCATCGGGGCCGTCGATCTGAGCAGAGCGTTCCTCGTGTTCGACCTCGTGGTCGACTCGGTGAACCCCACCGACGGTCAGATATCGGGGCGCCTCTCGAGCTCGACCTCCGCCACGTTCGAGCGGGTCGGGACGACGGGGGCCGTCACCGTCAAATGGTACGTCGCGGAGTTCGCGAGCGGGGTCAGCGTCCAGCACGGCAGTCTCACCGTGGACGGCACGACGACGATGTCGGTGACGCTCGGCAGCGCCGTCTCGCTCGCGCATGGCTTCCCCATCGTGAGCCTGCGCACCGCCGGCGTGATCTACAGCGGCAATGATTTCGTGAAGGCCAAGCTCACGAGCACGACCTCCCTCGAGCTGACCACGACCGTCTCGGGTGGCGCCGGGTCGGCGACGATCGAATGGCAGGTGGTCGATTTCACGGCGGCCGACGTCCAATCCGGCGACACGACCCTGGCAGATGGAGACGCCAGCGTCAGCGCGTCGCTCACCGCCGTCGACACCGGCGCGACGTGGCTCGTCTACACCTATACCTCCATGGACGGAACGACGACCGACATCGGCCAGAAGCTCGTCCGTGGACGAGTGACGTCACCGACCGAGCTCACGTTCGACCGCGACAACACGGGACAACAGATCGACGTCGCGTGGTACGCGATCGCGTTCACCGACGGCACCAGGGTGCAGACCGGCAACCAGAGCTTCGCGAACGCAACGACGGTGGAGAATGCCACCCTCACGACGGTTGCAACAGCGCGCTCGCTCGCGGTCGGCGGCGCCGCCATGCGCGGAGGTCGCTCCGCGTACAACGTCGACGACAACCCCGGCGTCGCATGGTTCACGACCGACCTCACGAGCGCGACGAATCTCCAGATGACCCGTGCCGTCACCGGATCTGCGACGGCCGACCTGGCGTGGTCGGTGCTCGACTTCACCATGGCAACGGCGACCCCGACGCCGACCGCGACCGTCACGGCCACGCCGACGGTCACGGCTACCCCCACCGCCACGCCGACGGCGACGGACACCGCGACGCCCACCGAAACCGCTACTCCGACCGTCACGGCGACGCCGACGCTCACCGCCACGCCGACGACGACGCCTACAGCCACGGCCACGGAAACGCCGACGCCGACGGACACCGCGACGCCCACCGAAACCGCCACGCCGACCGTCACGGCAACCCCGACGCTCACCGCCACGCCGACGGCCACGCCTACAGCCACGGCCACCCCGACGGCCTTGGCGACGCCCGGCACGCGCAATCGGCTGCTGTTCGTCGTCGCGGACGCCACCAGCCTCGTCGCGCAAGAGACGGCCCGGAAGAGCCTCGTCGAGGGGTGGGGGTACGTCGTGACTGCCATCGACGACGAGGCGACGGCAGGCGAGTTCAGCACGGCGGTCGCGGTGCACGACCTCGCGTACGTCGCGCTCGAAGCGTCGGGGCTCGATGTCGACGGCAAGCTCAAGAACGCGCCGATCGGCGTCGTCAACGAAGAGGCCATCCTGATCCTCGACGCCGGGCTGAGCCTCGCCGGCGCCTTCGGGAGTGTCTCGGCAAGCGACGTGGACGTCGTCGACGATACGCACTTCATCACGGCCCCCCTCGGCACCGGCGTGCACGCGATCTTCGCGGCCGCACAGCCCGCGCTCGAAACCCACGCGCCCTTGGCCTCGGGAATGACCGTCCTCGCACGGTGGGGAAGTGAAGCCGGCCTCGCCGTGATCGAGCGCGGCGACACCCTCAACGACGGCGGAAGCGCGGCCTGCCGGCGCGTGCAGCTCCCGTGGGGTGGCGGAGGATTCGACATCGACGCCCTGACGGATGACGGCCGGGCGCTCCTCCTCCGCTCGCTGGTGTGGGCTGGGGATTGCGTCGCGCCGACTCCCACATCGACCGCGACGGCGACACCGAGCCCAACCGAGACCCCGACTCCCACCGCGACTGCGACTGCGCTACCCACGGCGACCCCGACGAGCACACCCGTGCCGACACCGACCGCAACGAGCACCGTGACGGCCTCCATCACGACGTCGGCGACTCCGGTCGCAACCGTCACACCCTCGCACACGCCGACGCCGAGCCCGGCGATCACGCCCTCGTCCACAGCGACGCCGATTCCAACCGTCACGCCGTCGTCCACGCCGACGCCGTCGACCACACCGGGAACCACGCTCGCGCCGACACCGTCGTTCGTCACGACTCCGGGCACGACCCCGACGCCGTCGGCGTGCAGCGGCCCGACCATGACCTGTCAAAGTGGGACGGTGTTCGACTCCCACGGGTGCCCGATCGGATGCAAGGAGCTTCTCCTCCCAGGCGATATCCGGCCGGACCTGCGACGGGAGTGCCACCACGAGTGGCTGGTGCGCGCGCCGCTCGTCCAGGGTAGCCGCGGTCTCCCGCTCGCGCGCCTCGATTGCGTCGACGGCGATCCCACCTGCGATGCGGGACCTCCCGGGGACGACGTCTGCACGTTCGAGCTCGCGCTCTGCATGAACGTGTCGGATTCCCGGCTCGGAATCCGTCCGGGCGGCGAGGCCGTGTGCATCCCCCGCGGCATCGATCGTGCCTATGTGTGGGTGCCACGACGCGACACCCGCGACAGCTACGACGACGGCAATCGTCGGGCATTGGAGGCGGCGCTCGTCGGTCTGGGCGCGGTCCGGCGTGGTATCTGCCGTGGCGTCGGCACCTTGCTGCCCTGCGGAAACGACGACGATTGCCCGCTGAGCGCCGAGGGATTTCGCCGTCGGTGTCAGACCCACGCCATGGTCTTCGCCCCCGCCTTGACGTCCGGGGACACCTGCAGCGACGTCGTGTCGATCGCGGTGCCACTCCGGAAAGTCGGCGCCCATCTGGCCGCGAGCCGGCGGCGGCTCAAAGTCGAGATCGGCGTCGACAGTGCGCTCGAGCCGACGACCCGCGTGATTCGCGATCCCGACCACCTGCGCTTGATCTGCCGGCCACGCTGACCCGCCGGCGCAAGGCAAGGGCAGCGGGGTCGCGCTCGACGCCTCGCTTCTGTTAACTCCGGGCAGTGCCCGACCCCGCCGTCCGCTACGACCCGTTCTCGTACGAGATCCACGAGGATCCCTACCCGATCTATCGTCGTCTGCGCGACGAAGCGCCGGCGTACTTCGACGCGCGGCACGGCTTCTGGGCGCTCTCGCGTTACGCCGACGTGCATCGGGCGCTGCACGATCACGAGACCTACTGCTCCGGCCAGGGCTTCCTCCTCGAGGACATCGACGACTTCACCCTGCCGATGCTGCTCGGGATGGACCCGCCCG
>CAZWAX010000096.1:0-15660 GCA_964631985.1 uncultured Polyangiaceae bacterium | reverse complement strand
CGGGATCGCGACCGTCGCCGCTTCCGCGTTCGACGGCGGCGCCGCAGCGGGCACCGCCGTCGCAAGCCCGGCGCGCGCCTCGCGCAGCAGGGTGCGCAACTCGGCCGCCGAGTCCGGACGATGGTCGCGCCCCATCGCCATCGCCCGGTGCACCACGGCGCCGATCGCGGCCGGCACGGTGGGGCACACCACGTGGGCCGGCTCGAGCGGATCCGGCTGCCCGTTCATCGTCGTGAGCGCGCGGACCATCGCGTCCGGCGGCAGCGTCGCCGTCAGCAGGTGATAGAGCGTCGCGGCGAGCGCGAAGAGATCGCTTCGGGGATCGGTGCCCTGCCCCTGGATCTGCTCGAACGGCGCATAGTGCGGCGTGTAGCCGAGCACGCTCACGCTCGTGCCGGCCACCCGCGACTCGACCGGCGTGCTCTTCGAGAGCCCGAAGTCGAGCAGCACGACCTCGCCGCGGGGCGTGAGCTTCAGGTTCCGCGGCTTGATGTCACGGTGGATCACCTGCGGATCGTGCTCGTGAAGGTATTGCAGCGCGTCCAGCAGCTGCTCGGCCCACTGCATGACCAGGTCGGGCGCGAACGGCTCCTTCCGGCGGTCGAGCAGCGCGCCGAAGTCGTCGCCCGGGATGTATTGCATCACCAGGAACTGCCCGCGCTCCTCCGTGAAGTAGTCGATGACGACCGGCAGCGCCGGATGGCGAAGGCCGTTCAAGAGCCGCGCTTCGCGCTGGAATGCCTTCTCGAGATCGGCGCCTTCGCAGAGCGTCTGCTTGATCGCGACCGTGCTGCCGAAGGTCTGGTCCGTCGCGAGGTAGACGGCACCCATGCCGCCGCGGCCGAGGGCTTCCTTGATGCGGTAGCGTCCCTGGAGGACGAGATCGGGCTCGAGCATGGCCGGCATTTTGGCGTGCGCGGGCGCTCCCGAGTAGCTCGATTCCGACCGTCGGCGGTCGGCGCCACGTCAGGTGACATGCGTTGACGGTCGGCGCGCGTTCGTCGTAGTGCCAGCCGACCCCAACCGCTCGCGAAGGAGGCCGCCACCGTGCCGTTCCTGTTCCCGCGTCCGCTCTTGGTCCTCGCTCTCGTGCTCGTCGCCGCCCCGGCCGAAGCCGGAGCGCTCCGCTGTCCCAAGGACTCCGTGCCGGTCGGACCGCTCTGCGTCGACAAATACGAAGGCAGCGTCTGGCGCATCCCCGCCGGACAGAAGTCGGTGCTCGCAAAGCTCCGCAACGGCAAGGCGACCCTCGCGGATCTCCAAGGCGCCGGCGCCACCCAGCTCTGCGCCGTGCCCGCCGGCAACGACACCTGCAACAGCTGCACGTTCGGTGCGGGCTTCCCGGACAACGGCAACTGGACCGAGCCCCTCTACGCCGCTTCGATCGCGGGCGTCCTTCCGACGACGTGCCTCACCTGGTTCCAGGCCGAGCAGGCGTGCCGGCTGGTCGGAAAGCGCCTGATCTCGAACCAGGAGTGGCAGGCGGCGGCCGCGGGCACCCCCGATCCCGGCGCCGCCGACGACGGCGTCACCACCTGCGACACCAACACCGAAGCGCCCGCGCTCGCGGGCGCGCGCACGGCCTGCGTCTCGAGCTGGGGAACCTACGACATGGTGGGCAACGTCTGGGAATGGGTCGGCGACTGGGGGGATCTCTCGACCGAGTGCGCGTCCTGGGACGCCACCTTCGGCGACGACATGACCTGCGTGGGTCCGAACGTCTCGGCACCGCCGGGACTCGTGGGCCCGCCGGCGCCACGTGACATCTTCCCGATCGATCCGCGTTTCCCCGGCGCCGTCATCCGCGGCGGCAACTTCGCCGCCGGCACGCGCAACGGGGTGTTCGCGATCTATGCGGGGGTTCCGCCCCACAACCGCAGCCGCAGCACCGGCTTCCGCTGCGCGGCAGGTCGCTGAAAAAGGCCGATCTGCTTCGTTGCTCCTCCTTCGCTTGTGCGGCGTAGCTCCGCTACGCCTCCGCGCTCAGTCGGTCGCGCCTCGCATCTCGACCTTTTTGAGCGACCTGCTCCGGGGCTGGTTTGTGCGCGCGGTGGGGTCTCGCTTCGCTCGCCCCCTCCGTTTGGTTTAGTCGCCGCGGTCTTTGAAGCGTTCAGAGTCGTTGCGGTTGGCGGGCTGGGTGTAGGTCGATTCCCAGCATGGGCCGGCGCTGTTGCGGAGTTGGACCGTCACCTTGGGATCTTGTCCGAAGGGCAGTGGTGCGAGCGCGAGGTTGGGGCCCTGGGTGCGCACTTGGATCTTGGCTCGGCCGGAGGGGCCCGATTTGAGGACGACCTGGCGGATGCCCTCGGGACCGGCGCTGCGGTCGGTGTAGCGGAAGCCCGTCGAAGTAGCGCGCCAGCACGGCTTGCCGTCGCACGTCCCGGCGGCACCGATGCCGGTGCTGGCCACGAGCCGCGGCACGCCGGCGGCTTCGTCATAGACGCAGAGGCGATGGGTCGTATTGAGGGTCGGATCGCCGAAGTCTGCGAGCGTGGTCGCGGCACCGTCCGTCCATGACCACTGCATGCGGTCCTTCGCGTCGTTCGTCGGATCGTCCGTCACGGCGAGCGTGCCGCGATCGGCGCGGAGCTGCTGGCGGCACCCCACGGCCGGAGCGGTGCCGCAACCCGACGGCACGACCGCGAACGAGACCGTCGTCGCTCCGGGCAGCGCCACGACCTCCAACCGTTCGGCATGCAGCAGCGACGTCACCTGCCCGCCCTGCAGGTCGACGACGTCGTAGCCGCCGGGGAAATGGCGCCCGGGCACCCACACCTCGGTCACGGCACCCGGCGCGAGCGGCCCGTCGACCGGCGTCGTCGAGTACGCGAGCGTGAAGCGCCGCGCGGCGCGATCCCATGACCAGCTGGTCGGCGTCCCGGCGACGGCGCGCGGAAAGGGTCGCACGAGGACGTCGAGCTTCGGCTGGTCGAGGTGCTCGGGCGTCGCCGGGTTCGCCGGGTCGTCGATGATGTTCTCGTAGTCGCGCGCGCAGCACGGGTCGCGGTTCCACCAGGCCCAGTACTGCCACCCCATCATGTTGGCGTCGGCCATGTCGGCGAGACGCACGAGCGACGGCAGGTCGTCGGTGGCCCCCCACTCGGTGAGCAGCGGAACGTGCCCGAACGCCGTCGCCTGGGCCTCGGCGTTGGTGAAGACCTGCTGCTCCATCGGGCGACAGACCTCCGACACCGCGGCCGGTGCGGTCACGGGTCCCGGCGTCGTCAGGCACGCGTAGAGATGGAACGAGAAGCCGACCTGGCCGGCGGCGACGTCGCCGTGATGGGTCGGGAAGCCGGCGTTGAAGTTGGTGCCGAACGGCTCGTAGAAGACGATCGTGTCCGGATCGACGTCGCGGACCGCATCCGCCACGAGATTCGAGAACGTCGTCAGCTGTGCGTCGGCGGCGGGCGGACACCCCCCGGGCCCCAGGCAGATCGGGATCGCACTTCCGGGATACGGCTCGTTCAGCAGGTTGTAGCCGAAGACCAGCGGATCGCCGGCAAAGCGCGTCGCCACCGGTCGCCAGGCATCCGCGAACTCTTCCTGCAGCGTGATGGCGCGCGGGCCGATCTCCGGCGTATGGCCGTTCATCCCGAGGAAGCGATCGAAGGCCTCCCAGAGGAACGGGCAGCTGAAGATGTTGCCGGGGAATCCGTTGTCGCAGGTCGGGAGCAGCGTCGGATCGGTCGGCGAGCTGTCGACCGTCATCCAGTCCGCCATCCCGTTCCCCTGATAGCGCTCGTTGTACATGTCCTGGTGGAAATCGATCATCACGTAGATGCCCTGCGCGGTCATGAGATCGATCGTGGCTTCGAGATCGTCGAGGTAGGCACTGTCGTAGACGCCCGGGGCGGGCACGAAGCCCTTGTGGGCGAGCCCCGTGCGCACGGTGTTGAAGCCCTCGGCGGCGATCGCCGCCACGTCGTCCGCGCCGAACCCTATGGCGGAGGGCAAGTACGGCGGCAGCTTGCTGACCTGATTCACGCCGTGGAGGATCACGGCCCGCCCCTCGGTGTCGACGAGCCACCGGCCGGCCTGATGCAGGGCCGTCGGCGGGCTCGCGAGCGCGAACGACGGTACGATCACGCCGGCGAGCGCGATCAGGGCGAGTACCTGCGGGGTCCATGAGCGGTGCATCGGAAGCCTCCTGGGGATGGAGTCGACGGTGTCGAGGTCGGCGACGGATGCTAGACCAGCCCCGAGGCGCTTGTCGAAGCAATTCTCACCGCGAAACGCTGGTCAGAAGACCCGGAGACCGCGGCCGAAGGGGGCCTCGCCGTCGGGGTCGTGTCCCGAGCGGCAGTCGGTCACCCGCCAGAGCGGCTCCCAACAGCCGTGACGCTCCAGCAACGCGCGCACGCTCGCGCGCGCCGGAGCCGGGAGCGCCTCGTAGTGGCGGCGCAGCTGCTCGAGGCACCAGACGCGATAGCGCGAGGTCGGCAGGCGGACATACGTCGTACCCTGCACCGTCGCATCGAAGCGCCGTCGCCCGTCGCGCAACGCCTCGGCGTTGGCGCAGAGGAACGGCAGATAGGCCGCGCCGACGTCGTCGAGAAGCGGCCCCCAATCGGCAGGGATGCCGGCGAGGATCGGGCTCCCGGCGTGGGCGCGAGCGTTCCAGAGGCGCGCCACCCAGGCGTACACGGCAGGGGCGCGCGTCCGCATGATCGCGCTCGCCGTGGGATCGATGCCGAAGTGTCGGAACATCGAGCCGAAGAACCCGAAGTCGGCGAGCGTGGGTGCGCCGCCGAGCAGGAAGGGGCGCGCCGCCAGGATGGCCTCGAGGGTGTCGAGCGTCCGGAGATAGATGCCCTCGACGTGCGCGCGCGTCGCCGCCGTGACGCCGTCGCCGCGCACGTAGCCGTGGAGCTGGCGCCGCCGGATGACCCTGCGGCGAACCCAGAGCGGCGCGGGGACGTCGGCCAGAATCTCCGACGCGATCACGTGGCTGAGCAACCGGGCATCGGGGGCGTGGCTCCAGCGATAGTGCATGGCGGGCCGCCACATCCATTCATCGGCGTAGTCCTCGATCAGCCGACCGACGAACGCCTGCACCGGATCGCGGGGAATGACGATCGGGTCGGGATGCTGGGTTTCGAGCCAGGCGATGATCGGCGTCGTGTCCGTCATCCAGCGGCCGTCGGGCAGCTCGACCGCCGGCATCTGCGAGGCCCCGGTCGCTTTCGGGACCGTGTGATTGAAGTGCCGCGTGGTCATCGGCACGAAGTCGTAGGCGAGCCCCTTGTAGCGGAGGTACCCCTCGAGCTTCCCGGTGAAGTACGAGATCGTCGAGCCGTAGAGGCGCATGGCCGTCTGCGGTCGCCGAACCGTGGCGCGTTGTCAACGCCGACTGCCCGGCGAAATGCGAGGTGGCCGACCCGTCCGCTCGCATGCCACAGTGCTCCGACACGCCGGGCCGGTCCCGGCATCCAAGCAACGGGGGTCGAACGACGCATGACCACATCACGGCGCTATCTCTCGCTCACCATTCTCGGCTGCGTTCTCGGGGCCGCGACGGACGTCGGCGCGATGACCCTCCAGAACTTCGGACGCTGCCTGAAGAGCAAGGGCGCCACCTTCTACGGCGCAACCTGGTGTGGGCACTGCCGGGCGCAGCGCGAGACGCTCGGCGAGGCGATGGACTACGTGCGCTACGTCGAATGCTCGGTCGACGGCGAGCGTGAGGAGTCCACGCCAGCCTGTCGCAAGGCCAAGATCGACGGCTACCCGACCTGGACGTTTGCCGACGGCTCACGCGCGGGCGGCAAGCTCTCGCTCGAGCGTCTCGCGAAGGAGACGGGCTGCGAGCTGCCGGACGATTGATCGTGGCGCCATCGGGGCGGCCGTCGGTGCGGCCCGGCCCGGCGTTGCGACGCTGATGGTCCGCCGCCCCAGCGTCGGCGGGACCCCCGGCGAGAAGCTCGTCCCGTAGCCGAAGTCGAAATAGAAGCGTCCCCCGGCGCGCGGGGTGTCGGTCCAGACGTAGGGCCCGCCGAGCCGGATCGCCGGCGCGAGGTGGCAGGGGCGATCGCCGCACGGCTCGGTGAAGCGCGGGTCGTAGAGGGTCTCGATCTCGGCGAGCGCCGGGAGGCGCCAGTCGCGGCGCGCGGCGATCGCGAGCGCGCGGCAGTGCCGCGCGGCATCGCCCCAGGCGAGCGGCGCCGCGACGTCGCGGCTCGTCCACTCGAGCCCGGTGCGCTCGTCGAGCGCAACCCCGTCGGCGGCGGCCACGAGGCCGGGCGGCGTCCGCCGGCACGCGCCGGAGGGCAGCAGCAACGTGGCCAGCAGGCCCACGATCACGACACGCTCGAACAACGGTCGGACGCGAGTCGCGGCTACCGCTCGCCCCACCACCGCCGCATGTGGATCGCGATCGCCGCGAAGGGCGCGACAGTGTCAGCGACCGCGGTCAGTGCATCCCCGAGCCGCCGCTCAGCTGCTTCGCGAGCTCGCCCACCACCGCCTTCGCGTCGCCGAACAGCATCCACGTCTGCTCGCCGAAGTAGAGCTCGTTGTCGATGCCGGCGAAGCCGGGGTTCTTCGAGCGCTTGATCGCGAAGACCGTGCGGGCCTTGTCGGCCTGGATGATGGGCATGCCGTAGATGGGGCTGTTCTTGTCGGTCGCGGCGGCGGGGTTCACGACGTCGTTGGCGCCGATCACCAGCGCCACGTCGCATTGGGGCATCTCGGGATTGATCTCGTCCATCTCGACCAAGTCGGTGTACGGAATCTCGGCCTCGGCGAGGAGCACGTTCATGTGGCCGGGCATGCGGCCGGCGACGGGGTGGATCGCGAACTTTACCGTGATGCCCTTGTGGCGGAGCGCGTCGTAGACCTCGCGCACCTTGTGCTGCGCTTGCGCGACGGCCATGCCGTAGCCGGGGATGATGACGACCAAGCTCGCCTGCTCGAGGATCTGCGCGTCGCCCTCGACGGTCTCGGACTTGTAGCTCTTCTCCTCGCCCTTGGCGGTCGCCGCCTGCACCTGGCCGAACGCGCCGAAGAGCACGTTGGTGAACGAGCGGTTCATGGCGCGGCACATGATGATCGAGAGGATGAGACCGCTCGAGCCGTCGAGCGCGCCCGCGGTGATGAGCAGCTTGTTGTCGAGCACGAAGCCCATCGCGACGGCCGCGAGGCCGGCGTACGAGTTCAGGATCGAGATCACCGTCGGCATGTCGGCACCGCCGATCGGCAGGATCAGCAAGACGCCGAAGGCCAGTGACAGTACGCTCACGACCGGGAAGAGACTCGGGGAGAGCGGCGCCGTCGGGTACAGGATGATGTATGCGCCCATGCCGAGCGCCGCGGCGAGCAGGCCGAGGTTCACGAAGTTCTGCCCCGGATAGGTCACGGGCCGCTGCGGGATCCACTTCAGCTCCTGCAGCTTGCCGGCGGCGAGGAGACTGCCGGTGAAGGTCAGGTAGCCGAGCACGATCTCGAGGATGATCGCGGTCATCCGGAAGGTGGTGAGGTTTTCGGGACCCTCGGAGAGCCAGAGATAGTACTTGGCCGTGCCGACCAGGCCCGCGGCGGCACCGCCGAAGGCGTGCGAGAGCGCGGTCCGTTGCGGGACGGCCGTCAGCGACACCCGCGAAAGCGGCACGCCGACCACGAACCCGAGCACGATCGCGATCACGATCCACGCGTGGTGGATGATCTCCGGTTGCGCCCAGGTGGCGAGCACGGCAATCACCATGCCGCCGACGCCGGCGCGGACGCCGTTCCGCGCCGTCTTGGGATCGCTCATCCAATGGAGCGAGAAGATGAAGAGCGCGGTCGCGACGATGTACGCGAGCTGGACCAGCGTATGGATCACTTGGGCGCCGCCTTGTCGCCGCCCTCGCGGGTCTTGAACATCTTCAGCATGCGGTTGGTGATGAGGAAGCCGCTCACGATGTTGGTCATCGACGCGAACAGCGCCACCGCCCCGAGGAACCGGATGTGATCCGGGTAGTCGCTGCCGGTCACCAGGATCGCGCCGACGACGGCGATCGCCGAGATCGCGTTGGTGAGCGACATGAGCGGCGTGTGCAGGAGACGCGACACCCGGCGGATCACGCCGACGCCGATGAACGTCGACAGCATGAACACGAACAGCATCGACGGCAGGTCGATCGCCGGGGCCGCGTGGGGCTCGGCGGCGATCGCCGGGGGCGCCACCATCACAGCGACGGCGACCGCCGTACCGATCGCGAGCAGAGTCGTCCGTCTCATCACGATGCCTTTCCTTTGGCCTGGATCGCGTCGCGGACGCGCATGCTGACGATCGCGCCGTCATGAGTGACGAGCGAGCCCTGCTGGATGTCGTCCGCCTGGTCGAGCACGAACGTCTTCTCCTTGGTGAACGTGGTGATGAAGTTGGTGAGATTTCGCGAGAAGAGCAGGCTCGCGTGCGTCGGCATGGTGGCGGCGAGGTTCACGGGCGCGATGATGCTCACGCCGTTCACGTCGACGGTCTCGCCGGGCTTCGAAAGCTCGCAGTTGCCGCCGCCGTCGGCCGCGAGGTCGACGATCACGGCGCCCGGCTGCATGCGCGCCACCATCGCGGCGGTGACCAGCCGGGGCGCGAACACACCGCCGATGAGCGCGGTCGTGATGACGACGTCGGACACGGCGCACTGCTCGACCAGCATCTCGCGCTGGCGGAGCTTGTCCTCTTCACTCAGCTCCTTGGCATAGCCCCCGCCCGCGGCCGCCTCCTGCTTGAGCTCGATGCCGACGTACTTGGCGCCGACGCTCTCGATCTGCTCCTTCACCTCGGGGCGGACGTCGGTCGCGAAGACGTTGGCGCCGAGCCGGCGGGCGGTGGCGATCGCCTGCAGCCCCGCAACCGCGGCCCCGATCACGAACACCTTGGCCGGAAACACCATGCCGGCCGCGGTCGTGAGCATCGGGAAGTACTTGTTGAGCGCGTCGGCCGCGAGCAGCACGCCCTTGTAGCCGGCGATGCTCGCCATCGACGACAGCGTGTCCATCGCCTGCGCCCGCGTGGTGCGCGGGATGGCGTCGGTGGAGAAGGCGGTGATCTTGCGCTCCGCCAGGGCCTCCGCGACGTCGAGGTTGCGAAGCGGCATGAGCGAGCCGAGCAGAAACGCCCCCGGCTTCATCCACGCGACCTCGTTCCGACCGCTGCCGTTCGTGGCCGGGGCGTTCACCTTGCAGACGAAGTCGGCCGAGCCGAACAGCGCCGCGGGGTCGGACTCGACGGTGGCGCCGGCCTGCACGTAGGCGTCGTCGAGGTAGTGCGCCGTCACCCCCGCCCCCGCCTCGATGGCGACCGCGTAGCCCGCCTGCACCAGCTTCTTGCAGGACTCGGGCACCAGGGCGACACGGCGCTCCCCGGGCCGCGTCTCCTTGGGAACCGCGATCTTCATTCCTTCGCCCTCCGTGAACCGCCGGCTCGTATCATCTGATGAGAATGGTTCGCCCGAACCGCGGGACGCAGAGGGCGCGAAAGCAATGGCGCGCGAGAGTATGCGACCCTCGCAAGCCCAGTCAACCGCAGGGTCAGCTCTCCGTTGCCCATCCCCGACCCGCGCGCCTGCTGCTGCCGGGTGCGCCGCGCGGGAATCAAACTGAGACACGACCGTCAGGCCGCGAGCCCTCGGGAAGGCACTCCCGGGTGCGAGACCCGGGAAGTCATCAACAGTCGGGAACGGTCCCCGTGGTGTGCGCGTTGTGGCTCCAACAATTGTTGGTGCCCGCGTCGACGACGTCCGGCATGTTGCCGCTCAGGCGATTGCCCCGGATCAGGTTGCTGCTCGAGTTGAGGGTGAGCTCGATCCCGGCCGCGGTGCCGTCGGTGACGACGTTGGTGAGGATCTCGACCCCGCTCGAGCCGAACACGAAGATGCCCGTCCCGGCCCCGACGATCTGGTTCTTCCGCACCCGCACGCCGACCGGCCTGCCGGGATTGTCGAGCGAGTCCTCGACGATGATGCCGCGGTCGTTCGGACCGATCAGGACGTTGCGCTCGACCCGGAGGTCGGCGTCCGGCGGGGTGCCGCCGATGTAGATGCCCGCGTCCCCGAAGCCGGTCGGGTCCTCGATGCGGTTGCCGCGGATGCGCATGTTGGTGCCCTGGAAGACGTTGATGCCGTACTCGACGCCGAGACACGTGGGCACGACGGTGACGCGGTCGATGACGGTCCGGTCGCGGCTGGTCGCGTCGATGCCATAGAAGCTGCCGCCCCGCACCTCGAGCGTCCGCAGCGTCACGGCGTCCGCGGCCACCTGCACCGCCGTCAGCAGGCCGCAGCCCGCATCGATGACTGCCTTCTTGCCGTAGACCTTGAGCGGCTTGTCGATGGTGACCGCCTCGAAATAGGTCCCCTCGCCCACCCGCACCGTGTCGCCGGGGAGCGCCGCGTCGATCCCGTCCTGCAACGGTGTCCCGGGACCGGGCACGACGACGATGCGACGGGCCGACGCCGGCGCGGCGGACAGCAGCGACACGGCGAGGACCAGTGCGGCGACGGATCGAACCATGGGCTCCCGGAGCATACGTGCTCGGTAACCCGTGGAGCAACGATGTTTCGCGGCTTTTCGCGGTCTGCTAGGCAGCCCGCCATGCGGAACAACATCGGGCTGCTCCTCGCCAAGCGCGCGCTCTTGAACCCCACCATGGACGGCCTGGTCGAGATCGAGCGCGAGCGTCGCTTCACGTTCGCGGGGTTGAACGCACGGTCGAACCGGACCGCCAATGCGCTCCGCGCGCTCGGCATCCGCAAGGGCGATCGGGTGGCGCTGCTCCTCATGAACGGGGTCGAGTTCACGGACGCGTTCTTCGCGATCGCCAAGATCGGCGCGGTCGTGGTGCCCCTCAATTGGCGCCTGGTCGCCGACGAGCTGGCGTTCATCCTGGACGACAGCGGCGCCGTCGTCCTCGTCTACGATGAGGAGCTCCGCTCGGTGGTCTCGGATCTCCGCGGCCGCGGCCCGGACGCGTCGGCCGTGCGCCACTGGGTTCAGGTCGGGTTGATCGAGGGGCGCCCCGAGTGGGCGCTCGCCTACGACGAGCTGCAGGCCGATGCGCCCGACGCCGATCCGCCGATCGAGGGCGCCGACGGGGACGACGTCTACATCATGTACACGTCGGGCACGACGGGCCGGCCGAAGGGCGTCGTCCACACGCACGAGTCCGTGCTGTGGGCGTGCTTCACGATCGCGCTCACCGCCGACACCCGCTACCACGATCGCTACGCGATCGTGCTGCCGCTTTTCCACGTCGGCGCGCTGACGCCGCTGCTCGGCAACGTCCAACGCGGCATCACGTCGGTGTTGATGCGATCGTTCGATCCCGTGCGGCTCTACGCAACGATCGCCGAGGAGCGCATCACCATCCTCCTCGCCGTGCCCGCGATGCTGAACGTCATGCTGCAGGTGCCCGACCTCGGGAAGTACGACTGCTCGAGCCTGCGCTGGATCATGAGCGGCGCCGCTCCCGTACCCGTGACGCTGATCGAGGCCTACGCCAAGCGCGGGATCGAGGTGCATCAGGTCTACGGGCTCACGGAGAGCTGCGGACCCGCGTGCCTCATCAGCCCCGAGGAGGCGATCACCAAGGCCGGGTCCACCGGGAAGCCGTTCTTCCACACCGACGTGCGCGTGGTCGACGACGCGGGCCGCGACGTCCCGCCCGGCACGCCCGGCGAGGTGCTCGTGCGCGGCAAGCACGTCATGAAGGGGTACTGGAACGCCCCGACGCCACCGCCGAGGCGATCCGCGACGGCTGGCTGCATACGGGTGACATCGCCATTGTCGACGCCGACGGCTTCGTGTTCATCAACGACCGCAAGAAGGACATGATCATCTCGGGCGGCGAGAACATCTATCCGGCCGAGATCGAGAACGTGATCCTCGCCCATCCCAAGGTCCGCGAGGTCGCCGTCATCGGCCAGGCGAGCGCCAAGTGGGGCGAGTCGCCGCTCGCGATCGTCGTGAGGCTCGACCCGTCGCTCAGCGAAAGCGACGTCCTCGAATGGACCCGCGGCAAGCTCGCCGGCTACAAGCGCCCGCGCACCGTCCGCTTCGTCGACGAGATCCCGCGCAACCCGGCCGGCAAGATGCTGAAGCGCGTGCTGCGCGAGCGCTTCCCCGAGGCGGCGGCGGAGTAGCGAGGCGAGCGCGCGGCTCGCCTCGCTACTCCGCCGCGTCGACGACTATTTCTTCTTCAGCACCTGCGCGCAGATGGTGACGTTGTAGGTGGAGCCCGCGTCGGCGAGCTTCGCGCTGTCCATCGTGATGACGAGCGGCTGGCCGAAGAACTCCCCCGGATACACGGCTTCCTGCTGGTCGATGTCGAAATAGGTGGTCGCGTGGCGCAAGCAGAACCCCGACGGACACGAATCGAGATGGTTCAGGATCACGAAGTTCACGGGAAACTTGTTGTTGAGCTTGACCGTGAACGGCCGGAACTGGTTGCTCAAGGTGAACCACTCGAACGTCATGTCGACTTTGACCATCGTCTTCTTCTGACCCTTGAGCAGGGCGCCGACGGCTTGCACGATCTCGCCGCTCGCACCGAGATCGCCCGCCTGCCGAAAACAGAGGTTTTCTTTGGGCGGCTTGGCGCACGGATACGGACCGCACGTGCTCTCGTAGACCTCGTTGAGCGCCCAGCTCGGCGACGCCGCCATCACGAGCAGACCGAGCATGGTGCCGGAGAAAAGGAAACGACACGTCTTGGTGAACATCGGATGCCTCCCATATGCGTCCACCGTTTTGGAATTTGCCTCGCGGAACGCGTCGCAAGGAATCGGTGAACCCCAACGAGGCGTAAACCGCACGCTTCGGACAGCAAAGGAGAATCATCGGCCGCACGTTCGAAATCCTGCGTCACTCCGGCGCATTGCGCGATCTACGAGCACTTTGAAGAAACGCGTACGCCGAGACGCATCAAAATGGCGCAGAATCACGCCATTCCGCGGCACGCAGCTTGCGACGGCACGAGGAGGAGGACTGCCATGAGTTTCAAGCCGAAGAGATTGCGGGCCGCGCTCGCCGTCGCCGCGCTGGCGGCGCCGTTCGTCGCCTCGTGCGCGGCGGAACGGCAGACGACGGTCGTCACGCGACGAACCGTCGTCGAGGAGCGGACGCTTCCCGCGCCGACGGCGATCGACATCTCGATCGTCGATCTGCACGACGAGCCGACCGCGGATCCCGCGAAAGAAAAAGTGATCGGGACGATCGTGAACGACGGCGACAAGCGCGTGTCCGGATTGTCGGTGCAGCTGAACGCCCTCGACCGCTCGGGCCACGTCATCCGCAGCATCACGACGCCGCCGATCATGCAGCCGATCGACCCGGCGGGCGGGCGGGCAACCTTCGAGGCGTTCATGCCGCGCGACCCCGAGGTCGCCGGCTACCACGCGGTCGCCATCGCACGCTGACCGATTGACGACGCCCGCGGACGCATGTCAGCGTCCGCGGATGCGCCGTGCTCGCTCTCACGTGTGGTGGTCGATCGTCGGGGTCTTCGTCTTGACGGCCGCGCCCGCGGGCGCCGGGGAGAAGGTGAAAGCCGGATGGACCTCGGAGGCCTTGGACGAAGCCTCCGCCGAATGCACCGAGGCCCTCGTCCAGGGGACGTGGGAGAACACCAAACGCGAGCAAGGCGCGGATCCGTCGAAGCCGTTGACCGACGAGATCCGGAAGACGCTCGCACCGCAGATCGCATCGATGAAGAAGCTCTGCACCTGCGCCGTGCGCGAAGGCGCGAAGCGCTACACGCGCGCCGAGGCCGAGGCGGGGCCGGCGGACCTCGAGCGTGCGGTCTCCGAATCGATCGCCAAGGGCATCTGCAAGATCGAGCCGTAGCCGCCGGTGCGGGTCATCCACACGCTGGAGGTCGCGGCGCCGGCTGCGACGGTCTGGAACGTCGTCACCGACCTGGCCCGTTACCCGGAGTGGAACCCGTTCGTCGTCGCCTGCCGCTCGACGCTGGAACCGGGCTCGCCGATCGTCATGCGGGTGCGCGTGCTGCCGTTCGTGGCGCAGCCGCAGCGTGAGACGATCCTCGAGCACGTGCCCGGCCGCCGGTTGAGCTACGGCCTGACGCCGTTGCCGCTCGGCGTGCTCGCGAGCCGGCGCTCCCACGAGGTCGAGGCGCTCGGGCCGGAGCGCGCCCGCTACGTGTCGCGCTTCGAGCTGAGCGGCTGGCTCGCCCCACTCGTGGCGATGCTGCTCGGACAGCGGCTCAGGGCGGGGTTCACGGCGATGAGCTCGGCATTGGTCGCGCGCGCCGCGGCGTTGCACGCGGGCCGCACACGCTAATGCGTCAACCCGAGGTCTCGAGCCACCACCGCCGCATGGTCAGCTCCACGGCGTCGAACGGCACGGCGCGGACGGCGTCGTCCCCTTCGTGGGTGGCGACGACGACCCACTGACCATCCGCGAGCCGATAGGTCTCGAGGAGATGCGCGATCGGATCGAGCAGCCAGAGATGGCCGACGCCCTCCCGGGCATAGATCCGCATCTTGCGGGCGCGATCGATTCGCGCCGTGCTCGGCGAGAGCACCTCGCACACCCAAGCGGGCGCGTCGGTGATCGCCGCCACGTTGGGAATGGTCCGGAGGTGCGATCGGCGCCAGCCGGCGAGATCGGGGACGAGCACGTCGGCACCGAAGTGCAGCTCGGGCTCGACGAGAAACCACCACCCGCCCGGCGCGTCGGCACCGCCGAGCGGACCATCGAACCGACCGACCAGCTCGGTACCGAGAAGCATGGACGCTCGTGCATGAGGTGTCGCCGGCCGCGGCGAGACGAACAGCTCGCCGTCGAGAATCTCGGCGACCTTGTGCTCGGGCACGCGGCAGAGGTCGTCGTAGGTGACCGGTTTGCGCAAAGACATGACGATCGGCTTAGCACGGGTCCCGCATGCCACTGAACCCTACTCGTACTCAGCACGGACGGCGCACGACCGTCAGCGTCGGCGGCAACAGGAAGCCGGGAATGCGAAAAATCCGGCGCTGGCCCTCGACCGCGAAGCCCGCGTCCCGCACTTGCGCCGCGAGCCGAGCGGGCGTCGTCCACCAGAGCGGCTGTCCGACGAGGCGCATGCCGAGCTCGAACGCGTCCGCGACGATCTCGAACGGTGGGCTCACGAGCGCCAGGAGCAGCCGACCGCCCGGCCGCAGCACCCGGCGCAGCTCGCGAAGCGCCGCGTCCTGATCGGGAAACCAATGGAAGGCCTCGGTCGAGACCGCGGCGTCGAATGCTGCGTCGGCGAATGGCAGCCGGGTCGCGTCGCCACGCACGAGCGCCACCGTCGCCGTGGCTCCCGCGAGCACCGGATGGAGGCGCTCCGCCGCGTGCGCCAACATGCCGGCGGAAAAGTCGCAGCCAACGACCGACCGCACGCCGGGGGCGCCGACGAGCCGCGCGGCGAGCCGGCCCGTGCCGCACCCGATGTCGAGCACGCGGTCGCACGGCGCCGCGGCGAGCGCCTGCAGGACCGCGTCGTGCACCGGTCGATAGGTGGCGCGCTGCACGAGCGGAAAGTCGTAGACGCGCGACCAGGCGTCGAAGAAGCCGCGCGTCGGTCCGGGCGTCGCCACGGCCCGACCCTAGCAGGCCGGCCCGAGACGTACCTCCCCCGCGCTATCGATTGACCAGCTGCGTGGGTCGCCGTCCCGTGCCATAGCGGACGGCGTG
>CAZWAX010000095.1:0-15665 GCA_964631985.1 uncultured Polyangiaceae bacterium | reverse complement strand
CAGCGCTTCACCTGGCAAGGCACGGTGGACGGCACGCCCGTCGTCACCGTGCGGGTCAACTGGCTCATGGGCGAGCGCCACCTCGATCCGCCCTGGACCATCGGCGGCGAGCGTTTCGAGATCGAGGTCGAGGGCGACCCCACCATCCACGTCACCTTCCGCGGCCTGCAGCCACCCTTCGAGAGCGCCGATCTCGACCGCAACCCCGGCATCGTCGCGACCGCGATGCACTGCGTGAACGCGATCCCTTACGTCTGCAAGGCCGCGCCCGGCATCCGCACCTATCTCGACCTGCCCTTGATCAGCGGCCGCGCCGACCCGGTGCTCGGACGCTGACGTCCGGCGGGGGGTAGTCGGTCACTTTGCAGCGCCAGCCCCGGAACGCGCGCCAGGTGTGGGGGACGCCGGCGGATCCTATCTCGGCCGGGAGCGCGCCGGTGACCTTCAATCGTGCTCGCCCGACCCACGCGCGGCAGGCCGGAGGGCCCGCCGGCGTCCCCACACCTGCGCGCCCCAGTCGCGAGTCGAGTTCGCTGATGCCGATCCAGTACCGGCTGGGCGCCGGCATTGACTCGTGCCCGTCTCACCCGGCAGGACAGGCGGAGATGACCGCCTCGCTCGTGCTCTCCGACGCCATGCGATTCCCGGACGCGCGCCGTGGTCGCATGGTGCGGATCGCGAACCGCCGGCAACCGGCACACTAGCCATGTCGGACCAACGACCCCAAGGGCTGCGCGCCCCGGACCTGCATGAGACACTCGCGGTTCGCAATCGGCAGATCGCGGCCGTCCACGTCATCAGCCGACTGCTGTCGTCCTCGCTCGATCTCGAGGACCGGCTGCGCAACATCCTGACGGTCTCCTTGCAAGCCGTGGGCGCCGCAGCGGGCACGATCTTCCTACACCGCGCCGAGGACGAATCGCTGGTCTTCCGCTACGTGGTCGGCGAGAAGGCGAAGGAGCTGACCGGTCAGGCCATCCCGACGACCACCGGGCTCGCCGGCGCGGTGTTCCGCTCCGGACGCTCGCAAATCGCCAACCGCCCGCAGGAGGCCGTCGAGCACGACCAGGAGGTGGCGCGGCGCATCGGTTTCCCCACCGAGACGATCATGACCGTTCCGCTCAAGTACCAGGCTGGTCGACCGGTCGGCGTGCTGCAGATCCTCAACAAGCAGACCGGCGAGTTCGACCAGCACGATCTCGAGGTGTTGGAGATCGTTGCCTCGGTCGCAGCGGCCGCGATCGAGACCGCCCAGCTGGCGCGCGAGGCGCAGACCGCCGCCATCGCGCACGCCGTCGGCGACCTGAGCCACGACATCAAGAACAAGGTCGCCCCCATCGTCGTCGGCATCCAGGCACTGCGCGCCGACATGGACGCCATGTTCGCCGCGCTCGACGCATCTCCGGATGCAGCGGCCGTGACGACGGACGTGCGCTCGTCCTATGGCGAGACCTTCGACATCGTGATGGACCAGGTTGCGGCGGTCCAGGAGTACACCAAGCTCATCGCCGACGCGCTCAAAGGCACCATCACTCCACCGCAGCTCGAACCGAACGATCTCGCCACCGTCCTGGCCGCGCTGGTCGAGGAGCTCGACCGCGTGGCCCGGGGGCGCGGCGTCACGGTGGTGGGCGCCATCGAGACGATCCCGCTCTGCCGCTTCGACCGCTTCCAGGTCGAGCGCGCCGTCTACAATTTGGTCGACAATGCGATCCCGGAGACCCCCGACGCCGGCACCATCACGGTCGCGCTGTGCGTGCAGCCGGAAGCGCGTTTTCCGGACGGCCGCTGCGTCGAGATCACCGTAACCGATACCGGCCGCGGCATGCCACCCGACGTCCTCGAGCGCATCCTGCGCGGCGAGCCCAAGAGCACCAAGCCCGGCGGCACCGGCCTCGGTACCCGCATCGTCTACAACGCGGTTGCCGCCCACCACGGCCTCTTCGAGGGCGAGAGCACCGAGGGCGTCGGCACGACCTTCCGTCTGAAGCTCCCGCTGCTGACCGACTAGCCCGCGAGCGTCGTTGACTCATCACGGGTAAAAGGAACGAAGGGAAGCTTTATGAAGGCTAAGAAGATCATCACGACCGAAGAGCTCGATGCAAAGTTCGACGCTGGCGAGGACATCACGCGCCATCTCGAGGTTTCGAAAGCCAAGCGTCCGGGTCTCGAATCGCAGCGGCTCAGCGTCGATGCGCCTGCATGGATGGTGAAACGGATCGACCGCGAAGCACGCCGCCTGGGCATCACCCGGCAGTCCCTCATCAAAGTGTGGCTTGCCGAACGTCTCGAGCAAGGAGCGGCCTGACGTCCACAAGCGCCACATCGGCGACTCGTCTGGTGGCCCTTGATCCCAGCTGAGCACTCGAGCTGACCGTCAGACGATGCGCAGCGCCCGTGGGGCGGCAGAGACTCGTAGCGGCGGATCCGTCGCGTGCCCCCCGATGCTCATCCTCGGGGCGAGCGCGGTCCTCCCCGCGAGCAAACTGGTGCCGACGGCCGGTTGCTAGTGGTGCTCGCGATCACGAGCTGAGCGACGCGCCGTTACCGCGAATCGCTGCGGAACCGCGTCGCATCGTTGCGTGTCGGGGCACCGAACCGCGCCTCCCAGCACCGACCCGTCGCCGCGCGCTGCAGGCGCACCAGGACGGACGGGGTGAGCGGCAGCGCCGGCACCGCGAGGTGCTCGCCTTTGGCCTTCACCTCGATGCGGCCGTAGCCGGCCGCATCGGGTCGCACGCGTATCGACGTGACGCCGTCGGGTGTCCCGGCGTCGTTGCGGTAGCGCCGTCCGGCTGCGCTCGCCTGCCAACAGGGGTGGCGGCCGCAGGCGCCGCCACCGGGAACCGTCGCCGCGAGGCGGAGCACTGGCCCGTCGAGACCCTCGTCGGCTATGCACAACGTCAGCGAATCGCTGGTGTCGAGGTCGGCGGGCACGAGCGGCGCACCGCCCCGCCAGCGCCATCCCAGCTCGTTTCGTGCGGCGTGCCCGCCGGCGCGTAGCGCGAGGGTCGATCCTCTCGGCACGTCGGTGCCGCAACCGGTGTCGCGCGGCACCGCGCAGCGGCCGTGCGCGCACGTCTCGCAGGGGCTTTCGCAGGTGAGCGGCGGGCCACCGACGCATGCGCCCTCGACGCAACGGTCCATCGTCGTACAGCCGTCGCCGTCGTCGCACGGCGCGACGTTCGGCGGATGCACGCACGTCCCCGCGCCGTCGCACTGGTCGTCGGTGCATGGATCGCCGTCGCTCGCGCAGGTAGCGCCGGCGGCGTCGAAGCGGCAGGTCGCCGGCGAGCAGCACGTGCGTTGCAGGGCTGCGCTCCGCTCGCAGTCTTCACCCGGCCCGAGCGCATCATCGCCGCAGATCGCGCCTCGGATCATGTGGATGTCGTCGTCCCCCGTCGATGCGTGCGGGGCGTTCCACGTGACGATCCACGTTCCCGCGCCGTCGGTCGCCGCAGACGGGTTCCATCCCGTCCACGCGCTCACGAGCAGCGGATCGCTCCACGTGACGCCATCGTCTGCCGACACCGAAACGTGGACCTTCATGTTCGCGCCCTGCATCGCGATCAGGCACGTGCCGCGGCCGTCACACGCGAGCTTCGGCTCGTTCTCGTACGAGATGCCGCCGACAGTGTGGGACTCGATCGGCTGCGGGGACGACCAGGCGAGCCCGTGGTCGGTCGAGCGCGCCACGAATACCCGATAACCGGTTGGCGGGCCGCCGAAAGATTCCGTGGAGATCCAGGTTGCGAGCCACGTGCCGTTCGGTGCCGCGATCAGGTGCACCGCGGTGTCGAGGCCCGAGTCGATCGCCGCGTTGACGTTCAGCGGGACCGGTGCGCTCCACGAGACACCGCCGTCCGTCGAGCGCGCCATGAGCAGATCGTAGTCCGTGAACTGTCCCCCGCCGAGGTGGCTGTACGAGGACCACGCCGCGACCCACGCCCCGCTGCCGTCGGCCGCGACGCGCGGGCGCGACGCGTAGGTCTGCGGCGCGTACGGCGTGAGCGGGAAGGGCGCCGACCACGTGATCCCACCGTCGGTCGAGCGCGCGCCGGTGATGCCGCCGAAGCCGTTGGCGTCCCAAGCGACGATCCACGTGCCGTGGCCGTCGGTTGCGACGTGGACGAACGCGAAGCTTTCGGGACGGTAGATCGTCAGGGGCGGCGACCACGTGACGCCGCCATCGGTGGAACGCGCGCAGCGGATGCCGGAGAACTCGCCGCTCCACACGACCAGCCACATCTGTCCGTCGGTCGCGATCTCGGGGAAGCGGTCGCTGGCGTACGCGCCATCGGTCGCGGCGTCGGCGTTGAGCGCGGCCGAGGGTGTCCAGGTGGCGCCCGCGTCGTCGGAACGTGCGACGAGGAGGTCGAGGTCGTAACCGGAGACGCTTCCCGCCGCCCACACCGCGACCCAGCGGCCGGCGCCGTCGGTCGACACGCGGGCATGGACGTCGTACGCCGCGTCGACCTGCAGCGGAACGTCGGGGCCGAACGTCTGGGCGCGCAGCGGCGCGGCAGCCGCCACGACCGCGAGAACACCGACCACCAGCCGACCACGTACGCCGTTTCCCATGCCTCGTCCCTCCCTCCCCGCCACCTCCGCCCCGGTCCCGTGCAACTTCTACCACGCGGCGGCCGACCGTCCATCGAAATCGCGCGGGTTGCGGGTTGATAGTGCATTCTAGCCCAGGGCTAGGCTTGCTCGGTACGGCCGCCGGCATCACCGTGGGGGCACTGGACGCTCTGTACGTCGAGAAGTGGGCACAACGAGGATCGCCGCGTGTATTCTTGGAGGAGGCCAGGGTCCGCGTGAACCGAGCAATTCAACAACCCGCTCGAATGAGGGGATCAGATCGGAATCAGCCATGCCCCTGCGGAAGTGGAAGGAAGTTCAAGCGCTGTTGCGGCCGATGAGTCGCCGGCCTGCCACACCTTTGCTGGGCACTTCGGCCTGAGGGGAGTCGGCACCGTCACGAACCGCGAACGGCGCCGACCGTTCAGTCGGACTTGTCGCGGAACTCCACTTGCCCGTTCTAGATCGCCGGGTTGGTGTAGTTGGCATCCCAGCAGATCCCCAGGCTATTCTTGATCTGGACCGCCCATCAACCCGTTTCCGGCGCCCGGGGAGTTCCCGCCTGCTTCGCGGCGGCAGCGACCACCGTTCCGGCGTCTACCGTCCCCACCGTTCGGCTATTCTTGAGCGCCCCGATCGTCTCTGGACCGTAGCCGAGCTCGGCGAGAATCTCCTCGGTGTGCTGCCCATGCACCGGCGGGCTCCGTCGCACGCTGCCGGGCGTACCACGCAGCTTGACCGGCACCCCCGTCACCTCGAGACGGCCGAGCGTCGCGTGCTCGGTCGCAACGATCATGTCGTTGTGGCGCACCTGGACGTCGGCGGCGACCTCGGGGATGTCGTGGATCGGCGCCGCCAGAACGTCGGCCTCGATCAGTCTGGTCAGCAGCTCGTCGCGCGCGAAATCGCGGCAGCGGGCCGCGACCACGGCGTCGAGCTCGTCTTGGTGCCGCAGGCGCTCGGCGATGACACGAAAGCGTGGATCCGCCGTCCAGTCGACCTCCAAGGCGCGGCAGAGATTGGCGAAGAACTTGTCGGAGGGACAGGTGATGACGATGCCCTTGCCGTCCTCGCAGCGATAGACACCCGAGGGCGCGAAGTACTGACTGCGGTTGCCGGTGCGCGGCGTGATCTCCTGTTTCAGGAAGTACGCCCCGAGGCCGCTCGCCTGGGCGTGTACCAGGGCATCGAGCAGCGAGACGTCGATGCGCTGGCCCGCACCGGTCTTGCCGCGCACCAGGAGCGCGGCAAGCACGCCCGTCACGACGAGCTCCGAGGTCATGACGTCGACCAGCGGGACCGTGACGCGCACCGGATCGCCCTTGGGGTCGCCGTTCAGCGACAGCAGACCGGCGTAGCCCTGGGCCAGGAAGTCGATGCCGGGCCGGCCGGCATAGGGTCCGTCGGGTCCGAAGGCCGTCACCCCCACCCAGATCACGTCGCCCCGGTGCGCACGCACCTGCTCGTAAGCGAGTCCGAGGCGCGAGAGCGCCGGCTCGCGCACGTTGGTGATGACGACGTCACTGGTGGCGGCGAGGCGCGCGAAGACCGCCTGCGCCTCTGGCTTCTGCAGATCCAACACCAGGCTCCGCTTGTTGCGGTTGAGACTCAGAAAGGGGGCGCGCTGGCCGTCGCGTTCGGGACCGAGATGGCGGCTGTCGTCGCCGTAGTGCGACTCGACCTTGACCACGTCCGCCCCGAGGTCGCCGAGCAACGTCGCGGCATACGGCCCCGCGAGCATGGTCGCGAGGTCGAGCACCCGAATGCCCTCGAGCGGAGTCATCGCTGAGCGCCCTAAGACCGCGGCGCAGCCGCAGAGCGACCCGAATTGACTTCGGGTCGCGAGCTCATCGCAAAGCGCAGCGGCGCGGGAGCAAACAGGAATGGCCAGCTCATGGAATAGCCCCTTTGGCCTTCAGCTCGGCGATCTCGTCCCAGGAATAACCGAGCATTTCGAAGAGGATCATCTCGGTGTCTTGGCCGAGCTCGGGACCGAGGCTCCGCACCGTACCCGGCGTCTTGCTGAGCGTCACAGGCATGCCGCGGACGGTGACGGTACGTTGCACCTCCTCACAGGGGGTCTCGAGAAGATAGTCGTTCTCCCAGGCCTGTTGGTCGGCGGCGAGATCGGCCAGCGTCGCGACCGGGCTCGCCGCAATGCCGAGCGGCGTCCAGCGCGCCATCCACTCGGTGACGGGACGACGGGCGATCACCGCATCGAGCCGCGTCACCAGCTCGCGGGCGTGCTCACGCCGCCGCGCCGGGTTCGCGAAGCGGGCGTCGTTCGCGAGCTCAGCATCATCGAGACTGCGGCAGAGCGCATGGAAGGCGTCGTCACGGTTCGGCACGCAGAGCACGAGCCACTGGTCCTTCGCACGGTAGGTGTTCCACAGCGGATTGCGCGCCGCCGTCCGCGACTGCTGGCCCGAGTAGCGCGGATCGCGCGTGGCGAGGAACGCCTGCAGCGTCGGGGCGGCGAGAAAAAGCTGCGCGCCGTAGAGCGAGGCGTCGATGCGCTGCCCGATGCCGCTCGTATTTCGCCGCCAGAGGGCGAGCAGAATGGCGAGCGCCGCCATCAGGCCGCCGTAGGCGTCGCCCGATCCCATGCCGAGGTAGATCGGCGGCTGGTCGGGCTCGCCGAGCCGGCTCATCAGGCCGGTCAGTGCCTGCACCGTCATGTCGAAGGCGGGCTTACTGGTGGTGGCGTAGGGCCCGTAGCCGGTGGTGGTTGCGTAGATGAGCTTGGGATTGATGGCGTGCAGCTTCTCCCAGGTCAGCCCCCACGCTTCCAGACTGTCCATGCCGAGGTTGGACAGGAACACGTCGGACTGTTCCGCCAAGCGATACATGATCCCACGTCCGGCTTCGGTCTTGAGATCGAGCGCCATGCTCTTCTTGTTGCGATTGATGACCAGGAAGTACTGGTTCCAATCTCCAACCGGCAACGCCTTGATGCTGCGCACGCCGCGGCCCTGGTCGCCGCCCTTGGGGCGCTCGACCTTGATGACCTCGGCGCCGAAGTCGGCGAGGTGCTGGGCCGCGACCGGTCCCTGGAACCACACCGTGAGATCGATGACCCGCAGGCCTTCGAGAGCGCTCGCCATGGCTCGGCCTATCCGATGATCCGGACGTCGCGGAGCGCCGTGATCGCGTCCTCGGAGACCCCGAGCACGTCGTGGAGGATCTCCGCGCCGTGCTGCCCGCGCGCGGGCGCACCGCGGAAGAGCCGCGCCGGGGTCTCGCTCATGAAGATCGGAAAGCCGAGCATGAGCTGCGTGCCGTGGCTCGGATCGTCGAGCTCGAGGAGGTAGCGGTTGCGGTACACCTGCGGGTCGGCGACCGGAAACTCGTAGGTCTCGATGATGTCGGCCGAGAGTTGGTGCTCCTGGAACATGGCCCGCCAGTGCGCCGCCGACTTGCGACGGAACGCGGCCTCCAGCACCTGCATCATCTCGAGCCGGCTTCCGCCGCAACGCTTGTCGTGGCTGTCGAAGCGCGGGTCGTCGACGGCGAGGTCGACGAGCGGGGCGAAGATGGGCCACCAGCGGTCGGTATCCGGCATCGTGAGCGTCACCCACGGCCCGTCGGCGCTCATGTACATCGTGCCGCTCATGGGGTTGCCGGCGTCGAGGCGCGAGATCGGCTGCAGCATGCGCTCGCCGCCGATCGCGAGGTAGGCCTGCAGATCGAGACTGGCGCCGTACATGTTGCCGGCGAGCAGCGAGGTATCGACCTCCTGCCCCTCTCCGGTCTTGGCGCGATGGTGCAACGCCGTCAGGATGCCGAAGGCGAGCATCACCGCCGTATACATCTGGCCGTGCCCCGGAAAGACCGGCGGCTGTCCGGGCTGCGGCAGGATCGGCATCATCCCGGTGCGGGCGGCGGCGAGCTCGTCGATCGCGGGCCGATCCGCATCCGGCCCCTGCGGCCCGAAGCCGGAGCCACGGGCATAGATCAGCTCGGGCTGCCGTGCCGCGAGTGACGCATAGTCGAGGCCGAGCGCGGCGAGGGCCATACGCGGTCGGTCGGTGATCACGACGTCGGCCTTGGAAATCAGCTCCCGTACCAGCTCCCGGCCCCGCGGGTCGTCGAGATCGACGGCGAGGCTCTGCTTGTTGCGTTGCGCGAGCTCGCTGCGGGCGTTCCATGCGCCGGCGGGCACGTCGTCGTCGACGGCGGGGGCCTCGCCAAGTGGATCGACATGGATCACCTGGGCACCGAAATCCGCGAGCAACGCCGCCCCGATCGCACCCCAAAACTCGACCGTCAGGTCGACGACCATGATCCCACCGAGCGCCCGATCCATAGCCAACGTCCTCTACACCACCGCCGCGGCCGGGTGCGAGCGGTGGAGCCGCCATCCCCCGCGGCGTTGATTTCGTTTGACAGCATCGCGGGGGCCATGGTGAAGGCAATAGTCGCGCCTACGGCAGACCCTAGCGTCCGAGCCTCACCGACCTCGGCCAACAGCTTCACCGGGAGCTCCAACCGCCTCATGCACCTGACGCTTCCCCACCCCGAACATCGAGGTGCCCATGGCCGCCCCTCTCGCGGCGCTCGTTCGGTCCCATGCCCCTGACCTGAACGGCGACCCCATACGACGCCCGCGGCCCGGGCGCATGCATTCGGCGGCGCCCGTGCGCGCGCCGCGCCGCCTCCGCCGCGGCATCGCGATCCCCTGCCTGGTCGCGTTGCTCGTGGCCTCGGTCGGGGAAGCGGTCGCGCAGACCAGCGGCCTCGATCTCGGCGGCACGAATGCCTACGTGAGCTTCGGGTCGCCGGACCCCGGAGCGCTCGGCCTCTCCCGCTTCACCATCGAGCTCTGGTTCAAACGTGAAGGCACCGGCGTCGCGACCGGCACCGGCACCGGCGGCGTCATCACCGCGATTCCGCTGCTGACCAAAGGACGCAATCAGGCCGACAACGGCGACACCCAGGACATGAATTACTTCCTCGGCATCCGCACGACCGACAACGTGCTGTGTGCCGACTTCGAGGAAGCCAACACTGGGCTCGCCGGCAACGCGCCGAGCTTGAATCACCCGGTCTTCGGCATGACGCCGATCCAGAACGACGTCTGGTACCACGCCGCCGCCACCTATGACTGGGACGCCAACGCCCCGAACGGGACCACCGGCACCTGGCGTCTCTATTTGAACGGTCTCCAGGAGGCGGAGCTCTTCGTCGGTCAGCCGCCGCGCTTCGACAGCCTGCAGCATGCCGCGCTCGGCAGCGCCCTCACGACGACCGGGGCGGCGACGGGATTCTTCGCGGGCGTGATCGACGAGGCGCGCTTCTGGAGCACGGCGCGATCGGCGGCCGAGATCCGCGCGACGATGAACGTGCCGAATCCCTCCGACCCCGCGCTGGTCGCGCGCTTCGGCCTCGACGAGGGCACGGGCGCGGCGGTCGCGGATTCGGTCGGCACCGTGACCGGCGGCACCCTCCTCCCGGGGAGCGGCGCGAATTTCTCGTGGGTCGGCAACGCGCCCTTCGACATCGCCGCATGCGTCGACGCTCCCAACTACGCCCTCGACTTCGACGGGTTCGACGATCGCCTCCGCCTTCCCAACGCGGCGCCAACGCCGAACGGCGCGGGGAACGAGCTCGGTCTCACGACCTTCACCATCGAAACCTGGTTCATGCGTCAGGGCACCGGCTCGACCACGAGCACGAGTGGTGCCGGTGCGGGAGGGTTCACCGCCATCATCCCGCTGGTCAGCAAAGGCCGCGGCGAGGCGGATGGCAACAACCTCGACGCCAACTACCTCCTCGGCATTCGCCCGGCTCCGAGCGCGAGCCCGGGCGTGACGCCGAGCCCGGCGGTCCTGGGCATCGACTTCGAGCACGTGCTGCCCACGGCCCCGGCGCCGACCGTCACTCCGCCGATCCTGAACAACCACGCGCTCCTCGGAACGACCGCGCTCAGCAACAACGTCTGGTACCACGCGGCCGCGACCTACGACGGGACGTCGTTGGCGCTCTATCTGAACGGCGCGCTCGAGAGCTCCGTGGCCGTCCCGCCCGGACAGGTCCCGCGCTTCGACAGCATCCAGCCCTTCGGCGTCGGCACCGCGTTCTCCTCCAACGGCACGGCGCAGGGGTTCTTCGACGGCATGATCGACGAGGTGCGGGTCTGGAACGTCGCCCGCAGCGCCGCCGAGATCGCGGAGAGCTACCGCTCGCAACTCGCGGCGTGCCCGCCGCCGTGCACCGGGCTGGTCGCGCGCTGGGGTCTCAACGAGAGCACGGGAACGACGGCCGCGGACTCCATCGGCCCGAACCTCACGACCCTCACGCTCTTCGGCCCGACGCCCACGCCGCACCCCAACGGACCCGCCTGGCGTCGCATCGGCCCGCTCGCCGGAGCCGGCGCCTGCGACGACGGCTTGGCATGCAACGGCGCCGACAGCTGCGACGGCGGCACGCTGCGCTGCAGCGTCCACGCCGGCGGACCGTGTCCGACCGCCACCCCCGCCGCGACGCCGACGGCGACGCTCACGCCGACGGCCACCCCGACGCCGACGACGACCCCGACACCCGAGCCGACGACGACGGAGACACCGCCGCCCGATCCGACGGAGACGCCCACCGCAACCGCGACGCCGACCGCAACGGCCACGACGACCCCGACGCCAACCACGACGGCCACGCCCACGGCCTCGGCAACCGCGCCCCCGACCGAGACCCCGGAAGAGTCGCCGACGCCGACGATGACCGCGACGCCGACCGCGACCATCACACCGACGCCGACGGTAACGGCGACCGCGACCGACTCCCCGACCCCAACGACTACGGCGACGGCCACCCCGACGGCGTCACCGACGGCGACCGCCTCCGAGAGCCCGACCCCGACGAGCACGAGCACCGCGACGCCGACCCGCACCGCCTCGGCGACGCCCTCGCGGACGCCGACGCCGAGCGTGACGCCCACCAACAACGCGCTCGGCTTCCCGGGCTCCAACGCCTACGTCACGTTCGGCAACACGAGCGCCCTCGGTCTCGCGCAATTCACCATCGAGACCTGGTTCATGAAGGAAGGGACCGGCGCCGCGCTCAGCACCGGCACCGGTGGCGTCACGGCGATTCCGCTGCTCGCCAAGGGCCGGAACGAGGTCGACCAGGGCACGAACGTCGACATGAATTATTTCCTCGGCATCGAGTCGACCACCAACGTCCTCGCGGCCGATTTCGAGGAAGGAGCGAACGGTGCGAGCCCGAGCCTGAATCACCCGATCGTCGGCATCACGCGCCTGCAGGACGGCGTCTGGTACCACGCCGCGGCCACGTACGACGGCGGGACCACACCAGGCACGGGCACCTGGCGGCTCTATCTGAACGGCGTGCTCGAGGCCGAGCAGTTCGTGGGGCAGCCGGTGCGTGCCGACAGCGTGCAGCACGCCGCCCTGGCGACGGCGCTCAACTCGACCGGCGTGGCGTCGGGATTCTTCGCCGGCCGGCTCGACGAGGCCCGCATCTGGAACACCGCCCGCACCGCCACCCAGATCCGCAGCACCGTGAACACCCGGAATCCCGCCGATGCCGCTCTGATCGCCCGCTGGGGGCTCGACGAGACCGGCAGCGCCGCCAACGGCACGACCGTGCCCGACTCCGTGGCACCGGCACAGAACGGCACGATCACGACCGTGGCGCCGGCCGTCGTCACGCGGGTCGCGGGCGCGCCCTTCGACCTCGTCCTTTGTCAGGACCTCGCGAGTGCCGCGCTCGCGTTCGACGGCGTCGACGATCAGGTGAGCGTCGGCAACCCGGCCGAGCTCGGGCTCTCGACGTTCACGATCGAGGCCTGGGTGAACCGCCGCGGCGCCGGCGTGACGACCAACACCGGCGACGTCGGCGGCGTGACCGACGCGATCCCGCTCGTCACCAAGGGCCGCGGCCAGATCGATCCCGCCGGCGGCGACAACCGCGACTTCAACTTCTTCCTCGGCATCCGCAACTCCGACGGCGCACCCTTCGCCGACTACGAGGAAACGTCGGTCGCGCTCGGCGGCACGCAGCCGAGCCTGAACCACACCGTCATCGGCAGCACCTCCCTCCTGCTCAACGCCTGGTACCACGTGGCCGCGAGCTTCGACGGCACCACCTGGCGCCTCTACGTCGACGGCGCCCTCGAGGCGACGCAGGTCGTCGGGGCGAACCGGCTGCCGCGCTCGGACAGCATCCAGCCCTTCGGCATCGGCACCGCCTACAATTCCACCGGGGTCGCCGACGGCTTCTTCGACGGCCGTCTCGCCGAGGTACGGGTGTGGAGCGGCGCGCGCAGCGATGCCGACATCGCGGCGAGCTACCTGCAACAGATCACGACCCCGGGAGCGAATCTGATCGCGCGCTGGGGCTTCGACGAAGTGAGCGGCACCGCCACGGCCGATGCCATCGGTCCGAACCTGTCGAACGGGACGCTGGTGAACGGTCCCGTCCGGTTCCGCACCGGCATGATCTTCGGCGGTCAGGGGACGTGCAGCGACGGGCTCTTCTGCACCGGCAGCGACGCCTGCGACGCGACCGTGCGCTGCGGCGACCACAGCGGCGACCCGTGCATCGATGCGTCGGGCTGCAACCGCCTCTGCAACGACGCCACCGACACCTGCGCCATCGCGAGCAGCGGCAGCTGCCCGGCGGCGCCGATTCTGTTTGCTCCGGCGGACGGCGCGAGCAACGTCTCGCGCTCGCCGACGCTCGACGTCATCGCGACCGACGGGGACGGGAGCCCGGTGACGGTGACGTTCTTCGGACGGAAGACCGTCGCCGAGGACTTCACGATCATCGCCATCCCCGACACCCAATATTACGTCTCCAACATGAACGGCGGCACGCCCGCGACCTTCACCGCCCAGACGCAATGGATCGTCGACCAACGCGACGACCGCAACATCGTCTTCGCGACCCAGCTCGGCGATTGCGTCGAGCATGGCGACAACGGCGGCAACGACATCGAGTGGGTGCGGGCCGACGCGTCGCTCAGTCTCCTCGAGAACCCGGTGACGACGCAGCTCCCCGAGGGCATTCCGTTCGGCGTCTGCGTCGGCAACCACGATCAGAGCCCGATCGGCGACCCCAACGGCACCACGACCTTCTACAACCAGTTCTTCGGGATCGCGCGCTTCGAGGGCCGCGAGTACTACGGCGGCCACTACCCCCCGACCAACAACGACAACCACTACGCGCTCTTCTCGGGTGGGGGCATGGACTTCATCATCATCCACTTCGAGTACGACACCACGCCCGATGCCGACGTCCTGGCGTGGGCGAACGGCGTGCTCCAGGCCCACCCCGACCGGCGCGCCATCGTGGCGAGCCACTACATCCTGAACGGCGGCTCGAGCTCCCCCGGCAACCTGTCGACCTTCGGCGCCCAGGGCCAAGCGATCTACGACGCGCTCAAGGGCAATCCGAATCTCTTCCTGATGCTCTCCGGCCACGTCTCGCCGCCCGAGGGCCGGCGGAGCGACACGTTCAACGGCAACACCGTCTACTCGCTGGTGTCGGACTACCAGAGCCGCGCCAACGGCGGCGATGGCTGGCTCCGCATCATGCGGTTCTCGCCCTCCGACAACAGGATCTACGTCCAGACCTACTCGCCCACCCGGAACGAGTTCGAGATCGACGACAGCAGCCAGTTCACGCTCGACTACGCGATGGGCGGCGGCGGCTTCACGCAGATCGCCACCCGCACCGTCGCGTCCGGGGCGCATGCCACCGCGCCGTGGCCGAGCCTCGCGGCGGCCAGCGAGTACGAGTGGTACGCGACCGTGAGCGACGGCGCGAGCACCATCCAGGGTCCGACCTGGAGCTTCACGACGCTGGACGACCGGACGCCGACGCCGGTGTTGACACCGACGCCGACCCGGACCGCCACCCCGACGCCGACGCGCACGACGACACCCCTGCCCGTCCTGACGGCGACGCCGACCCGGACGGCGACACCGACCGCGACGCGCACGGCCACCCCGACGGTGACGGTCACGCCGACCGCGACGCTGACGGCGACCCCGACCCGCACCGCGACCCCGACCGCGACACGGACGGCAACCCCGACCAGCACCACGACCGCGACGCCAACACGCACGACGACGCCCACCAGCACCGCGACCCCGACCGCCACGCGGACGGCGACGCCGACGCGCACCCCGACTCCCACGGCCACGGCAACGATCACCCCGACACCGACACGGACGACGACGCCGACGGCGACCGCGACACCGACCGCGACCCCAACCGCCACCGTCACCGCCACGCCGACCGCGAGCCCGACCCGGACCGCCACACCCACGCCGACCGCGACGGCAACCGCGACGCGGACGACGACGCCGACCCCGACCACGACGCCGACCGCAACGCGTACGGTCACACCCACTTCGACGCCAACCGCGAGCCCGACGCCGACGTCGACCCTGACGGGCGCGCTCACGGCGACGCCGACCCGGACCGCGACTCCGACGCGTACCGCCACCCCGACGGCCAGCGTCACGCCCACACCCACGCGCACCGCGACGGCCGTGCCGACGCCGTCCCCGACCCCCGGTCCGGCCGGGATCCTGGATCTCGGTGCGGTGGCCGACACCTACATCGAGGTCGGCACCGAGGAGACGTGGGACCACGGCATCGCGCCGCAGCTCGAGGTCGACGGCAGCCCGCGGAGCCTCGCCTATCTGGAGTTCGACCTGACCGGCGTGAGCGCCCCGGTGTTGCGCGCCACGCTGACGCTGTGGTGTACCAACGCCTCGACCAACGGCGGCACGTTCTACCCCGTCGCGACCGGCTGGATCGAGGGCAATCGCGACGGCGCCAGCTCCGCCAGCGCCGCCGGACCGGGCCTCAAGTGGATTCAGGTCGACACCAACGGCGACGACCAGGTCAGCGCGGCCGACGCCTCACCCTACGTGCCGACGTTGGCGACGACGCTCGCGAGCCTCGGACCGGTGGGCGCCAATCAGGCCGTTGCGATCGACCTCACCGCCGCGTTCCAGGCCGGAGCACGCCGTTACGCGATCGCGATCCGGAAGACCGACTCCGACGGCACGACCTACGCCTCGGCGGAGGCGGCGACGGCGAGCCAGCGGCCC
>CAZWAX010000094.1:0-15771 GCA_964631985.1 uncultured Polyangiaceae bacterium | reverse complement strand
CGTTCGGCGCGCTCGACGCGAAGGTGCGCCAGGAGCTGCGCCAATGGCTCCGCCGCCTCCACGACGAGATCCACGTGACCAGCGTGTTCGTCACCCACGACCAGGAAGAGGCATTCGAGGTCGCCGACCGCGTCGTCATCATGAGCAAGGGCAAGATCGAGCAGGTCGGCAGCCCCGCCGAGATCTTCGAGCACCCGGCGAATCCGTTCGTCATGGACTTCCTCGGCAACGTCAACGTCTTCCACGGCAGCATCAAGGGCGACCGGGCCGCCATCGACACGCTCCAGGTGGCGATGCCGCCCGAGAGCGCCAGCGATCCGAGCGGCGCCAAGGCCTTCGTCCGCTCGCACGAGCTCGAGATCCAGCGCGAGCGGAACGGCCGGCCCGCGCTCAAGGCCAACGTCGTCCACATCAATCCCGCGCGCCCGGTCGTGAAGGTCCGCCTCCACGCCGAGGAGTTCGGGGTGTGGCTGAACGTCGACGTCAGTTGGGAACGCTATGCCGATTTGCGGCTGAAGAGCGGGGACACGGTGTACGTGGCGCCGCGCAACGTTCGAGTCTTCGTGCACGATTTCCAGATCTGAAAGGAGCCATTCCATGAGTCGCGAGCAGGCAGAGGGGAACGAGTTTCGCTTGGAGGTGCAGGAATCGACCCGTGACACCGGAGCACTCGGCCGCATCGAGTCCGCGCTCCGTGGGCTCGAGTTCGGCACGGTGACCGCCGTCGTCCAGAACGGCGTCATCGTGCAGGTGGAGCGCACCGAGAAAGTGCGCCTGCAACGCGCCGACCGCCGCTGACGTCTGGGCCGACCCGCAGCGCGGGAGGCCGACGCTGATTTCGTACTGAACACGCGCCGCTGACCGGACGACCGGAGGCACGCCAGAGACTCCCGAGAAAGGAGCGTGGCATGTTTCTCCGAGACGTCCTGAAGCGATGGAACGCACGACCGGTCGAGGCGGCAACCGATGACAGCGGGGCCGCGGACGGCTGTCGCCCGACGCCGTCGCTCCTCGAGGAGCTTGCCACGGACCCGGCGGACTTCGCCGACTTGGCCCGCGTCCTGCGACTCGATCTGCGCGTCGTCGTCGAGACGCTGACCGCGGATCACGCCGCAACGCCGGCGGATCTCGTCGTCCGCTTGCAGGAACGCGCCGACAATGAGGCGCGCCTGGCACGCGTGCGCGCGCTCTGCGCCGGCGTCGCCCAGCACTTGTCAGGCGAGATTCCGACCGAGACCACCGCACCCGCGCGGCCCGTAACGTCGTCGTGGGAAGGGGGGGAGGAAGGTGGTTGGGAGCGGTGGACGCGCGCGCTGGGGGGCGCGCGCGTCCACCGCAGCGTGACCGAACGCACGACCGCGACGGCCGCGTCATGAGCACCACGGAACGACAGTCCACGCCCGCGCGTCGACCCGTCCTCGGGAGACCACGGAAATCGAAAACTCACGCCGGCCACCGGACACACCGGACGCTCGCGCATCTCTATCGGGAGGTCACCACCATGAGAACCAATGCACTAGGGAAGCGATGGCTCGCTGCCGCGATGATGGCGGGGCTGGTCGTCACGGGTCCCGGCGTTTCCTTTGCCGGCAGCGCCGCACGAGGCGGCAACGTCGACGAGCGCCTGCGCGCCCTCGAAGCCGAGATCGAGCAACTGAAGCGCGAGCGCGCGCGCGCCACCGAAGAGCCGCCTGTCGGCGAGTCGGAGGTGAAGAACATCGTCGACGAGACCCTCAAGAAGCAGAAGGTGCTCGCGGGCTGGAAGGACGGCTTCTTCCTGCAGTCGCCCAGCGGCGATTTCCAGTTCAAGCTCCGCGGCTACTCACAGGCGGACGCTCGGTTCTTCCCGTCCACCAAGGGAGACACGGGCAACGACAGCTTCTTCCTCCGCCGCGTGCGTCCGCAGTTCGACGGCACCGTGTTCAAGTATTTTGGGTTCCGCATCATGCCGGACTTCGCCGGCAGCTCACCGACCCTTCAGGACGGCTACATCGACGTCAACTATTTTGCGCCGTACGTCTCGCTCCGGGCCGGGAAGTTCAAGGAGCCTTTCAGCCTCGAACGGCTCCAGTCCGGTGCCGAGCTGTTGTTCGTCGAGCGCTCGCTGGCCCAGAACATCGCGCCCAATCGCGACGTCGGGCTGCAACTCTCCGGCGACATCGCCGGGGGGGTATTCCAGTACCAACTGGGCATCTTCAACGGCCTCCAGGACGGCGGCTCGACCGACGACGACCGCAACAGCGACAAGGACTTCGCCGGCCGCGTCTTCACCCATCCCGGCAGAGGTTCGGGCATCGGGGCGCTCGAGAACCTCGGCTTCGGGCTCGCCGGCACCTTCGGCAACCGAACCGACGACAACGGCGCGGTCAACTTCCGGACCGCCGGCCGCTCGAGCTTCTATCGCTACGCCAACAACACGGTGGTCGGGAAAGGCGACCAGTGGCGCGTCGCGCCGCAGGCGTACTGGTTCTGGGGCCCGTTCGGCTTCATGGGCGAGTACTACAAGTCCGAGTCGAGGATCAAAGGTACCGTCGGCAGCGGTGATGCCGCCGAAGACCGCAGCGCCAAGGAGAACAGCGACGGCTGGTTCGCCCAGGCGTCGTGGGTGATCACCGGCGAGGACGCGTCTTACAAGATGGTGACACCGATCAACAATTTCGACCCGTTCAACGGCCGCTGGGGCGCGTTCGAGATCGCCGGCCGCGTCAGCAACGTGAGCCTCGATGACGACGCGATCGATGCCCGGCTCGCAACGGGCACCGACGAAGCCTGGGCCTACACCGCCGGTCTGAACTGGTACTTCAACCGGGCCTTCAAGATCCAATTCAACTACGAGCGCACCGACTTCGATGGCACGGTTGCCTTCTCCGGCAAAGACCGGCGTCACGAGGACGTACTGCTCACGCGTTTCGCCATCGCTTTCTGAGTCGGGACGGAGATCGACATGTTGCAGGCATGGATCGTGTCACCGCATGAGTCCCTCTACTTCGCGGCGGCAGCTTCACCCTGCAACCTGGCGATGCTCCACCGGCACGTTCGGAAGAAGCGGCGTCGCTTGTCAGGACGCTTGCATGTTTCGCTGACGCTCGGGCTACCCGGCAACGGCAGCTCGGAGGCCCGTCTCGCGGCGGTGTGCTTGGACGAGCATGGGGATCGTTCGAGCACGCCGCCAACCACTGCATAGTACGCCGAGGAGCGTGTCATGGCGGGCACCGACCCGCTCGCGGCCCCCGGGGCCGAGGGCAAACACGAGAGAGAAATGATCGAGGCGGTCGCGGCCAACGTGGCCCGCTTGCGCCGCAACTCGGGCTGGGATCGCGACCGGCTCGCCGCGATCAGCGGCGTGACGACCGACCAGCTGGCGGCCATCGAAGGGGGCCTCGGGACGCCACGCTTGCGTACACTCTGGGCCCTGGCCGACGCCTTCGAGATCCCATTTGGGGTGCTCCTTTCCGGAGCTCCGTGCGCGACGACGAGCTTCCATGTGTTGCGGGTCGCCGAAAGTCACATGGTCGACTCGACCGACGGCGGCTTTCGGTCACGGTCGCTTTCCGCCGCTGGCGATCCGCGGGAGCCCGAAGTCTACGAGGTGACGCTCGCCCCGGGATGGCGCGAGGAGGCGGCGCCTCACGCCGTCGACACGTTCGAGCACATCGTCGTCGTCCGCGGCGTCGTGATCGTCCGAGCCGGCACGTCCGAAGCGACGCTCGGCGTCGGCGACGTCGTGTTCTTCCGGGCCGACCGGCCCCATGTCTACCGCAACCCCGGCCGGCTCGAGACCGTGCTGCACCTGACGATGACGTATGCAGGGGATTGGAGCGACGCGATATCCGACGGGTAAGGATGAAGCCAGGCTTCAATATGGATATCCGCCATTTGTCGGAGAGTTATCATCCGAGAATATCCTGTTGCGCCTGTGAACCAGCATTGATATCGATGGAACGTCTTTTTACGTTCATCATATTTCTCAATGGGGGTCACACATGGCGACGAAAAAGAAAACGACGCGTACGCGCGGTCGGACGTCGGGTACGTTGGCCGTTTTGCGACGACGCGCCGAGGCAATGATGGGACGTCTCCGCCGCGCCGGCATGCAGCAGGTGCGGACGATCGAGCGTCAGATCGACCGGCTGAATCAGCAGCGTCAGGACCTGCTCGCGGAGCTCGGCGTAGCAATCAGCGGCGGCAGCGGCGGACGCAGAGGCAAGGGGCGCCGGGCGGCGGGCGGCGGCCGAAAGCGCGTCGATTGGGATCAGGTGTTTGCCAAGCTGCCCAAAACGTCGTTCAAAGCCAGTGACGTACGCGCCATCGCCCCGGGCGTTGCGGCGGGAACCCTGTCGCAACGCCTGACGGGGTGGGTCAACGAGAAGAAGCTCAAGCGCACCGGAACCCGACGCGGAACCCGCTACGTCCGGTCGTCCTGACGGGGCGTTCCTGCTCGAAAGGCGGGCACCGGATTCGTCTCCGGGCCCGCCTCCTGCCCCTTTCCGCAGCACCGCCTCCTGCCGAATCATTCGCGTCGCCTATAGTGTCGCTCGACGTGCCGATGTCAGTTGACAGCCCATTCCTCCCCGCCTAAGGTTTGCCGGTCCACGCTTCCTGCTCAACACTTTCGAGGCTCCGAACATGCGAATGATTCTTCCGACGGTGCGCGCGCGACGCGACGTCGATCGTGCATTGCGAAACTTTTTTGCGACGTATCGTGCCGCAGAGTTTCGGCGATTCGTATCGACGATTTGTCGTTTTTATGGCGTCCGGCAACCGAAGGTCGAATGGTACGAATATCTCGATTGGGGCAAAGGCGCGGGGCGCACGTGGGACGACGGCAAGATCGGCCTCGTCCATCCCGAGAACTGGAAGCGCGGGCGGAAGTACAACGGCATGCGGCAGTGGATCCATACCGTTCACCACGAGATGGGGCACTACCTCTTCTGGGCCGACGCCGAACGCAAAGCCGATCTTTTAGCCGACAACATGATGTCGGGCATCAACGATGCCATCCGAAAGCCGCAGCGCGCGCAGCAAGCGCCGATGACGCGCATCCGCATGACGGGCGAAGCACGCAGCGTGGCGCGTCGCCGTTCCGCCGGCTGACAACCGCGACGCTGCCGGGTCAGGGAGAGCCGCCGGTATGCGTTCTCGATCGCGAAGTGCCCTGGTCGTCGGAGCTTCACGCGTCGCCGCGGCCGTCGTGATGATCGCGATGGGGGTCGTGCCGGCGGCAGCGCTCGCCGCCGACGCGTATCCGTTCGGCTCGCACCCGATGAGCTACGCGGCCGGGACCATCCGTCCGAGTCACGTCGGCCAGTCGACACTGGATCAGGCGGTGCGCGACTTCTACGACGCGTGGAAGGCGCGCTTCCTCAGCCAGACCTGCGGCAACGGACGATGGGTCGTGCTCACGGCCACCGACGAGCAGAACCTGACGGTCGCCGAAGGCCACGGCTACGGCATGATGCTGATGGCGCTCATGGCGGGACATGAGCCAAACGCGCAGCAGATCTTCGACGGGATGTTCGACTACTTCCGGTCCCACCCAACGGCGTTTCACCAGCACTTGATGGGCTCGTATCAGGATCTCACCTGCGCGACGCCGCCCGGCGATTTCGACAGCGCCGCAGACGGCGACCTCGACATCGCCTTCGCGCTCCTCTTGGCCGACCGGCAGTGGGGAAGCTGCGGGACGGTGAACTACCTCCTCGAAGCGCAACGGGTACTGGTCGACATCGCGGACGGCGACGTCGATCCGACCGGGCACTACGTGCTCCTCGGCGATTGGGTCGGCCCCTCGGGGAACGCCACGTACCAGGCCGCGACGCGCTCCTCGGACTTCATGCCGGATCACACGCGGAGCTTCGAATCCGCCACCGGCGACGCCACGTGGGCGACGCTGCGCGATCACACCTACACGATCGTCACCGCGCTGCAGGATGACTACGCCCCGGCGACGGGACTCCTGCCCGACTTCGTGAAGAATCCCCTCGACGCGCCCCAACCGGTCGCGGGCGGGTTTCTCGAGGGACCGAACGACGGCCGCTACTTCTACAACGCGTGCCGTGATCCCTGGCGGCTCGCGATCGACGTGCTGGTGAGCGGCGACGCGCGGGCGCGCGTCGCCGTCGAAAGGATCAACGCGTGGATCCGCACCGCAACCGGCGAGGATCCCACGCAGATCAAGAGCGGCTACAAGCTCGACGGCACCATGATCGGCGGCGCCGACTACCTCTCGATGGCGTTCGTCGCCCCGCTCGGCGTCGGCGCGATGGTCGACGCCGCGAACCAGGCGTGGCTGAACGCGATCTGGGATCTCGTCGTCGCCACCCCGGCAGGCACCGACGGCTACTACGAGAACACGCTGAAGCTTCTCGCGATGGTCGCGATGTCGGGAAACCTCTGGGCACCCGAGCGCGTCGCCGCGGGGCCGTGCGTCGCCCCGACGCTGACCCCGGCCCCGACCCCCACCCCGACCGCGACGCCGACACCCCATTGCGCCTCAACACCGCGCGGTGATTGTCGCACCCCGATCGCTACCGGCGCGTCGTCGCTGTCGCTGCGCGACCACGGGATCGACGCCAAGGACACGCTGCAGTGGAAGTGGTCCCGCGGCGGCGAGATCCTCCCGAACGACCTCGGCGACCCGACCACCACCACCCGCTACGACCTCTGCCTCTACGACGGGACGGCGAGCGTGATCGCGAGCGCGGCGGCACCGGCCGCCGGAAGCTGCGCCGCGCGTCCCTGCTGGACGATCAAGAGCAGCGGCTTTCGCTACGCCCAGAAAGCGCTCACGCCGAACGGGCTCGCCGTCCTCGACCTCCGGAGCGGCGCGACCGGCAAAGCGCGGCTCGCGCTCAAAGGCAAAGGGGAGCCGCTCGGCTTACCGCTACTGCCGATCACGTCATTCCCGCTGACGGTCCAGCTGAGCAACGCCGTCGGCACCTGCTGGAGCGCGACGTTCGCAGGCGACATCCGTCAAAACGATCTCGGCAGCTTCAAGGCCAAATCGGACTAGCTCACGTCCTCGCCGCCGTCGACGCCGATCACCGTGCCGGTGATCCATTGCGCTTCGTCGCCGGCGAGCATCGCCACGACGTCCGCGACGTCCGTTGGCGTGGTCATCCGCCCACTCGGGTTTCGGGTCCGCACCTGCTCGGCCAGGAACTCCGACCCGGGGATCTTGCGGAAGGCCGGCGTGTCGGTCACGCCGGCGCGAATGGCATTGACCGTGATGCCGACGGGACCGAGCTCGACGGCCAGCTGACGGACGTGTGCCTCGAGGGCCGCCTTCGCCGCCGAGACCGCGCCGTATCCCGGCCAGACGCGCGTCGAGCCCGCGCTCGTCATCGCCAAGACGCGGCTCCCGCGAGCCAACAAACCGCGGGCACACGCATCCTGGACCCAGTACACCAGGCTGTGGGCCATCACGTTCAACGTCATCTCGATCTGCGCCGGCGTCGCGAGTCGCGCCGGCTCCGCACCGACGAACGGGCTCAGACTCCCGAACGCGAGCGAGTGCATGAGCACGCGAACGCCATCGCCGCCGCCGTCGTCGGCGATGCGCTGCGCGAGCGCGTCGATCACCTGCCGTCGCTTGTCGTGATCGGCCGCGTTCACGTTGAGAAAGAGGGCCTGCCGCCCGGTCTCGCGAATCGCCGCCGTGATCTCGTCGACGTGCTTCATCCCGGCCCGGCGGTCGAGATGTACGCCGCAGACGTGGAAGCCGCGGGTCGCGAGCCGACGTGCCGTGGCCTCACCGAAGCCGCTCGAGGCGCCAAGGATGAGGGCCCACTGTTGCGCGTCGTCCGCCATGGGGACGGGACCATAGAGGATGCCACACAGCCCGGCAACCCGCTGGTTTCCTTGTGTTTCCGACGCAGACCCTGCTAGGACCGACGTGATGGCCGAGCCCAAGGACGGCGCCCCGCTGGTCACGAACCGCTGGTGGGTCGACACCGACAAGACCGTGGAGGCGGGCAAGAGCGCCCCCAAGGGCGAGCGGCCGCCGGTTGGCAGCCGCTTCTTCGACATCGGCTACGCGTTCGATCAGGAGGATGCCAAGCAGCGCCTGACCGATTCGAACCTCAAGATCCTCGACGAGGCGCGACCACCTGCGAACGAGTGGCGGCTGCTACGCATGGTGCCAAACGAGTCCGTACCGGCGGGGCAGATCGAGCGCATCAAGCGCCGGCTCCCCCTTCCCCCCGGCGCGCGGGGCGTGATAGTGGACTCCGGCCGTTCGGTACGCTTCGTCCTCACGGGTGATCCCGTCGGCGAGCGGGTACTCGAGTTCACGCTTGGCGAGGCATCATCGTTCGACTGTTGGATCCGGGGAGATTGGGTGCGCGAACAGCTGTTTCGCGACCTGGACGACGCGCTTCGGCACGCGCGGCTGATCGTCGGACAGTACCTCGGACCACAGCCGCAAGCCGACAACCAGACGACAGCATGAGTGTGTAGGAAGGGGGGTCACGAGATGACACAGGCAGGCCACGAAGCAGAAGAAGTCAAAGAGGTCGTTTGGACCTATGCGGGTTGGGTCGTCATTCTCCTCATCTGTGTCGGCGCCGGAGTCTTCATCGGCTACACGATGTGGGGCAACGCGAGCTCGCTGCAGCGCGATCTGACCGCCACCACCGAAATGGTCAATACGTTGAAGAACGAGCGCGAAACCCTCAAGAGCCAGCTCGCGCTTGCGAGCCGCGACAAGGAAGTCTGCGAGAAGAAGCTCGCCGCGGGCGGCGCCGGGCAATAGCACCATCGGGCGGCAGGCCGTCACCCCCAAACGTGACGGCCTGCTCGAACCGAGTCGCCCAGGGTTACTTCTTGTCCTGCTCGGCGAGCTGCCGCTTCCAGTCGAGCACGCGCGCTTTCGCCCCCTCGGCCTCGGCTTCCGCGATCATTCCCTTGCGTTGATAGAACATCGAGAGGCTGGTGTGCGCGAGGGTGTCGTCGGGCGTGAGCTCGACGAGCTTCTTCCCCTGCGCGATCGCCTCGTCGAAGCGCTGGGCATCGGCGTAGGCCATGGCGAGGCCGAGCAACGCGTCGGTGAATCCCGGGTCGAGGGCGAGCGCTTCGTGATAGGTGGCGATCGCCTCGTCGAGCCGCCCGTCGGCGACGTGATCGACGGCCAGATCGTAGAGCTCTTCCGCGGTCGGCATCGCGCGCGAGCCTAACGAATCGGGGTGGGAGCGACAAGCGGCGTCGCGTTGACAGCCCCATGACCGCCCCCTATTCCTCTCTGCGCCCCGACGGCCTCGATCGACGCCACGAGCGTGCGCGGGACACCGACCGTCCCACGACCGTGCGTGAACAACACCTGAGTGCCAGCAAACCAGTGCTCGCGGACGACGAGCTCCCTGCCATTGACGAATCGCACCAGGACGTCGGCCGTAGCCGGACGCGGTGAGCAGAACGTGAGCCACGCCATACCCGAGACCAACGAAACGGCGGACGCGATCGCGCGCCGACTACAGAGCCGCGTACTCGGTTTCATCGCCGCACCCTCCCCCCCGGACTTTGACAGCCTGACGCTCGAGGTCCATGGCTACCAGTATCGGTCGAACCCGGCGTACCGGCGGTTCGTCGATCGGATCGACGCGCCGGCCCCCCGCTCGTGGCGGGAGATTCCCGCCGTCCCCGCGGAAGCGTTCCGCATGAGCGTTCTCGCCTGCGGGCCGGCCGAACGCGTGTATCGGAGCAGCGGCACGACGGCCGGACCGGATCGGCGGGCGGAGCACCACGTCCCCGACGTCGCGGTCTACCGCACCGCCGCGCTCGCCGGGTTCGCCCGCGCCGTGTTGCCGAAGGGCGTGCGACGGCGGTTCCTCGTGGCTGCGCCCGAGCCCGCGTCGCACCCGTCGTCGTCACTCGGCGACATGGTGGCGTGGCTCCGGGCGACCTACGACGAGGACACCGTCCCCTCGTTTCTCGGCGCCGACGGCGTCGACGTGGAACGGCTTGCCCACACCATCGACCGCGTCGGCACCGCCGCACCGATCGTGGTGCTCGCCGTCACCTCCGCACTGCTCCGACTGGTCGATTGGGCCGGTGCGCGCGGTCGCCGCTTTTCCCTGCCGACGGGAAGCCTCGTGATCGATACAGGCGGCTGCAAGGGGTACGACCGCGACCTGCCGCGGACGGACGTCATGGCACGCTATCGGCGCGTCCTCGGCGTCGGACCCGAGCAGATCGTGAACGAGTACGGCATGACGGAGCTCGGCTCGCAGCTCTATGCCCGCGGCGACGGTCCGCTCCGCCCGCCCCCGTGGCTCCGCGTGGTGGTGACCGATCTCGCCACCGGCCGCGCGGTGACGGACGGCGAGGTCGGGTGCCTGCGATTCTTCGACCTCGCCAACCTCGGCTCGGTGCTCGCGATCCAGACCGAGGACCTCGGCCGGGTCCGCGACGGCGCGATCGAGCTCCTGGGTCGCGTCCCGGGTGCCGAGCCCCGTGGTTGCTCGCTCCTGGCCGACGGGGGCGCCGCGTGATCCGTCCCGACGAGCGCCTGACGCCGACTCGCGCGCCCCTCACTCCCGCCCGCTTGCGGGCGCTCGCCCAGGCGTTGCGTGCGGGCGGCCCCGCGCTGCGCGCGCTTTCGATCGACGCACGGGTCGCGGCGATCAATCGCGTCGCGGAGAGTTGGCTCGCGCCCGACTCGCCGTGGCGCGCCCGCGCGCTAGCGGAGCTGCCGATCTCGACCGGCTATCCACCGGCGGCGATCGCGATCGCCCTCACCAATCTCTGGAGCGCGCTGCGGGCGCCTCATCTGATGGCAGCCATCCGGAGCGAGACGACGGCCGCCGACCCACCCCCGGCCGAGCTCGCGCTGCACGTGCTCGCGGGCAACGTGCCGGGCGTCGGCGTCTTCGGCGTCGTCGCCGCGCTGCTCACCGGCGTGCCGAGTCTCGTGAAGCCCGCCGCGCGCGAGCCGTTCTTGCCGGACCTCGTCGTCACGTCGATCGCGACCGTCGCGCCCGAGCTGCAGCGCGCCATCGCGATCGCGCCGTGGCGCGGGGGGACCGGCGACCTCGACGACGCGGCCGTCCATGCGGCCGACGTGGTTCTCGCCTACGGCCGCGACGCGACGCTCGATCGCCTCGACGCCTTGAGACCGACGCGGCTGCTGCGCTACGGCAACCGATTGAGCGTCGCCCTGATCGCACGCTCGGCGCTCACGCCGAACACCGCGCGCGCCCTGGCGCAGCAGGTCGCGCTCTACGATCAACAGGGCTGTCTCTCGCCGCAGATCGCGTGTGTGGAGGATGCCGGCCGCGAAGCGCTGCGCGCCTTCGCCGCCCTCGTCGCCGACGCTCTCGGCGAGCTCGAACGCGAGCTGCCGCGCGCCACACCGACGCTCGGCGAGGCGGCCACCGTCTGGCGCTTTCTCGAGCGCCAACGGTGGCGGGGTCAGGAGGGCGCCGACGTCACGGTGCATGGAGGCGTGCACGGGGCGGGAAGCGTCATCTGCGATCGGAGCGGCGATTGGCCCATGAGCCCCACGTTCCGACATCTCGTGATGCTCCCGGTCGCCAGCCTCTCGGCCTCGGCGTCCGTCTTCGGGCGCCTGGCCGGCATCGTGGAAGCGATCGGCTACGCGGGCCCGACGAGCCGGGTCGCCGAGGTCGCCACGATCGCCGAGGCCACCGGGGCGCATCGGCTCTGTCCCCTCGAGCGTTTGCAGGCACCGCCGTTCGCGTGGTGCCAGAGCGGGCACCCGCGCCTCGGGAGCTTCGTCGGTCGGACACCCCCGGGTCACCCGACGGCCGCTTTCGCGTGACGACCCGGACCCTCGACCGGGATTTCCGTCTGCACGTCGCGCAGACCTCGACGGCGCCGCTCGGTCTCGTCATCACCGAGGCGCGCGGCGCCTGGATCACGGACGCGCACGGCCGTCGGTATCTCGATCTCCTCTCCGGCATGGGGGTCGTGAACCTGGGGCACGGCAACCCGGCCGTGCGTCGCGCCTGCGCCGCGCAGCTCCGACGCCACCTGCACGTCATGGTCTACGGCGAGTACGTCCTGGCGTCGCAGGTCGATCTCGCGACGCGTCTCACGGCGCTCGCCGGCCCGCCCTTCGAGACCTGCTACTTCACCAACAGCGGTACCGAGGCGATCGAAGGCGCGCTCAAGACGGCGCGCAAGCACACCGGCCGAAGCGGGCTCGTCGGGTTCGCGCTCGGCTTTCACGGCGACACCTTCGGAGCGCTCTCGGTCGGCGGCAATCCCGTCTATCGCGATCCGTTCCTGCCACTGCTGCCGGGCGCCACGATCCTCCCCTGGCAGGACGCGAGCGCGCTCCGCGCCATCGACCGCCGCACGGCCGCCGTAGTCATCGAGCCGGTGCAAGCCGAGGGCGGCGTACGCGTCGCCGACCCGGCGTTCCTCGGGCTGCTGCGCGACCGTTGCGACGAGGTCGGCGCGCTGCTGATCTTCGACGAGGTCGTGACCGGGCTCGGCAGGACGGGCACGCTGTTCGGCTTCGAGCAGAGCGGCATCCGCCCCGACCTGCTCGTGCTCGCGAAGGCGCTCGGCGGAGGCCTCCCGCTCGGGGCCTTTCTCGGCTCACGCCGCGTGCTCGCGACGCTGACCCGCCGACCGGCGCTCGCGCACGTCACGACGTTTGGCGGCCATCCGCTGTCGTGTGCGGCGGCATTGGCGGCCTTGAACGAGACCGTCGAGCGCGAGCTCCCCCGGCGCGCCGCCACGAACGGCGCCGTCCTCCTCCGCGGTCTCGAGGATCTGGCGGCGCGGCATCGGACGATCCGCGCCGTCCGCGGCATCGGCATGCTGCTGGCAATCGAGCTGACCTCGGCCCGCGCCACCCGGCGCTTCGCGAGCGCCTGTCTCGCGCGCGGCCTGATCGTCAACTGGACGTTGCACCGCGATACGGTGATCCGCCTGGCACCGCCGCTCGTCCTGACCCGCGCCGAGATCGCGCTCGCGCTCGCGACGATGGACGACGCGCTCCGCAGCCTGCACCGCAGCCGCTAAGCCGGCGTGCCGCCGCTGATCTTCGACAAGAGATAGGCCTGGATGAACTTGTCGAGGTCGCCGTCGAGCACGGCGTCGGTGTTGCCGACCTCGCACGACGTGCGGTGATCCTTCACCATCCGATACGGGTGGAGGACGTACGAGCGGATCTGGCTGCCAAAGCCGATTTCCTTCTTGTTCTTGGCGAACGCGTCGAGCTTCTCTTTCTGCTTCTGCATCTCGAGATCGTAGAGCTTGGCGCGCAGGATCTTCATCGCCATGGCCTTGTTCTTGTGCTGGGAGCGCTCGTTCTGGCAGGCGACGACGATGCCGGTCGGCAGGTGCGTCAACCGCACCGCGGAGTCGGTCTTGTTGACGTGCTGGCCGCCGGCGCCGCTCGAGCGATAGGTGTCGACCCGGAGATCGACGTCGTCGATCTCGACCTCGATGTCGTCGTCGAGCTCGGGATAGACGAAGACCGACGCGAACGAGGTTTGCCGGCGGGCGTTGGCATCGAACGGCGAGATGCGCACGAGACGGTGCACGCCGCCCTCGGCGTGGAGATAGCCGTACGCGTACTCGCCTTCGATCGTGATCGTGGCGCTCTTGATGCCGGCGCCCTCGCCCTCTTGCTGCTCGAGGATCTCGACCTTGTACCCCTTCCGCTCGCACCAGCGGAGGTACATGCGGAAGAGCATCTCGGCCCAGTCCTGCGCCTCGAGACCGCCCGCGCCGGGATGGATGCTCAGGATCGCGTTACCGGCGTCGTGCTCGCCGGCGAGCATTTGCCGCATCTCGAGGTTGCCGATGCCCCCGTCGAGCGTGTCCGCCTTGGCGATGGCTTCGGTGAGCGCGTCGGGGTCGCCTTCCACGGCGAGCTCGAGGAAGACGTTGGCGTCGTCGAGCTCGCCGCGCTGGCGCTTCCACCCCTCCAGCGCCGACGTCAGCTGGGCGCGCTCGCGCTGGACCTTTTGCGCCCGCTCATGGTCGTTCCAGAAGTCGGGGTGACCGACCTGCTCGTCGAGGGTCTGCAGACGTGCTTCGATGCCCGGGACGTCAAAGATGCCCCCGAAGCGTCTCGAGACGCCGTTCGAGCAACGCCAAGCGTTCCTTCAGCTCGTTGGTCGTGATCTGCGGCGTCGTGCTCATGTCCGTCGTCTCCCCTCGGTCGTGGCGTCCCCACGCCCCCGCACGATGACGATGCCCACCAGCAGCGCGAGGCACCCGTACACGAACACGTCACCGAAGCGGGCGTAGAACGTCCGGATCCCGACCCAACTGATGGTGTCGACGCGCCAGGCCGACTCGAAGAGCCCGGTACGCCAGCGGATCGTCCCGTCGACGTCGACCATAGCAGAGAATCCGGTATTGGCCACGCGCACGACCGGCACGCGGTTCTCGATGGCCCGTAGGGTCACCATCGCCAGGTGTTGATACGGAGCCGAGGTGCGCCCGAACCACGCGTCGTTCGTGATGTTGACGAGGAAGTCGGCGCCACCGTCGACGAAGCGACGCGTGAGCTCGGGAAAGATGCCCTCGTAGCAGATCAGCGTACCGAACGTGCCGTGCGCGGTCGCGAAGACCACGGGGGTATCGCCGGCGCGAAAGTCGCCAACGCCTTCGACGACCTTGTCCACGAAGAAGAAGAGCGACTTCAGGGGTACGTACTCACCGAACGGCACGAGCTCCATCTTGTCGTACGACTGGTTGGCGGTGCCGTCGGGCCCGACGAGATAGACGCGATTGTGGAGGCGGAGAAGCTCGCCTTCGTAGCTGTAGGCCGGGCTGCCGACGAGGATCGACACCCCGAGCCCACGGGCCAGGTCGAGGATGCGCTCGCGAAGCTCGCTTTCCTGCTGGAAGAAGAACGGCGCGGCGGTCTCGGGCCAGACCACCAATTGGGCGCCATCGGCAACGGCGTCGCGCGTGAGCCGCTCGTAGTGGTCGATGGTGCCGTCCTGATAGGCCGGATCCCATTTCACGTCCTGCGCGACGTTGCCCTGGATGAACCCGATGCGGAGCGTTCCGACGGTCGGCAGGCCCGCGACCTGCTGCACGCGCCAGTACCCCCCGCCGACGAGGGTCACGAGCAACGTGGTGACCGCCAACATGGCGCGGGTGCTCGGCGCCTCGCCCGCGAGCCAGCGCCGGACGGCACCGTAGACCACCACGTTCACCAGCACGACCAGCGCCGACAACCCGAAGATGCCCGTCAGCTCGACGAACTGCACGAGATACGTTGCCCGGTACTGCGAGTAGCCGAGGCTCACCCAGGGGAAGCCGCCGAGAATGTAGGTGCGGATCCATTCGAACACGACCCAGAGCGGCGGCGCCACGAGCGCGAGATCCACCCTGGCGCGCCGGGCCCGTTCGCACCCCGCCGTCACCATGCCGACGCCGAGCGCGAGAAACGCGCAGAGCAGCATTAGTGGGCCGACGCTCACGAGGGGCGAGAGGTTCGTGTAGGTGCCGATCGTCAGCACGAGCCAGTAGAGCGTCGCGAGAAAGAACACGAAGCCCGCGAGCCACCCGGCACGAAACGCCGCGCCGGCGCCGCGGCCGAGCGCCGCGAACAGCAAGGGTACGAGCGCGACCCACGCGATCGGACCCCAGTCGATGATGGGGAACGCGAGCGCCAGCAGCGCGCCGCTCACCGCGGCGAGCCCGAGCGCGCTCGGGCCGTCGAGCACGGGCGCGTCGACCGCGATGGTCGGCGGTGCCAGCGGTGGACCGCCGTTGCCGGTCACGATCGTCCTCGCGTCGCACGGCGCGCCGGCGTGCGGGGTGGCCGCCCCGACGGAG
>CAZWAX010000093.1:0-15795 GCA_964631985.1 uncultured Polyangiaceae bacterium | reverse complement strand
GGTGTTCACGGGGCTGGCCGATGGCGTGATGCGCGCGGGCTGGGCGGCGCCGATCAGGGGCCGGGTGGCCGCTGTGGGCGGGGTGTGGATCGGGACGAAATCGGGCGTGGCGAGCAGGCGGGCGAGCGTTGCGTAGCGCGCGCCCGCCGGAGCGCGGCGCAGACGGCGGCGATTCCAATAGAGGATCCGCATGCCGAAGCCGCGGGCCCGGCGCGCGACGGCACCGCCGATGCGTCCGAGGCCGACGATCCCGAGGGTCGCGCCGTGGACGTCGTATCCGAGCAGCTGGTCGGGCTTCCAGCCGTCCCACCGTCCCCGCCGGACGAGCGTGTCGCCCTCGAGCACCCGCCGGGCCGCGGTGAGCATCAGCGCGAACGCCAGGTCGGCGGTCGTCTCGGTCAGCACGTCGGGCGTGTTGGTGACGACGACGTTGCGGGCCGCGGCCGCTTCGAGGTCGACGTTGTTGTAGCCGACGGCGTAGTTCGCAACGGCGCGCAGCTTCGGGGACTGAGCCAGCAGCGCCGAATCGATGCGCTCGGTGAGCAGGCAGAGCAGGCCGTCGGCATCGCGCACCCCGGCGAGCAGCATCTTGCGCGGGATCGGCTGCCGTCCGCGGTACGTCGTGACCCGTGCCGCGCGTCGGAGCGCCGTCGCCGCCGCGGCGGGGACCGGGAACGTCACGAATACGCGGGGACGCATCGGAGCGCTGCTCGGGACGCCGCGGCGCGGATCAGGCCGCGCGATCCTCCAGCGTGCCGGCGCGGGCGCGCCGCGCCGGATCGGCCAGGTACTCGTCGTAGCTCATCTCGAGGTCGTAGTAGTCCTCGCCGGCGAGCTCGAGCACGCGCGTGACCAGCGAGTCGACGAACTGGACGTCGTGCGAGCTCATGACGATGGAGCCCGGGAACTTGAGGAGCCCGTTGTTGAACGCCGTGATCGACTCGAGGTCCAGATGGTTGGTGGGTCCGTCGAGCACGAGGACGTTCGGATCCTGCAACATCAGGCGCGAGATCATGCAGCGGACCTTCTCGCCCCCCGACAGCACCCGCGCGCTCTTCTTGCTCGACTCGCCCGAGAACAGCATGCGCCCGAGAAACGCACGGACGAACGTCTCTTCCTGATTGGGGCTGAGACGGCGGAGCCACTCGATCAGGGTCAGATCGGAATCGAAGAAGCTGGCGTTGTCCTTCGGGAAGTAGCCGAGGTTCACCGAGCGTCCCCAGCGCACCTCACCCGCGTCCGGCGCGACCTCGCCGACGAGGATCTGCATCAGCGTGGAGGTCGCCAGGTCGTTGCCGATGAGCGCGAGCTTCTCGCCGCGCCCGAGCATGAAGCGGAGATCCCGGAACAAGACCTCGCCGTCGATCGTCTTCGACAGTCCCTCCACGAAGAGCACGTCCTTGCCGAGCTCGCGCTCGGTCTGGAACGCGATGAAGGGATACTTGCGGGACGACGGACGGATGTCGTCGAGCGTGATCTTGTCGAGCCGCACTTTGCGCGACGTCGCCTGCTTGGACTTGGAGGCGTTGGCGCTGAAGCGTTGGATGAAGGCCTTGAGATCCTTCGCCTGGTCTTCTTTCCGGCGGTTGGACTCCTGCCGCAGACGGAGCGCGAGCTGGCTCGACTCGTACCAGAACGTGTAGTTGCCGGTGAACAGCGTGATCTTCTGGTAGTCGACGTCGGCCACGTGCGTGCACACGCGGTCGAGGAAGTGGCGATCGTGGGAGACCACGATGACCGTGTGCCGGAAGCTCAGCAGGAACTCCTCGAGCCAGAGGATGGTGTCGACGTCGAGGTGGTTCGTGGGCTCGTCGAGGAGCAGAATGTCGGGCTCGCCGAAGAGGGCCTGCGCCAGGAGCACGCGCACCTTCTCGCCGTCCTCGAGATCCTTCACGAGCTTCCGTTGGCGGTCTTCTCCGAGCCCGAGCGTGTCGAGGAGGGCACCGGCCTTGGCCTCGGCGTTCCAGCCGTCGAGATCGGCGAACGCCGTCTCCAGCTCGGCCGCGCGGATCCCGTCGGCGTCGCTGAAATCCGCCTTGGCGTAGAGCGCATCCTTCTCGACCATGATGCGGTGGAGCGTCTGGTGCCCCATCAGCACGGCGGTGAGCGCCTCGATCTCCTGGTAGGCGAAGTGGTCCTGGCGCAGCATGCTGAGGCGCTGGTTCGGGGGAACGATCACGCTGCCCGCGGTCGGCTCCTGCTCGCCGGCCAGGCAGCGCAGGAAGCTCGATTTGCCGGTGCCGTTGGCGCCGATCAGGCCGTAGCAATTGCCCGGCGTGAACTTCAGGCTGACGTTGTCGAACAGCACGTTGCTGCCGAAGGCGAGGGAAAGCTGCTCGGTCGAGATCATCGTTGGGGGTGCCTCCGGAAGGAAAGGGAGGCTGGTCCTACTGGGCGCGGGCCCGATGAGCAAGCCGGGCTCGACCGCGGGTCACGTCCTACACGGCGAAATCGCCGTCGGCGGCGACGGTGACGACGCGGCCGCAATGCTCCTCGCGCATCAGGGCTTCGAGGAGCGCGGCGTTGCGGCTCCGCACCACCGTGCGCCCGCCGTCCGGCGTGTCGCAGTACGCGATCGCATGCGACGGGGCATCGCCCGCGAACACGACCGTGTAGCCGACGATGGTCGCGGGGCCGACGTAGCCGTCGCGGATCGGCACCGGCGGGTTCGCGGCGGCGACCTCGGCCGTCACGTCCTCGAAGCGGTAGCCGTCGGCGCTCGGCTGGGTCGACAGCACGGCGCAGGCCTGCTTGCTGAAGATGCCGCTCAGGTTCGAGACCAGGCCGACGCGCCGGCCGGCGGGTGTCGCGCCGTCACCCCGCAGCCACTCGACCATCGCGGCCGCCCCTTCGACGCTCGCGTTGTTGAAGGGGCCGCCGAAGAACGCCATCGATCCCGTCACCGTCCAGGGCACGGTCGCGGGGATCTTCAGGTCCGTGGCGAACGATTGGATGGCGGCGGGAAAGCAGCTGTAGAGCTCGGTCGCGGCGAGCTCGTCGCGCCGCACGCCGGCCAAGGCGAGCGCGCGCTCGCCGACGACGACGGTGCCGAGCCGGCTCGCGAGGTCGCGCATCTGCGCGGGGGCCACGACGTGCTTCGATTGCACCGCGGCGAGCGGATAGACCCAGCGCGCGTCGTCGAGCCCGAGCGCGCGAGCCTTCGCCGCCGAGCAGACCAGGATCGCGACCGCCTGGTTCACGTTCCACTGGCTCGCGTGCCGCTTGGTGTACGGGAACGCCAGCATCGGGTTCTTCGGGGACGCGTCGCGGATGGCTGCGGCGCTTTCCGGATCGCGGCGCCAGGCATGCGGGTTCTCGGCCGCAACCGCGCTGAAGCGCGCGTAGAGCTCGGCGAGCTCGTCGCGGTGACGCTCGACGTCGAGACCGCGCGCGTGGCGGAGCGCCGACTCGATGATCGCGAAGAACTCGACCGGCGAGGTGAGCCCGCGCCTGGATTCGAGATCGGAGCACCACATGTCGGTCGAGGTCTGGTGGACGTCCGGCGGGGGCAGGCCGTCCGACGACGTGTCGCTGACCGGCTGGCCCGTGATCGTGCTGCGGAGGCGGCGATACTTCGCCTCGCCGGCGGTGACGACGCCGACGGCGCGCTCGCCCGCGGCGATGGCGTTGCAGAGATCGGAGAGCAGCTGGAGCTGCAGCACCCCGAGTCCGGCGAGGATGCTCGTCGCCTGCGGGCAGCCGAGGGCGTCGGCGATCAGCTTCCCGGGATTGCGGTACTCCCACATCCCCTGCGGCACCGTGATCGACTCGATCGCGGGGAGCAGCGCGTCCGAGCCGGCGTCGGCGACGGCGGCGCGCACCGCCTCGACCATCAGCTCGTAGGGCTCGTGGCTCGCCGCCGGGTCCTCGAGCTTCTCCTGGCAGAAGCCGATCCCGACGATGATCGGCGTGTGGGCGGGCAGGTCGCGGACGGTCACGCTACTCACCGGTGTAGACGGGGATGCGCTTCTCGGCGAACGCCTTCATGCCCTCGCGGGCGTCGCGGGTGCCGAAGACCGGGCTCCCGTACTCGAGCTCCTTCGCGAGCGCGTCGGCCTCGGAGTAGCTCTCGTCGACCTCGCGCAGCATGCGCATGAGGGCGCGGATCGATTGCGGCGCGTTCGAGGCCACGTCGCCGGCGAGCTTCATCGCGGCGGCGAGCGCTTGCCCCTTCGGCACCAACCGTCCGACGAGCCCGAAGTCGAGCGCCTCGCGCGCGCTCACGTGCCGTCCGGTGAGCAGGATCTCGGCCGCGAGCGTGTAGGGGATCTGGCGCCGGAGGCGCACGCTCGACCCGCCGAGCGGGAAGAGCCCGCGCCGCGCTTCGGTGACGCCGAAGGTCGCATCCTCGGCGGCGACGCGGATGTCGGTGCCCTGCAGGATCTCGGTCCCGCCGGCGACCGCGAAACCCTCGATCGCCGCGACGATCGGTTTCAGCGGCCGGTTGTGGCGGAGCAGCGCCTGCCAATGGATGTCGGGCACCTCGGACATGAGCTTCATGAAATCGTCGTCGATCTCGCCGGCGCCCATCGCCTTCAAGTCGGCCCCGGCGCAGAAGACGTCGCCCTTGCCCGTCAGCACCGCGACGCGCAGCTCGGGGTCGTCGTCGAGCTGGCGCCAGGCCCGATACATGCCCGCGAGCATGCCCGGGCTGAGCGCGTTCTTCGCTTCGGGGCGGTTCAGGGTGACGACGAGGATGTGGCCCTCGCGTTCGACGAGGCAGTGGTCGGTGTTCATGTCTGGTCCTTCAATCGCATGCGAAAGAAGCCGAGGATCTCCTCCACGGCCTTCCGCGTCGGCTCGCCGTCGCGATCGATGAGATGCGCGGTGACGACGCTGTGGGGATTCTTCATGGGGGCGTTCGGGTGGGCGCACGCATCGTCGAGCACCGTCGGCACGAAGCGGTCGCCGAGCGCCTCTTGATACGCGGCGAAGCGCTCGGCACGGCAGAAGGCGTCGCCCTTGAAGCGGTACGCGAGGACCGTCAGATCCTCGCGCTCCATGCGGGATTTCACTTGCGCGAGCTCGTCGGGGGCGATGTGCATGCCGCCCTTCCGGCCGATCGGCAGCGACGGTTGGCAGAGGACGGGCGCGCGCACGGCGGGCTCGAGCATCAACGACAGCGCGAAGTTGCCGGTGAAGCACATGCCGATCGCGCCGACGCCCTTGCCGCCGCACACGGGGTGGGCGTGGGCCGCGAGCGCGCGCAGCCAGTCGATCACCGGGCTCGACGCGTTGGCCGCGAAGGCGCGGAACTCGCGGCTGATGCAGCCCCGGATCATGCTCGAGAGGCTGTAGCCCACCGAGAGCGGGCGCCCGTCGACGCCGAACAAATGCGGCATCCAGATCGTGAAGCCGGCGTCACGGACCCAGCGCGCGAAGCGCCCGACCAGGGGATAGATTCCCGGCATCTCGCTCATCACGATCACCGCCGGCCCGGTGCCGGTGACGTAGACGAGGCGGGTCTGGCCGAGGAAGGTGAGCTCCCGGCGCTCGAAGTCGTCCAGGGGATCGAAGGCGTTCGGGTTCGGCGCGACGCTCGGCATCGCAGCCGTCTACACAGCTCGGCGCTTGCATGCCAGGGGCGTTTCGTCCACACCGCTCGCCATGGCCGATCCCCTGATCCTGAACCAAGCCATCGAATGTGGAGCCGTGATCACGTCGCAGCATCGCGACGGCGTGCTGCGCCTGGCGCGCGCCTTCGAGGCCGGCGGCTTCGATTCGGTCTGGGCGGGCGATCACATCTCCTTCTATGTGCCGATCCTGGAGTCGCTGACGCTGCTTGCGTTCGTCGCCGGCGCGACCGAGCGCGTGAAGATCGGGAGCAGCGTCTACCTCGTGCCGCTCCGCCATCCGACGACGACCGCCAAAGTCGTCTCGACGCTCGACGTGCTGTCGGGGGGGCGGCTGCTCTTCGGGGTCGGTGTCGGCGGCGAGTTCCCGCCCGAGTTCGAGGCGAGCGGCGTGCCGGTGAAGGAGCGCGGCAGCCGCACGGACGAGGCGATCGCCCTGATGCGCCGGCTCTGGTCCGAGGACGGCGTCGGGCACGAGGGCCGCCACTTCAAGTTCGGTCCGATCTCGATGGACCCGAAGCCGGTGCGTCCCGGCGGCCCGCCCATCATCGTCGGCGGGCGCAAGGCGCCCGCGCTTCGCCGCGCCGGCCGTCTCGGTGACGGCTACATCTCCCACATGTGCGCCGCCGAGACCTACGCGCAGAACCTCGACACCATCCGCCGCCACGCCGAGGACGCCGGCCGCCGCGACGTCCCGTTCGAGACCGCGGCGTTCCTCTTCACGATCCTCGACGACGACTACGAGCGCGCCCTCGACGGCGCCGCCAACCTCCTCCAGATGATCTACAACCGGCCGTTCCGCGACGCCGCCAAGAAGTACTGCCTGCTCGGTCGTCCCGAGGATTGTCTCGAGCAGCTCCAGGCCTTCGCCGACGCCGGCTGCCGCCATTTCGTGCTCTCGCCCCTGATGGACCCCGACGAGTTCGCCCAGCGCGCCGGCGGCGAGCTGGTGCGGGCGATCCAGGGGATCGCGCCGAAAGGCCCGCGCTGACCGAACTGCGTCAGATCGATACGTTCGGCGAAATATCCGTTGACGACGTCGAAGGCCGGGCAACGCCGCGAGGGCGCAGCGCAGCGCCCGCAGTCGCCCTTTGGCGCGATGCAGAAGTGACGGCGACGCGGCGCTGACGCGGCGCTGCCAGTGACGCACCATTGACGGTGGGTGCCGCGGCGGGGCCGGCCGTTCGCCGAGCGCATTGCCAGCTTGCCGACTTACACGCGACGGCGTCCGCTCGCGCGTGGCATCCGCCTTGCTTCATGCACGCCGGAGGTTCCCCCATGGGTCTCGCGAGCTTCATCAAGAAGCAGTTCATCGACGTCATCGACTGGACGGAAGAGGGCGACGACGTCCTCGCCTGGCGCTTCCCGACCGCCGACCTCGAGATCCAGCAGGGCGCGGCGCTGATCGTCCGCGACACGCAGACGGCCGTCTTCGTCGACGACGGGCGGATCGCCGACCGGTTCGAGGGCGGGCGCTACGTGCTCCACACCAAGAACCTCCCGGTACTGACGAACCTCCGGCACTGGGCCAAGCTCTTCGAGTCACCCTTCAAGAGCGAGGTCTATTTCTACTCGACCCGCCGGCGCGTCGGGCAGACCTTCGGGACGCCGTCGGCGATCACCGTGCGCGATCGCGAGCTCGGCGCGGTCCAGGTGCGGGCCTTCGGAGTCTACAGCTTCCGCATCGTCGACGCCGGGCGTTTCCACCTGGAGCTCTCGGGCACGCGCGACGTCTATCGCGTCGGCGATCTCGAAGGGCAGTTGCGGGCGCTGCTGGTGAGCGCGCTCGCCGCCGAGCTCGGCAGCGGCACGGTGCCGTTCCTCGATCTCGCCGCGAACCAGCAGGCGCTCGGTGATGCCGTGGGTGTCCGGGCGCAAGGCGATGCGGAGCGTCTCGGCCTCGCGATCGCCGACGTGACGATCGAAAGCCTGACGCTCGACGACGAGCTGCAGAAGCGGCTCGAGGAGCGCATCGGCATGGGCATGGTCGGCGACCTCGGACGCTACGCGCAGTTCCAGACGGCACGGTCGATCCCGCTCGCGGCGGTGAGCGAAGGCGGAGCGGCGGGTGCGGGCGTCGGCGTCGGTGCCGGAGTCGCGATGGGACAGACGATGGCGCAGACGATCGCGGCGGCCGGCGCGGCGGGTACACTGCCGCCCGCGCCGTCGTCGCCGCCGAGCGGTCCGGCGCCGGCGCCTCCATCATCGGCGCCCGCGGCGGGCGCGGTGACGTGCGAGTTCTGTCATACGCGCATCGAACGGCCCGAACGGTTCTGCCCCGCGTGCGGCCAGCCGCTTGACTGACGCGTCGGCCCTCGGGTGCCCGGGCTGCAGTCAGCCCATGGCGCCGCACGCCCTGCAGGGCAAGTACGGTCAGCCGCTCGGCCTCGACCTCTGTCCGCCCTGCGGCGTCGTCTGGTTCGACGGCTACGAAAGCCTGCTGCTGGCCCCGGGTGCGATCCTCGCGCTCTTCACGCTGATCCACGAGCATCGCGCCGAGCAGCAGCGTCGGCCGATGGGACGGCCGGCGTGCCCGCGTTGCAGGGTGGCGCTCGTCGAGACCCGCGATCGCCAGCGCCACGTGCAGTTCAGCTATTGGCGCTGTCCCGCCGAGCACGGACGGCTCACCACCTACGTCGAGTTCCTGCGTGAGAAGGACTTCGTCCGGCCGCTCGCCCCGGCCGAGCTCGCCGAGCTGAAGGTGCGCGTTCGCACGGTGCGCTGCGACGGCTGCGGAGCGGCCGTCGATCTGGAACGCGGTTCGACGTGTGGCTACTGCCGGTCGCCGGTCTCGACCCTCGATCCCGCGCACGTCGAGCGCATCGTCGACGAGCTCCGCGCCGCGCAGGCGAAACGCGAGACCGTCGACCCGACCTTGCCGGCCCGGCTCGTGACGGACCGCATGGCGGTCGACGATTTCTTCCGCCGGATCCAGCGCGAATCGGGCCGGAACGTCGACCTCGGGGGCGGGCTCGACCTCGTCGGGGCCGGCATCGGCGCGGTGCTCGGCATGCTGACCGGCAACGATTGAAGCCCGCATCCTCCTTGTAACTTGCGCCGTCGCGGACACTCGTGTCAGTGTCGGCGCTGCCCCACCCGTAGGAGGATCTCATGAACGCCCCGTGCCGAGCCGTGCGTTTCGTCGTCGCGACGCTCATCGTCGCTTGTGCCGCGTCATCCGCCGACGCGCTCACCTGGACCTGCGAGGCCATCACCCGCAAGGGCCTCATGGACCCCGCCGGATCGGTGGTCAGCGGCAAGTTCGGGAAGAAGCGCCACGGCGGTCCCGCGATCAACAGCGCGGGCGACGTGGTGTTCTTCGCGACGCCGAAAGGCGGGCCGCGCCGCTTGTACCTCTACCCCAAGGTCGGCGCGCCCAGCATCGTCGCCGAGCAGGGTGGGGCGGCGCCCGGCGGTGGCACCTTCTCACGGTTCCAGCAGCCCTCGATCAACGACGCCGGTGACCTCGCGTTCTTCGGCGACCTCGCGAGCGGTGAGGGCGTCTTCATCGATCCCGCCGCGGGTCCCATGATCGCGGCCGCGCTCACCGGACAAGCGGCGCCGAGCGGCGGCGTCTTCGACACCTTCGAGGGCGTCTCGCGCATCAACGCGGCGGGCGACGTCGCCTTCCTCGCTTTCGTGGCCGGCGGCCCGAGCGGCGTCTTCGTCTACGACGCGGGCACCATGACGATCTCGGCGAGCGCGCTCGTCGGCGACGTGGCGCTCGACGGCCGCGAGATCTGCTCGTTCGTGGCCCCCGCGGTCGGGCTCGGCGCGACGCAGACCGCGTTCCAGGTCGTCACCAAGCTCGCGTGCGCCAACGTGCTCGAGACCGAGCTCGTCGGCGTGTACCGCGATACCGGGCTCGGCATCGATCGCGTCGCGCTGGAAGGCGATGCGTCCCCGGTCGGCGGCACCACGTTCGACACGTTCCTCGGCGACCCCGACCTGAACGCGTCCGATCAGGTGCTCTTCCGCGCCACCATCGTCGGCACCGTGCAATCGACCGGCCTGTTCCTCTTCGACGCCGGCGGCCCGACCACGATCTCGGTCGCGCGTACGGGCGACGCGACGCCGGTCGGCGGTTCGCTCCGCGCGATCACCGAGCCGAGCCTGACCGACGGCTCGCGCGCCGGGTTCCGCGCCAACCTCGCGAACGATCCCGACCACGAAGGCATCTTCCTCTACGACGGGGTCGATGAGGCGGTCGTGACCCGCATCAGCATCGTGCCGACCGGCATCTATCTGCCGGGCTCGATCTACAAGAAGATCTACGAGGAGATCGGCGTGTCGCGCGCCGGCAACTGGGTGACGTACAGCGCGTCGGTGAAGCAGCCCCCGGGGAGCGGCGGTTCCAAAGTCGGCCTCTTCCGCTGCGAGGGCGTGTAACAGAACTACTGCGGCGGTGGCGGGCGGGTGGTGGATGGCTTCTCCACTCGCGAATTCTGCTCCCCAGCGCATACTGCCCGACCCGTTCGTATCCGGCCTGCGCACACGCGAGGCGCTGCTCGCTCCAAAGCCATCCACCACCCGCCCGGCAAACGCCGCGTGATCGGCACGCCCTCGCAACGGTTTGGCAGGCCGCCGCGACTCACTGCGCTCAACTTGCACCATGATGTGACCGACACGTGCCGGTCGCTCCGCGGGGTGGCGCGTCGTTTCAGGAGCGAGTAGCGCCTCGCGTGTGCGCCAGCCGAAATACGTCGCGACGGGTTGTATGCGCTGGGGACCACCGGCTCGCGAGCGGAGAAACGACGCGCCACCCTGCGGAACCGCCGCAACGTGTCGGCGGGTCTGACCGCTTGGCGGCGAGCCGAACCGTGCTAAGAGCGCCGCACGATGCGCGAGCGGACCGGACACGTCGCGAGCGTGCTCGCGTTCCCGCTGATCCTCGGCGGGACGCTCGCGTTGGCGCTCGGGCTCCTGCCGCGGCTCGGAGCGGAGCTGACGCTGTCCATTGCGACGGGCGCGGGGCTCTTGGCGGTCGTCGTCGCGGAGCAGATCTGGCCGTATCGCGCCGCGTGGGGGCGGGCGCAGGGTGACCTCGGGACCGACGTGCTGCACGCGCTCGTGTCGGGGGTCGGGACGGCGCGGCTCGTACGGCCGTTGGTGGCGCTCGTCGGCGTGGTCGTTGCGGGGTGGTTGTCCGACGCACTCGGCGCGACCCTCTGGCCGACGGCATGGCCGTACCTGGCGCAGCTCGCGTTGGCGCTCGTCGTCGCCGAGCTGCCGCAGTATTGGGTGCACCGCTGGCAGCACGAGCACGACGCGCTCTGGCGCCTGCACGCCACGCACCACAGCGCGCCGCGGCTCTATTTCCTGAACGCCGCCCGGTTCCATCCCCTCGACCTCGGGCTCCTCTATTTCGTCGGCTACCTGCCGCTGGTCGCGCTCGGCTGTCCTTCCGAGGTCATCATGCTGTTCGCGCTCTTCGATGCCGTGTTCGGGATGTTGCAGCACTCGAACATCGACGTCCGGCTCGGCTGGCTGAATCGCGTGTTCAGCATGGCCGAGGTGCACCGCTGGCATCATTCGCGCACCGTGCGGGAGGCCAACACCAACTACGGCTCCAATCTGATGATCTGGGATCTCGTCTTCGGGACCTTCTTCCTCCCGCTCGACCGCGAGCCGCCCGAGCAGATCGGCATCGCCGACATGCCGGACTTCCCGACCGGCTATCTCGCCCAGCTGGCCTCGCCGTTTCGCTGGCGTCGCCTGGAGCGCGTGCCGCCGGAGCACGCCCGCACCGCATGAACGCGGCAACGTTCGACTTCACCGGCGCGCGCGTCCTGGTGACCGGCGGCTCGAACGGGCTCGGGCTCGGGATCGCGCGCGCCTTCGCCGAGGCCGGGGCCGAGGTGGCGATCACGGGCACGCGTGCCGCCGCCGCCGACTACGCGCACGCGCTCGACGGCTTTGCCTACCACGCGCTCGACGTCCGCGACGCCGGCGCGATCACGCGGCTCGCGGCGTCGCTCTCGGCGCTCGACGTCCTCGTCAACAACGCCGGGGCGAGCTTCGCCTTCCAGCCGAGCGAGTGGGACCCGGACGTCTTCGAGGACTCGGTGAAGGTGAACCTCTTCGGCGCGTTCCGCATGGCGCTCGCCTGCCGGCCGCTGCTCGCGGCGAGCGCCCACGACGGCGGCGCCGCGGTCGTGAACGTCGCGAGCATGGCGTCGTTCATGGCGGTGCCGATCGTCCCCGGTTACGGCGCGGCGAAGGCGGGGGTCGTCCAGACGACGCGCAATCTCGCCGTCGCATGGGCGGCCGAGCGCATTCGCGTGAACGCGGTCGCGCCCGGCTTCGTCACGACCAACATGACGCGGCCGATGCAGGGCGTGGAAGCGCTCGAAGGGCCGGCGCTCGCCCGCACCCCGATGGCGCGCTGGGGCACGCCGGCCGACGTCGCGCCGGCGGTGCTCTTCCTCGCCAGCAGCGGCGCCCGCTTCGTGACCGGCCAGACCCTCTGCGTCGACGGCGGCTATTCGGTCAATTGAAAAGGGGGAACTCTCCCCCTTCACGAAACGCGGCAAAGCCGCGCTTCGTACATCCCCCGGCTCGCTCCCGCTCGGCCGCGCGCTACGCGCGCGGAACCACTTTCCCGGCATTGATCTCGGCGCGTACTTGCGGGGTGCCGGGTGTCCCGGCAATGCTTCGGCGCCATGCCTACCCCGCTCTGGCGCTCCCGTCCGACCGCCTTCGACATGCGACCGGCCGATCGCGTGCGGCGGAAGCAGGTTGCCGACGGCATCTTCCTCTCCGAGGGCTACTCGAACGCCTATCTCATCGTCACGAGCGAAGGCCGCGTCGTCGTCAACACCGGCATGGGCTTCGAGGTGCCGATCCACAAGGAGTACTTCGACTCCCTCGATCGCGGGCCGGTCCGCTACATCGTGCTGACCCAGGGGCACGTCGACCACGTCGGCGGCGTCGATTGCTTCCGCGAAGCCGGCACGGAGATCGTCGCGCACGCGAACAACGCCGCGCAGCAGGCGTACGACGCGCGGCTCGCCCCCTTCCGGGCGCGCCGGAGCGCCTTCGCGTTCGCGGAAGCCTTCGCCCGCATGGCGGGGAAGCCGGGCGCGACGCCGCCGGTCCAGTCGCGGCCGACGCCCACCCTCATCTTCGAGGACCACTTCGCCTTCACCCTCGGCGGCGAGCGCTTCGAGCTGATCGGTTGCCCGGGTGCCGAGACCGAGGACTCGCTCGTGGTGTGGATGCCGGCGCGCCGTCTCTGCTTCACCGGTAACGTGTTCGGCGCGCTCTTCGGACACTTCCCGAACCTCGTCACCATCCGCGGTGACCGTCATCGCGACGCGCTTCGCTACGTCGAGACGCTCGATCGGCTGATCGCCCTCGACGCCGAGATGCTGCTCGTCGGCCACTTCGATCCGGTCGTCGGACGCGATCTCATCCGCGCCGAGCTCGAGCGCATGAAGGGCGCCGTGCTCCACGTGCACGACGCGGTCGTGGCGGCGATGAACCGCGGTGACGACGTCGACGCGGCGATCGGCGCGATCGTGCTGCCGTCCGCGCTCGAGGTGGGAGAAGGCTACGGCAAGGTGGCGTGGTCGGCGCGCGCGATCTGGGAGACGTATCAAGGCTGGTTCCACGCGCGCTCGACGACCGAGCTGTACACGGTCCCGACGGCGCGCGTGCACGGCGATCTGGTGGCGCTCGCCGGCGGACCCGACGCCGTGGCGCGCGCGGCCGCGGCCAAGGCCGAGTCGGCGCCGGTCGAGGCGTTGCACCTGGCCGAGGTCGCGCTGACGGCGGCGCCGCGGCACGCCGGCGCGGTCGCGGCGAGCCTCGCCGCGCATCGGACGCTGCTTCGCGCGAGCGTCAACTTCTGGGAGACCCGCTGGCTCGAGAACGAGATCCGCAAGCTCGAACGGCTGCAAGGCGATCCCCCGTGACCCAGCGCGCCGCCATCCGCATCGAGGATCTCGGGAACCCGGTCCTGACCGACGCGCAGCGTGGCGCGATCGCGTGGGCGGAGACTCAGCCGGTGGTGCTTCGCGAGGACGTCGTGCTGGCGGCGGCGCGGGAGCGGACCGGCCTCCACGACTTCGGCCCCGACGATTTCCGGCCGCGCCTGCGCGCCTGGCTCGATGCCGCCGACGCCGACGCCGAGCTGAACGCGCTCGGCCGGCTCGGGCTCTTCGCGCATTGCGTCCGCACGCTCGCCAACCGGCTGCGGGTCGAGGATGCGATCGCGCGCCATCCGGAGGTTCTCGACGTGCAGATCGAGCGCCCGATCATCGTCGCCGGCCTGCCGCGTTCGGGGACGACGCACCTCGTGAACCTGATCGCCGCCGATCCGCGGCTCCGCTCGCTGCCTTATTGGGAGAGCCTCGAGCCGGTGCCGGTGCGCGGCGAAGGCCCGGGGCGCGACGGGCGCGATCCGCGCTACACGCGGTGCGCCGCGGCCTACGCGCAGATGCTCGCGCAGATGCCGCTGCTCAAGGCGATGCACGACATGCCGCCCGAGCACATCCACGAGGAGATCGAGCTCCAGGAGCTCGACTTCGGCACCTACCTCCTCGAGTGGCTGGCGCGCCCGCCGCGCTGGCGCGACTACTACCTCGGCCTCGATCTGCGCTCGTCGTATGCGTATCTGAAGAAGGTGCTGCAGCTGCTGACGTGGCTCCGCGGGCCGCGGCGCTGGGTGTTGAAATCGCCGCAGCATCTCGAGCAGCTGGTGCCGCTCGCCGCGACGTTTCCCGACGCCACGATCGCGATCACGCACCGCGACCCGGTCGCGGTCGTCCAGTCGGCGATCACGATGCTCGCGTACGGCGACCGCGTGCGGCGGACGCGCGTCGATCTCGCGGGGCTCGCCGAGTATTGGATCGACCGGGTCGAGCGCCTCTTGCGGGCGTGCGTTCGTGATCGCGATCGCTTGCCCGCGGAGCGGGTGGTCGACGTCCGCTTCGACGAGCTCATGGCCGACGACATCGGCATGGTGGCGACGATCTACGGGCGCGGCGGGCTCGCGATGACCGACGACGCGCGCGCCGCGCTCGCGCGCTTCAAGCACGACAACCCGCGCGGCAAGCACGGCCAGGTGCTCTACGATCTGCACGCCGACTTCGGGCTCGAGCCCGCCGCCGTCCGCGCGCGCTTCGGTTTCTACGTCGAACGTTTCGGGGTGTGCGCCGCATGAGGATCGCGATGATTCACGGACCGGGCGACCTGCGCCTCGATGATGTGCCCGAGCCCGAGCCCGGCCCCGAGGACGTGCTGGTACGCGTGGCGGCCTGCGGCATCTGCGGCAGCGACCTCGGCTACGTCGCGGCCGGCGGGCTCGGCGGTGGCGGTGGCGGCCGTATGCCGCTCGGCCACGAGATCGCGGGCGTGATCGAACGGGTCGGGTCGGCCGTCGGCGGGCTCGTGCCGGGTCAGCACGTGGTCGTGAACCCGATGGCCGCCGGCAACAACATCGGGAACGGCGGACCCGAGGGGGGGTTGGCGCCGTTGCTGCTCGTGCGGAACGCCGCGCGCGCCGCCGCCCTTCTGCCGATTGCGGCCGACGTGCCGCTCGCGCGGGCCGCCCTCGCCGAGCCGCTCGCGGTGGCGTTGCACGCGGTCAATCGGGCGGCGCTGCATGCCGAGAGCCGCGTCGTCGTCCTCGGCGCCGGCTCGATCGGGCTCGGCGTCGTGTTCTGGCTCGCCGAGCGCGGCATGCGCGACGTCGTGGTGGCCGACCTCTCGCCGGCGCGCCGCGAGCTCGCGCTCCGGCTCGGAGCGCGCGTCGCCTTCGACCCGCGCACGCGCACGCTCCACGACACGCTGGCCGACGCCCACGGCACCGGCAGCGTCTTCGGCTGGCCGGTCGTGCAGAGCGACGTCTACATCGACACCGCCGGCGCGGCAGCGCTGATCGGCGACTTCATCGGCATCGCGCGCGCCGGGGCGCGCCTGGTGGTCGTGGCATTGCACCACGCGCCCGTCGCCGTCGACTTCCGGCTGCTCCTTGCCAAGGAGCTCACCATCACGTCGGCGATCGGCTACCCCGACGAGCTCCCCGCGGTGATCGCGATGCTCGCGAGCGGCGACGACCGCGTCGACGCGCTCGTCAGTCATCGGGTCGAATGGCCGCATCTCGCGGAGGCCTTCGCCATCGCGAGCGATCGGGACAACGCGCGGAAAGTCATGGTGCACATGCGCTAGGGAACCTCTGCACAGGTCCCGATGCAGAGTCGATTGAGCATCCGGATCA
>CAZWAX010000092.1:0-15819 GCA_964631985.1 uncultured Polyangiaceae bacterium | reverse complement strand
CGATGTCGACCGGCGTCAACATGGGGCGGCAGGGCACCCTCGCCTACTGGCTCGTGCACATGCTGTCGTTCGTGACCGGCAACCTCGACCGCCGCGGCGGCAACATCGAGTCCGTCGGCTACTACCCGACGGCCGCGCGCGCCGGCCGGGTCGACCCGGCGCGCACCTTCTTCGAATCGCGCTTCGGCCGCATGCGGCACGTGCGCGGGTCGCTCCCCGGGAACCTCCTCGCCGACGAGATCCTGACGCCCGGCCCCGGACAGGTGCGGGCGCTCGTCGTCGTTGCCGGCAATCCGCTGCTCTCGATCGCCGGCGAGCCGCGGCTCCGCGAGGCGCTCGCGTCGCTCGATCTCCTGGTCTGCGTCGACATCTACCGCAACGTGACCGGCGAGCTCGCGCACTATCTCCTCCCCGCGACCGATCAGTTCGAGCGCGCCGACGTGACGTACGCCGGGCTCGGCCTCCAGGCCCGGCCGCACGTCCAATACACGCCGCGGGTCGTCGCGCCGGCGCACGAGCGGCGCGAAGAATGGTGGATCTTCGCCCGGCTTTGCCGTGAGCTCGGCTTCAAGGGCCCGCTCGACGAGGGCGACGAGCCCGCCGTCTTCGCACGCGTGGCCCGCATGCTGGAGCGCGGCGGCGTCGCCTTCGACGATCTCAAGGACCAACCGGGGGGCGTGATGCTGCCGCCGCTCGCCCCGGGACGGTTCTTCACCGACCAGGTCGGTACCGACGACGCCAAGGTCGACTGCCGGCCGGCGCTCTTCGACGACGCGATCGCGAGCGCCGCTCGCGAGTTCGAGGCGTGGTCGACCGAGCCGCCCGGGCGCCTCCGCCTCATCACCAAGCGCGACCGCTTCATGCACAACTCGTGGTTCCACAACGTCGAGAAGCTGAAGCACCGCGAGCGCGGCCGGAACTATCTCTTCGTCCATCCGTACGATGCCGCGCGCCTCGGGCTCGCCGACGACGCCGTCGTCCGGGTGCAGAGCGCCGCCGGCGCGATCGAGCTCCCGCTGCGGGTCGACCCCGACCTCATGCCCGGCGTCGTCGCCGTGACCCACGGCTGGGGCCACGCCGAGGCGACGGGTATGCGCGTGGCCAGCGCCCGCCCGGGGGTGAACGTGAATCGCCTGCTGCCGAGCGGACCGGGGAGCTACGACCCGCTCAGCAACATGGCGTACATGACGGGCATCCCCGTCGAAGTCATCCGCGCAGGTTGCTGAAAAAGTGCGATCTGCTTCGTTGCTCGCTTGGATGCCGGCGTGCCTCCGGCCGTCCGCCAGCAGCTTCATGAGTGGCGTCAGGGACGGCAGGCGCGCGAGACCGCGCGCCTTCAGCGTCAGGAAGAGCACGGGGCGCTTCGTGTCGAAGTGGAAGAGCAGGCCTTCGAGGATGTTCCGGTACGGGATCTTCTCGATCATCGCCGCAAAGAGCTGCAGGGTGAGACGCGGGACGACGTTGCCGATGCTGGTTTCGGGATGGCCGATCGGATCGTCGGTCAGCGACGAGCGATCGATCCAGCGGTCCATCTCGGCTTTCAGCGTCAGATCGGTGGGCACGAGCGACGGCGATCCCGGCTGCGCGTGCGTCGCCGCGTACCGGATCTGCTCGTGCGACTCGTACACCGGGTGGCCGCGGTGCACGAGCACGGGGACGGTGCCGCCGGGGTTGATCTTCAGGAATGCCCGACTGAGCGTCTGGTAACTCCCGGTCTCGATCAGGTCGATCGCGTGGCCCTTATAGGGAACGCCGAGCTCCGCGAGGCAGACGCGGGTCTTCATCGAACAGAGCGAGAGCGGGTTGTGGTAGAGCTCGAACTCCGCCTCGTGGAGAAGCGCGACGTCGACTTGCAGGCCAGGCGGAACGGGGTGGGTCTTGCGATGGGATTTCTCCCAGGCCCACCAGGCGATGAAGCCGGTGACGGTCGCGAGTAGGAGCCCGGCGATCATGCGTCGACGCGGGGGCGCGGGTCAGCCGACGCGCGCGGCCGAGGTCACCGCGAGGAAGGCGGCTTGGAAGCGCGCCATCTCGTCGTCGGTGCCGATCGAGACGCGCACGTGGGTCGGCCACACCGGCCAGGGACGACCGACGTAGACCTTGCGCTCCTTGAGACCGTCGATCACCTGCGGCGTCGGCATCCGCGCGTCCACCATGAGCTTGTTGCTGACCGACGCGGTGTAGGCGAAGCCGTGGCCGTCGAGGAAGCGCATGAGGGCGGCGCGGCGCTCGGCGTTCCGGCGTTTCCGCGCCGGGACGAGGTCAGGCTCGCGCAGCATCGCGTGCGCGGCCGCCATCGCCGTGACCGGCATCGCGCCGGCGTTCCAGGTGGTCACACGCTTCAGCAGATCCTCGCGCGCGATCGCGAAGCCGGCGCGAAGACCTGCCATCCCGTAGACCTTCGAGAACGTGCGCAACACCACGACGTCCTTCCCCGCCCGCACCAGGTCGACCGCCGGCGGCTCGTCGCAGAAGTGGATGTAGGCCTCGTCGATCAGCACCACGGCCCCGTCCGGCTTCGCCGCGATCAGCGTCTCGATGTCGGCGCGCGGCGTGATGGTGCCCGTCGGGTTGTTGGGGTTGCAGACGTACAGCAGTCCCGTCGGTTGCTGCTTCGCCGCCGTCAGCATCGCCGGGAGATCGTGCGCGCCGTCTTTCCGAAGCGGCACCTTCACGACCTTCGCCCCGATCACCTCGGCGGCGCGGGCAGCCGCCTCGTAGCCGGGCTCGGCCATGACGAGGGCGCGCGTCGGCGAGGTGCACGCAATCACCGCATGGTGCAGTGCCAGGCTCGAGCCCGGATAGACCGCGAAGTGCTTCGGCTCGAGGCCCTCGAGCCTGGCCGCCGTCGCGACCAGATCCGCCGTCTCGGGGTACTGGTAGCGGTTGCCCTTCTGTGCGACCGCCGCCAGGGCGGCGAGCGCCTGCTCGGACGGCCCCTCGGGAAACTCGTTGGCGTTGATCTTCACGGCGCCGTCGGGGATGCGGCCGGCGTCGGAGAGTTGGGCGAGCGCGTGCTCCGAAGCGAAAGGCAGCGCGGCGCCGGCGCCGAGCAAGGCCGCGATGCGGAAGAGGTGGCGGCGCGTGAAGCCGCGGTCGAGGAGGTCGTCGAGCACGGGGCGCGGGAGCGGATTCATGACGGGCACCGTACACGCGGCGCTCCGCTGCGTCACGCTCATGGGCCCTCGCTTCTCTCGGCCCGCGGCCGTTCGCAACCTCAGAGCGGCTTGCGTGCCGCCGTGCCGTAGAGCGTCAGCTCCGCGACGAGACGAAAGGCGTCGTCCTTCTGCCCCGCCGCGCGAATGCGCCGGAGGCCTGCCGCGTACTCCGCCGCGGAGAGCGCCGTCAGCTGCGACGTGAAGCTCTGCTCGAGGACGCCGTCGCGCGTCGCCTCGTCGACGGATGTCGACACGGACATGATCTCCACCGGGTGAACCACGACGTCCACCAGGCCCGCGGCTTCGAGCCATGCCATCCGTTGCGACCGAGAGGCGAAGCGTTCGAGGTCGAGCGTCAGGGCTTCCGGGAAGAAGTCGTAGACGAACCAGCGGTCGCGTCGCTCGTGCGGGTCGAGACCGATGGACAGCAGCGTGCCGCCGGATCGCAGGACGCGCGCCGCTTCCCGGATGGCTTGCGATGGGTCGGTGCAGTGATGCAGCGCATTCACGTACAGAACGACGTCGAACGAGCCGTCGCTCCACGGCAGCGTCTCGCCCACGCCCGCACGAAGGTCGCCCCGGGCCTCCGCAGGCGCGCGAGTCAGCATCGCCCGCGAGGGATCGATACCGGCGACGCGGCAACCGGCCGCCGCCAGGAGCGCGAGCCACCTGCCCGTGCCGCAACCGACCTCCAGGACGCTCGCAGCATTGATCCCCGCGACGACTTCGAGCAGCGCCGCGCGAATGCCGGGGTAGTCGTGGAGCGCGTAGCGACGATCGTAGCCGGCGGCGATCGGGTCGTACGTCGCCGTCATCGGAGGGTCGCCGCTCGATCCCGACGAGCCTCCATGAGACTCGCGACACCATAGGCACCGACCACGGCCGGGGTCGCCCAGGGGGAAAGGAACACCGCGAGCGAGGCACACGCGACACCGACGAAGACCAAGCCGAAGGGCGCCGACGACGCGCGCTCGCCGGCAACGATCCTGGCGAGCACGAAGAAGACGAGCGAGCCGACGAGGCCCAGAACGAAGTGGAGGATCGCCGTGGCGCCAAGCTTCAGCATCAGGTCGCGAGCGCCTCTTCCGCAGCCGCCCGAGCATGGATCGCGGTGGTATCGAACAACGGCACCTGCGCGTCCCGCTGATCGACCAGCAGGGATATTTCCGTGCATCCGAGAATGATGGCCCGCGCGCCCTGAGACACGAGACGCTCGATGATTCCTCGGTACGCGTGGCGCGCCTCGGCCGTGACGATTCCACGGCACAGCTCTTCGTAGATGATGCGATGCACCGCCTCGCGGTCTTCCGGACCGGGCACGACGACGCGGAGTCCGTGACGATCGCGCAATCGATCGCGGTAGAAGGCCTGCTCCATCGTGAATCGCGTCCCGAGCAGGCCAACGGTCGAGTGACCGGCCTGCTTGATCTCGACGGCCGTCGGATCGGCGATGTGGAGGAGCGGGATGGTGACGGCCGCCTCGATGCTGGGGGCCACCTTGTGCATCGTGTTCGTGCACAGGACCACGAAGGTCGCGCCCGCCGCTTGAAGCAAGCGCGCCGCTTCGGCCAGGACGACGCCGGCAGCGTCCCAGTCTCCCGCATGCTGAAGCCGCTCGATCTCGTGGAAGTCGACGCTGTAGAGGACGAGCTTGGCCGAATGCAGGCCGCCGAGTCGTTCGTTGATCGTCTCGTTGATGAGCCGATAGTACGGGACCGTCGATTCCCAACTCATGCCGCCGATGAGGCCGATGGTCTTCACGTCAGCTTTCGATCGCGACCACATGCGCCTGGATCTTGCCGTCCACGGCCCCTGATCCGAACCGCCGAACGATTGCCGTCGTGGCGACGTCGGTAGCTTCTTCGAGCCGCGCAGCATCACGCGCTTCGATTTCGTTCCGCAGCGGTGTCCCTTGGCAGTACCCAACGGCCGGCACGCGGGGCGATTCTCCCCTGCTGCGTGCCTCGACCGTCGCGATCTGGACCGCCTTCGTGAACCCACCCCGTGCGAGATCCTCCGCGATGGCCGCGCGGTCGTGATAGCCATGAGGGGTACGGGCCAAAAAGCGTGGGGGATCCTCGGGAAAGACCGACGCCAGCGCGGTCGTCACGGTGTCGGCGAATTCGTTCTCTTCAATCCGGTCCCAAACGTTGAAGATGAAGACACCGCCCGGCCTCAGCACTCGGAGAGCTTCCGAGAAGGCTTTGGGCTTGTCGGGAAAGAACATGACACCGAACTGACACACCACGGCGTCGAAGCTTCCGTCGGTGAAGGGCAGCTGCGTTGCATCTGCTCGACGCCACTCGACCTTGCGCTTCGTTCCAACCGCCGACGCTTGGTCCAGCATGGCCTGGTTCAGGTCCGTGGCGACGATGGAGGCACCGTCGCCCAGCCGTGATGCCAGCGCGCGAGTCACGACGCCCGTTCCGGCCGCGATTTCGAGCACGCGAGAAGGGCTTCGCGAGCTCAGCCGATCGACCAGGTCGGCGGCGTAGGGCTCGAAGATGAGCGGTACCAGCTGTGTCTCGTAGATCTCGGGGACCGAGCCCGCAAAGACTGTGTCGGTATCGGACATGGTCGCTTCCTGAGGTCGTGTCTCTGAGCCCGCGGGACGACTCCTCTAGGCCGCCACCCCGTTCGCTGCCCGCCGCGGCCCGCGGATCACCCCCCCCGGCGTCGCCCCCTGCATCGTTCCGTCGCGAAACGTCACCCGCCCCGACTTGATCGTCGCGACGTACCCGTCCGCGCGCTGCAACAACCGCCGCCCACCCGCCGGAAGATCGAACGCCAGCCACGGCTTCCCGAGCTTGAGCGTCGCCATGTCGATGACGTTCACGTCGGCGAGATGGCCCGGCACGAGGACGCCGCGATCGTGCAGGCCGTAGAGCACGGCCGTGTCGCGGCACTGCCGCTTGATCGCGGTCTCGAGCGGGATCGTGCCGCGCGTCCGATTGCGGACCCAATGCTCCAGCATGAACGTCGGCGACGCGGCGTCGCAGATGGTGCCGCAGTGGGCGCCGCCGTCGGAGAGCGAGTTGACGCAGTCGTCGCGGCGCTGCAACGCCTGGAGGAAATCCAGGTTCCCGTCCTGATAGTTCAGGATCGGGAAATAGATGAACCCGCGGCCGTCGTCCTCCATCAAGAGATCGTAGGCGAGGTCGGCGCCGCTCACGCCCCTCGCGGCGGCCTGCGCCATGATCGTCTCTTCCTGCGTCGGCTCGTAGTCGAAGGCGGGGCCCATCGCGTACTGCATGAACCAGCCTTCGGCGACGATCTGCAGGAAGTGCTTCAGGTCGGACTCGGGATAGACCGAGTCCTCGGCGATCATGCGGCGGCGGAACGCGGGATCGCGGAGCTTCGCGAGCTGCGCCTCCCACGGGAGCGTGGCGATCTCGGTCCACGCGGGCTTCCACAGGAACGGATGCACGGTGCCGCGCCATGCCATGACGATGCCGTTTCCGCGGAGCGCGATCTGCGCGACAATGTTCGCACCCTTGGCGTTCTCGCGCTCCATGGCGGCGATCTGGTCGTCGAGCGTGACTTCCTTCTGGATCGATTGCAGGGCGGCGAAGGTGATGGGGAGGCCGGTCTCGCGGCTCAGGTCGCCCATCCACTCGAACTCGTTCCACTCGCGCCGGAGGTCCGACACGAGCTCGAAGACGCCATGGCCGACCTTGCCCATGGCGCGGCCGATGCCGATCAGCTCTTCCTTGGTGGCGGTGGTGCCGGGGACGAGCTCGCCGTCGATCGAGCGGTGCAGGATGGTGCGCGACGTGGAGAACCCGAGCGCGCCGGCCCGCAGGCCTTCCTCGACGATGGCGGCCATGCGGGCGATGTCTTCCTGCGTCGGCGGCTCGTTCCGCGCGCCGCGATCGCCCATGACGTAGGCGCGGACGGCGCCGTGCGGGACGTGGGTCGCGACGTCCACCGTGCGGGGTAGCTTCTCGAGCGCGTCGAGGTACTCGGGGAAGCTCTCCCACTCCCAGGTGAGACCTTCGGCGAGCGCGGTGCCGGGGATGTCCTCGACGCCTTCCATGAGCCCGATCAGCCACTCGTGACGATCGGGCGCGGCCGGCGCGAAGCCGACGCCGCAGTTGCCCATGATGACGGTCGTGACACCGTGCCACGACGACGGCGCCATCTCGGGGTCCCAGGTGGCCTGGCCGTCGTAGTGGGTGTGGATGTCGACGAAGCCGGGCGTCACGATCTTGCCCGTGGCGTCGATCTCCTCCCGGCCGGGCGGCAACGCGGGGCCGACGGCCACGATGGTGTCGCCGTCGATCGCGACGTCCGCGGCCACGGGCGCGGCGCCGGTGCCGTCGACGACGGTGCCTCCGCGAATCACCAGATCATGCATGGTCGTGTCCTCCGACTTTCGCTTCGAACGCGCTTGCGCTACCACACGTACCGGTCGATGCGCGACACTGTTTTCATCCACACCAACCGGAAGCAACGCCTCGGCGCCCTGGTCGCGGCCCACTCACTGAAGGCCCGCTCGGCCACGCCCGACGCCTTCGACGTCACGATCATCTGGGCCGAGGACTATCCGTTCATCGCGGGCCGCGACGGCCAGTCGTATCTCCGCGAGGGCCGGCAGGTGCTCTGGGTCGAGGACGACCTGCAGTCCTTTCCGCCGCTCCGCTTCGACGTGCCGCGCCTCATGGGCTACGCGGGCCGCGCCGTCGTGATGGACCCCGACATCTTCGCGGTCGGGGACATCGCCGAGCTCCTGCGGCGCGACATGCAGGGCCATGCCGTGCTCGCCAAGCGCATGCCGGCCGACGGCCGGAAGCCCGGGCACTGGGCGTCGAGCGTCATGCTGCTCGATTGCGGGCGCCTCCGGCATTGGAAGTGCGAGGAAGACTTCGGCCGGCTCTTCGCCGGCGAGCGCGACTACAACGACTGGATGTGGCTCCTCGCCGAACCGGCCGGCACGGTCGGCGAGCTCGAAGAGCAATGGAACCACTTCGATACGCTCGATGCGACGACCAAGCTGCTCCACAACACCCATCGCCGGACGCAGCCGTGGAAGACCGGCCTCCCCGCCGACTTCACGCCGCGCGGCCGCCACGTCGACGCCGTGCACGGCTCGTTCATCACGCGCGCTCTCGCCCGGCTGCGGGGCCAGCATGAGGGGCCGCGCGGACACTACAAACCGCATCCCGATCCGGCGCAGGAGCGGTTCTTCTTCGACCTGCTGCGCGAAGCCCTCGCGGCGGGCGCGTTCCCGCTGGCGGTCGTCGAGGAGGAAATCGAGCTCCGCCACGTGCGGCGCGACGCGCTCGCGTTGGTCAATGCCGCCGGCGCAGCGGCGTCGGCGTAAATCCCGCCGCCTCGGTCAATCCGTGGCGATGCCGCCCACGGGAAGGCCATCGCCTCAGCGCGTGGTTTCGCGGCCGGGATCGCGTTCCATGTGCGCGCGTCAGCTGGCGCGCGCCAGAAAGAGCCGCATCGGCAAGAGCTCACGCGTCACCGGGTTCACCATCAGCCCGAGGCTTTCGAGCGTGAAGGCGCCGAGCAGGGGCGTGACGCCCTCCGGCGCGAACACGACCTGCGACGTTCGCACCCGGCTCCCGACGATGAAGGTCGCCTCGCCGACGTCGTAGGCCACGTGTGATCCGTCCGCCAACGTGAAGTCCTGACGGTCGAGCCGCACGACGCCGAGCGCGTCGAGGATGCTTGCCGGCACGACGCTGTAGAGCGCGCCGGTATCGACCAGCAGCTCGACGTCGACTTCGGGAAGATCCGGCCGTCGGGGATTGGCGAGTCGAACCTTCGTGAAGGTGATGCCCACGGCAGGCGGCTTACGTGTTCGGCGGTCGCCCATTCCAGGCTACGAGTAGCTGCTCGGGACCCCCTTGGCGACTGCTACAGCGGCATACGCGGGTTGCCAGCTTTCTCCTGGTCATCGACGAATATGAGCCGGTGATATGGGTCACCCAGCAGATCTGAACGCAGCCGCGCTCAGCCTTCGAACAGCGCGCGCACCCGCGCCACCGCGCGCTCCGTCTCGTCGAGCGGCGCCGGCGGCGGCGCCGTGAACGACTGCCCGAGCGGCCGGGCGCGGTTGGAATCGACCAACGCCGCGTGCAGCTTTTTGAGATTGCGCGGGAAACGGACCCAGCCGCGCGCCGGGATGCTCGACAGCAGTCGGGCGAGGCCCGTTCCCGCGAGGCGGGGATGCGCGCTGGGAGCCAGCACCACGCGGCGGAAGAGGTTCTTCCCGCGCGACTTGAGCGAGAGCTGCTCCGGAAGCTCCACGAACCACACGCGCTTGCCGGTGCTGCAGGCTTCCGTGAGCATCGACGCGCTGTCGCCGGTGACGACGAACGCATCGGCGAGCCCGAGATAGGCCGCGTACGGATTCGGGCCACCGCCCGCCGTCCACTGGTGCACGTACGTCGGCACCTGGAGTCCATCGATCAGCGTGCGCGCGGCCTCGGCAGGCGTGCGGCGACTCGTGCTCACCAGCAACGAGCCGCCCTCGGCCCGCGCGAGCGCGTTCAGCTGGGCCGCGATCCGAGCGGCGCTCGCGACGTCGAGCACGAACGGCTTGGCGCTGCCGCCGACGAGCACCGCAATCCATGGGCGCGGCAACGCGGCGAACCGCCCTTCCCATTCGGCCGCCCCCCGGGCCCAGGCCTCGTGGTCGGGCGCGTGCAGCGGCAACGCCAGGTGCAGCACGTTCGGCCGCTCCGGCAGGCGATACTGCGGCGACGTGATGACGAGGTCGAAGCCGTCGAGATCGGCACGCGGGCGGCCGAGCTGCACGAGCCGGGTCGTCGGGCCGGCCTGGCGCCGAATCTCCCAGGCGACGTTGACGCTCCGCCGGCCGCAGCCGATCACGAGGTCGGGCCAGGGCGGCTCGAGCGGGCTCGACGACGCGCGGTCGAGCGGAAAGCGATCGATCGTGCTGAGCGTGCCGCTGAGCGGCTTCCGCCGAGGCAGGTAGCGCAGTCGTTTCACCTCGATCGGCCAGCCGACGGCCTCGGCGAGCGTCATCGACTGCGCATTGTCGCCGGGCTTGTCCCCCGCGAGCACCCAGACGCGACGCTCGACGCGGGCGGCGCGCGCGTGGCTCACGACGTGGCCACGCGCTTCCGGCAGACGACGAGACACGGCTGCAGCCAGATCTCGCCCGGAAGGTCGTCGGTGATCAGGATGGGCTCGAGCCCGTAGCGCGGCAGCTCGTCGATGCGGCCGCGAAAGTGATCGCGCGTCAGCAGATAGTCGCGGCGGAGCCCGCGGTCGTTACATTCCCAGAAGGGCTCGAGCATCACCGTGTGGCGCGCGCTCACCCGCGCCATCTCGGCGAGCGCCTGCGGCCGCACCTGCTCCATCTGCTCGAGCGCGAGCGAGGAGTAGACGAGATCGATCTCGCCATCCGCGACCGGCAAGGCCACCGCGCTGCCGAGGTGGAACGCGACCGTGCGGTGCGCGGTCGGGTCGACGATCGGCTCGGGGGAAAAGTGCTGCAGCACGTCCGGGAGCTCCGGCTCGTCCTGCACGGCCCGCGCGACCGCGAAGCCGCCCGGCGTCAGCTCGACGCCGGCGAAGCGCGTGTCGGGGAAGCGACACGCGAGCGTGAGCAGGTTGAGTCCGTTGCCGCAGCCGACCTCCAGCACGCTCCGCGGGCGGAGCATCGCGACGGCGCGCATCAGCACCAGGAGACGCGCCCGCGACCCCGCGGCGCTGGTCGCGAACATGACCTGGTCGCCGTACTGCCAGGGCGCTCCGCTGCTCGGCCGTGGCTCCATCTCGTACGGGGCGAGGCGCTTCCGCGCCCAGGCGCCGTCGTACTCGTCCTTGATGCGGGTCTGATCGCGCGGCTTGCCCTTCCCGAGCCAGCCGAGCCAGCGCCGGCGCCGCAATTGACGCCGCGTCTTCGCGCGCTTGCGCGCGACTTCGGCGGTCCAGAGCGGGTCGGTGGGGGTCAGGTGGCACGCGACGAAGGGCTCCATCGCGGCGAGCAGCGTCGCCCGATCGACGCCGAGACCGGCGGCGTCGAGCGCTGTGAACGTCGGCGACACGCGCAGGGATGATGGCGAAGCCCGGGGCGGCCTGCAACCGCAAGGCGCGGGACGCTTGCGCACTCCCGGGCGAGCGGTTAACGAGGCGCCATGCTCGCGCCGCTCCGCATCGCCGCGTCCGCCGGGGTCGACATCGCGAAGGCCCTCGGACGGCTTCCCGGCTCCGGGAAGAAGGGCAAGAAGCGCGTGAAGAAGGCGTTCAACGGCGTCTACGCGCGCTGCGAGGACGCCGGACTGATCGCGCGCATGCCGGACTACATCACGGACTACGCGCGCGACTATCCCGAGCTGCTCGGGCTCGAGGCGGGCTATGCCGACGTGCGCGCCGAGTGCGAGCGCCTGCTCGCGTTCCGCTCGCGCATCACCGACATGTCGGCCCTCGGCGGCCAGTACACCGAGCGCGGCATCCACACGATCCAGTGGAAGGCGTTCATGCTGAAGTCGGGCACCTTCATCGAGGAGAACTGCGCGCTCGCCCCGAAGACGGCCGCCCTGCTCCGCCCGCTCGGCAACGTCTACAACGCGTTCTTCTCGATTCTCGAGCCGCACCAGTACGTGAGCCCGCACTGGGGCTACTACAAGGGCTTCCTCCGCTATCACCTCGGCGTGATCATCCCGGGCAACAACGCGGACGAGAAGTGCTGGCTCCGCGTCAACGTCGACCGCGCCGACAACGCGCGGCGCGACAAATCGTTGATCCAGGGCACCGCCAAGTTCCACTGGCAAAACGGCCGCGGCGTGATGTTCGACGACACCAACCTCCACGACGCCGCCAACGAGAGCGACGAGGTGCGGGTGGTGCTCTGGCTCGACGTCGCGCGCAAGCTGCCGCGCGCGCTCGACCTCTACAACCGCGCGCTCCTGAAGGCGGTCTACTACGAGCCGTCGGTCCGCCGCTTTCGCGAAAACGCGGTCGTGCAGCTGCCCGCCGAAGCGACGTCGTAGGCGAGGAGCGCGGCCGCAAGCGACTCGCCTGCGCCGTGGCCGTCTGCGGCGCCTGGCTGTCGATGCTCGTCGCCGTCGCGGCGGCGGCCGAGCCGTCCCCCACCGCGACGCCGCTTGCGATGCTCGCGCCGCAGCTCTCCACCGCCTCGGCGGCGACGGAGTATTGGGACGTCACGGCCTGGCTCGACTCCGGCGACCGCGTGGTCGCGCGTTTTCTCGTCACGAACCAGGGCCCGGGGAGTCACACCGCCGCCGCGGTCGGCCACGTCGTGCTCGCGAGCGGCCGCACGCTGCCCTTCAAATGGGGCCGGCTCCGCGACGCGTGGACGCTCGCGCCCGACGGCCGCAAGCTGAAGATCGCGAAGGCGACGCTCGATCTCTCGGGCGCGGCGATCGTCTGCATGGTGCGAAGCCCGAAGCACGGCGTCGAGTTCCGGCTCGAGATCGAGCGGCCGAGCACGCTCGTCGGCATCCGCGGCCTCGCACCGGGGTATCCGATCGACGTCGCGATGCCCGGACCCGCGCGCGGCAACATCGCCGGCCGCGCCGTCGGCGGCGTTGCCGCCGTGACGCACACATGGGTCGAGGCAACGGAGGCCGAGATCATCCGCCGTCGGATCGAGCTGTTCGCCTTCGGCCCCGACCTGACGGCGTACGTCGTCGACCTCATGCGCGCCGACGGCACCCGCAAGAGCGCGGCCTACGTGGCGCGAGCCGGTGCGACGGTGGTCGCGTTGGAGGACGTCGCGCTCGACTTCGGCACGACGTCCACCTCCGGCGGCGATCCCCGCTACCCGCTCCCGACCGCGTGGCACGCGAAAACCGCGGGGCTCGCGCTCGACATCGCCGTCGGCCCGGAGCTCCTCCGCATGAATCCGCTCGACCTGCTCCCGCAGCCCTTCCGCCTGCTCCTGTCGCTGGGAGCTCGCCCGCAGCGGGTCTGGGCGGACGCGAGCGTCGCGCTCCAACTCCCGGCTTCGGGCGACGCCGCGCCGCCACCGACCACGCTCCGCGGGCTTGCCGTCGCGACCTTCGCGCGCCCCGAACGCTAGCAGTTCGTCATGCGCGCGCGGCGTCGCGCGGTGCCGGCAGCACGCCGCGGACGAGCTGGATGCGGCCATCCTCGACGCGGTAGACGAGGTCGGCCACGTCCACCAGGTGCCCGTGGTGGCAGATCGCGATCAACGTGACCATGCCGCGGAGTGAGCGCAGCGTCTCGCAGATCTCGCGCTCGGTCGCGGGGTCGAGGGCGGTGGTCGCCTCGTCGAGGACGAGAAGTGCCGGCTTTCGCACGAGCGCGCGTGCGAGCGCGAGGCGCTGACGCTGGCCGCCGGAGAGACGGAGGCCGCGCTCGCCGACGATCGTGTCGACGCCGTCGGGGAGCTCGGCGACGAACCCGCTCGCCCCCGCCGCCGCGAGCGCCGCGGCGACATCCGCCGCCGGCACGCCCGGATCGCCGAGCGTCACGTTCTGCGCGACGCTCTGATGCAGCATGAGCGTCTCCTGGGGCACGTAGCCGATCTGCGTGCGCCACGCGTGGGCGTCGATCTCGCGGAGCGGCACCCCGTCGATCCGGACCTCGCCCGACTCTGGCTGGAGGAGGCCGACGATGAGATCGACGAGCGTCGTCTTGCCCGCGCCCGAGGGACCCGTGATGACGGTGAGCGAGCCGGCGGGGACGACCATGTCCGCGTTGCGGAGGATCGGCGCCACCTCGTGCGAGAAGCCGACGCCGTCGACCCGGATCTCGCGCGCGAAGCGGACCGGACGCGTGCCGGTCGTCACCTCGACCGCCGCGCGCGCGTCGCGGATGGTCTCGGTGAGCGCCCAGTACGCGCTCTCCTTCACGGCCAGGCGCTGCATGCTCTTCTGCACCTTGCCGAGGTCCCCGACGATCCGTGCGCAGAGGAACACGAGGATCGCGAGCTCGGCGATCGGCATTTCGACCATCGTGAGCCCGACGTAGAGCGCGACCGCGAGGAAGAGCATGATGAGCGGATCCTGCAACGCCTCGAGGATCGCGCGGCTCATGACCTCGCGCTCGAGCGCTTGGTTCAGACGCTTGGTCTCGTTCTCGAGGACCGGCGCGATCAGCGGCTCGCGTGCCATTGCTTTCAGCGGTTTCACCGCCTGCAGCGTGTCGGTCAGACGCGCGAGCAGCTGGCGGATGCGGGTCATCTGGCGCCGCCCGGATTTCCGCGACGAGCGCACCAGCCGATTCAACAGCAGCGTGATCACCGAGCCCGCGGCCAGGGCCGCGAGCGTCGCGGGCCACGACACGAGGCACGACACCGCGGCGAAGACGAAACACTGCACCAGGAGTGCCAGCACGGTGGTGGCGTGCAGGTAGGCGTCGGCGGCGGCCTGGGCCTCCATCGCGACCGAGTTGGCGATCGCGCCGACCGGCTTGTGGACGAAGTACGACCAGCGGGTCGCGAGCAGCGCCTCGATGAGCTGGAGCCGGAGCGAGGTCCCCACGTACGCGACGGCGTACCCAACCTGGCGGTGCGCGAGCAGGAGCAGCAGCGCCTTCAACGCGATCCCCCCGACGACCAGGGCGAACAGCGTCGTGTTGGTCGGCGCGAGGCCGACGGCCGCGAGCGCGCTCGTGAGCCCCCGTTCGAGCGCGGTATCGCTCGCCCCACCGCTCGCGGAATCGCGCGTCGCGAGCCGGATCACGGGCAGTAAGCTCGAGATGCCGATGCCCTCGGCGAGCCCCGCCAATACGAGACAGACGAGAGTGAGAACGGTCCGCTGCGGATAGGTGCGAACGATCAGCAGCAGCAGCTTCATCCGGCCGTGGCTTCTATCAGCGCACGGGGCGAAGTGGTAACGCCGGCGCGCTAGCTTGACCCTTCACCGGGGGTGCCATATGCCGCTCGTCGCGTGAAGCACAGCACGAGGGTTGCAGGTCCGGCCCCCGCCGCCGTCGGCGGGAGGGAACGCGAAGATCGCGCGCCGGCACCGGTCGAGGTGCGACCGGTCGCCTCAGGGCGGGAATTCCGCGATTTCATCGAGCTGCCGTACGAGCTCTACGCGAGCGATCCGGTCTGGATCCCGCCGCTCCGCACCGAGCAGCGCCACAATTTCTCGCCGAAGAGCGCCTACTTCCAGCACGCGCAGGTGCGCATGTTCGTCGCGTACCGCGAGGGTCGCCCGGTCGGACGCATCACGGCGCAGATCGACGATCTCCGTACCGAGTACCACGCCGACGCGACCGGCCACTTCGGCGTGCTCGAGGCGATCGATGACCAGGCCGTGTTCACGGCGCTGCTCACCGCGGCCGAGGAGTGGCTGCGGGCGCAGGGCATGAAGCGCGTGATCGGCCCGTTCAATCTCTCGATCAACGGCGACATCGGCATCCTGATCGACGGCTTCGAGCACGCGCCGGTGTTCCTCACCGGCCACGGCCGTCCCTACTACGACGCCCGCGTTCAGGCCGAGGGCTACCACAAGGTGAAGGACGTGGTGGCCTACTCGCTCGACACCACGGCAACGCCGCCGCGCACCATGGTCGAAGCCGCGCGCCGTGCGCGCGAGGCGGCGCGCGTCCGCATCCGTCCGCTCGACAAGTCGCGGCTCGCCGCGGAGACCGCCACCATCAGCGCAGTCTTCTGCGACGCCTGGGAGCACAACTGGAGCTTCGTGCCGTTCACGCAGGCGGAGTTCGCCGAGCTCGCGAGCGC
>CAZWAX010000091.1:0-15891 GCA_964631985.1 uncultured Polyangiaceae bacterium | reverse complement strand
CGGTCGGGTTGGTACTTCTGATCGCGTTCGTCGCGTGGACCAAGCTCGAGCGCCGGCATCCCACCGCCGAGCTCGTGCATCCAATTGCGACCCTCGGTCGCAACAGTACGATCGACGTGCGCCTCGCCGACGTCGGCACCGGGCTCGCGTACAGTCGCGTCGAGATCGAGCGCGACGGCACCACCACCGTGCTCGCGAACGAAACCTACCCGGCCGACTCGTGGCGCGGCAGCGGCATCTTCGAAACGACCGTCTCGAAGCCGCTCGCTCCGGCCGAGCACAAGTTCGTCGAGGGGCCGGCCAAGCTCCGGGTGTTCGCGGGCGACTACTCCTGGCTGCGTTGGCTCCGTTCCGAGCGATCCCTGCTCGAAGCCGACTTCACGATCGACTTGACGGCCCCGACCGTCGAGGTGCTCTCGCAACAGCACTATCTGAAGCTCGGCGGTCTCGACTTCATGCTCTACAAGACGTCGGCCGATGCGACGATGAGCGGCGTCACCGTCGGCAACTATTTCTTTCCCGGCACCGCGGGACTCTTCGACGATCCGGCGATCCGCGGCGCGTTCTTCGCCGTGCCCCAAGACCTCGATGCCAAGGCAGCGGCCAAGGCCATCGCGGAGGACGCGGCCGGCAATCGCCGCGAGGTGAGCTTCCACACCGTCGTGAAGCCCCGCACCTTCGCGGACAAGACGCTGGAGATCGACGACGCGTTCCTCGAGCGCAAGGTCCCGGAGATCCTGACCGCGAGCAATCTCCCGGCGCAGCCCGATCTCGTGCAGGGCTACCTCTATGTCAACCGCACGATCCGGCAGAAGAGCGAAGAGCGCATCCGCGAGGCCACCCGCATGTCGGGACCGACGCCGCGGTGGGACGGCGCTTTCATGCGCCAACCCAACAGCGCGCCGCTCGCCGGCTTCGGCGACCGCCGCTCCTACCGCCACGCCGGTGCGATCATCGATACCGCGACCCACCTCGGCTACGACCTCGCGTCGCTGCGTCAGGCCCCGGTCACCGCCGCGAGCACGGGAGTCGTGGTGTTCGCCGAGTACCTCGGCATCTACGGCGACGCCGTCATCATCGACCACGGGCTCGGCATCTTTTCCCTCTACGGACACCTGAGCGCGATCACCGTGAAGAAGGGCCAAGAGGTGCAACGCGGCGACACCGTTGGCCGCACCGGCGAGACCGGTCTCGCGGGCGGCGACCATCTGCACTTCAGCATCATGCTGTACGGCGTCCACGTCGACCCGGTCGAGTGGTGGGACGGCAAGTGGATCCGCGATCACGTGACCGCCAAGCTCGAGCAGTATCCGCGGGCGACCGTGACCGCTCGCCACGATGAGTGACGACGCGAACGCGCTCCGCGACGCCGGTGTCGGCGACGACGATACCGCGACCGCAGTATTGATGGCGCTCGCCGGGCGGAGCCTGGCGCTCGACCACGCGATCGTCGAGCGGCTCGGGCGCGTCACCGACGAGGCCCACGCGACGGCTCTCCGCGACCTCGCCGCGGGCGCCGAGCAGCGCGGGTGGAAGGCCGTGAGCAAAGACGCGCGCCGGGCCCTGTATCGCATGAGCCAACGCGGGGTCGTTCCCCCCGCCGCGCCGGTCGCACCTCCCCCGCCGCGTTGGGCAACCGCCCAGCTCGAAGGCTGGCTCTCCGGCATCGACGGACGCGGCGACCGCCTGGTGTGGATCGCGAAGCCGCAGCCGGGCGGCGGTCTGCTCGTGATGACGGCGATCCTGAACGAACCGACCGGCCTTCGCGACGTGAACCTCGCCGAGCTGCCGCGAAAGTCGCTGCGCCGCATGCACGACGACCTCCGCACCCGTCATCACGTCCGCATGGTCGAGGCCGACGGCGCCTATTGCGACGCGCTCCTGGCGGAAGGCTTCGAGCGCGCCCGCGCCGGCGGCGTGGCCGAGGCGGTCGGCCACTATCCGACGCTGCGCGCGCGTCTCACCACGCAGCCGCCGGCGGCGCTCACGCCACCGCTGATCGCGCGCGTCGTACCCGACGCCGACGACACGGCGGCAGCCGCCGACGGCCCGAAGCTCCTCGACGAGATCGAGTTCATGACCTGGCTCCTCGATCGCGCGACGCTCGCGCCCTATCTCGACGAGATCCGCGCCGCCCGCGAGAGCCCGCTGGTCTTGAGCCGGCCGCAACAGGAGGAGCGCGTGCAGGCCGCCCTCGTACGGGCCGAGCGCGAGCTCTTCGGCGGCGAGGCGACGAACACGTATCGCCGTCGGCTGGAGGAGATGGCGTTCGTGCTGCACGCGAGCGGCCGGCACGACCTCGCCCGCATCGCCGCCGCGACGGCCGGCGGGCTCGCGCGCGGCACCATGCCCCTCCCCTTCTTCACCGACCTCCTGCGACGGAGTGTCGGGGCCATGGTGCTCGAGGACGAGGCGAAGGCACGCGCCGAGGCCGAAGGGTCGGTACTGGTCCGTCCGGGCCCGCGCTGACCGTCAGCAGCGAATCCGGAGGTTCTCGGTCGCGCACTCGACGCCGAGCTCGGCGCAGTGCTCGCGCATTTTCCGCCCGAGGTGGATCAGCACCAGGCGCTTGCAGGCGAGACGCGGGAGGAGCGGCGCCAGCGTCGTCCACTGGATGTGCCGTCCCATCGGCTCGTCGTAGGCGGTGCACTCACACAGGAAGAGGTCGACGCCGCGAGCGAGCTCGATGAAGCGATCGTCCCATGGCGTGTCGCCGCTGTAGAGCATGCGCTTGTCGCCGGTCGTGAAACGGACGGCCAGCGACACATCCTCGTCTTGATGCGGCACGCGCACCGGATGGAGCTCGACGTCGGCGACCGTGATCGTACCCTCGGGCTCGAGCTCGACGAACTCGAGCGCGAAGGCGAGCGAGTCGGGAAGGACGTCGGGATAGAGCGCGTGCATCAGCGTCCACACCCGGTCGCGGATACCGCGGGGGCCGAAGATCTGAAACGGACGCGTCCGCGGACGCTCGTAGATGTACTCGAGCAACAGAAAGGGAACGCCGCCGAAGTGATCGCCGTGCATGTGGCTGATCACCAGGAAGTCGAGGCTCGCCGTGTCGATCCCCCGCCGCTTCAGCGCGAGCAACACGGTCGGGCCACAGTCGACGAGGAACGTCGTGGCGCGGGTCTCGACCAGGTAGGTGGCATGCGGATGCCCGCCGCTGCAGAAGGCATCGGACGAACCGAGGATCGTGACGTCGAGCTTCACCTCTTCGCTGAGCGTCGGCATCGCGATGGCTGCTTCTTATCGCCAAGCGAAGGCGCAAGGCAACGGACATGCGAAGTGTCGGGTCCCGACGTCCGCGCGTGGCGGCTCCTCGTCGGCGACCGCGTCAAAGAGCCGTCACGCGCATGACGCTCGGCATCCCGCCGTAGCGCATGAGCGTGGCGAATGCTGGGCCGACGAACGCCGTACCCACGACGACTGCTGGCACCCGCTTTGCTGCGCTCCCCATGACCCACGTTCGGGTCGTGGAGGCGTTGCATGTCGTATCGGTCCGTCCTGGTCACCCTGCGCTTCGCGGCCACCGTCGCCGGGCTGCTGCTGTTGCTGTCGGCGCCGGCGCGCGCCACCACCTTGGTGCGCATGAGCGACGAGGCGTTGACCCTGGGAACCGATGCCATCGTCACGGGGACGGTGACCGACGTGCGCGCCGACCGGACCGCCGCGGGAACGATCGCGACCTTCGTGACGATCGCGGTCGACGGCGTGCTGAAAGGATACCTGCCGAATGCCACCATCACCGTCCGCGATCCGGGCGGCCGGGTCGGCGACGACGAGCTGCATCTCTACGGCGCCGCCCAATACACCGTCGGCGAAAGCGTGATCGCGTTTCTCGACCAGGATGGCGAAGGCTTCCTGCGTACCAACCACATGGCCCTCGGCAAGTTCTCCATCACCAGCGACCCGGAGAGCGGCGCCCGCGTCGCCAGCCGCACGCTCGACGAGGAGGGCATCGTCGTGCTCGGCGCGGCGCGCCTGCAGAGCCACGATCCCGCCGATCGCCGGCTCGCCGATCCCTTCATCGCCCGGCTGCGCGACATCGTCCGCGGTCAGCCCGTCCCGTCCATGATGCAGCCGCTCGCGTCCGCGCCTGCGGCCAAGGCGGACGCGCCGGCCGACGGCGAGGGCTACAAGCTCTTCAACAACGTCCGGTGGTTCCTGCCCGACCAGGGCCTGCCGGTGCGCTACTACATCGATCAGGCGGGCGACGCGAAGCTCGGCTTCAACGCCAGCCAGAACGCGATCAACGCCGCCTTCGCCGCCTGGACCAACGTCGCAACGGCCTCGCTCGTGATGGAGTCGGCCGGCACGGCGGCGGCGACGCCGAGCGGGTTCTGCGACGGCACCAGCAAGATCGTCTTCAACGATCCCTTCAACGAGGTGACCGATCCCTCGGGCTGCGGCGGCATCCTCGCGATCGGCGGCTACTGCGCGACCGGCAGCTCCAAGACGTTCAAGGGCACCGCGTTCCGCGAGGCCGTCGAGGGCGACATCATCTTCAACAACGGCTGGAGCGGCTGCTCGTTCTGGAACGCCACCAATCTCGCCGAGGTCGCGACGCACGAGATCGGCCATACCATCGGCCTGGCGCACTCCACGGACTCGAGCGCGACCATGTACTCGTTCGCCCACTTCGACGGTCGCGGTGCCGGCCTGACGCCGGACGATCGCGCGGGCGCGACCTACCTCTATCCCGGGGACGACCAGGCCGAGCCGACGCCGGTGCCCACGCCGACCACCCCGCCGACTCCGGCTCCGCCCGACAGCGACGGCGACGGCATCATCGACGCGTCGGACAATTGCGCGGAGGTCGGCAACGACAAGCAGGAGGACGTCGACGGCGACGGGCGCGGCGACGCGTGCGACAACTGCGCGGCCATCGCCAATCCCGACCAGCTGGCAACCGATGCCTGCGGTCTGCTGACGATCCAGTCGATGCGCATCTCGATCGGCAAGACCGCCAACGAGGACTCGATCGCCATCCGCGGCCGGTTCGACGCCGCCCTCGCGGCGTCGATGTCCGACGTCGCCGGACACGCGCTCACGATGACGCTCGCGAAGGTCGACGGCGACCAGATCATGCAGGTCCTGGTGCCGGCGACGCATTGGAAGATCAATCGCAAGGGCACCAGCCTGTCGTTCACGGACAAGACCGGGGAGATGCTCGGCGGCGTGACCAAGGTCAGCCTGTACTCGCGTGACGGCGCACGCTACGCGCTCACGCTGAACGCGAGCCACCTCGACCTGGCCCGCAGCCGCGAGCGCGAGCTCGTGCTGTCGATCGCGGTCGCCGACGAGCGCTACGTGAGCGCGAGCGGCTGCCAAACGAACCGACGCGCGAACCGCGTCGTGTGCCGCCAGAAGAAGCGCTGAGCGCGGACCGCACGGCGCTTCGCACCCGAGGCGACGATGGCGATGTCGAGACCCGTCGAACCCCGCTGGCTCGCTCCCGCCGGGGTTGCTAAACACGGCCGCCATGCAGGCGGAGCTCACCGTGCGCCGTGCTCGCCGGGACGATTTCGCGCGCGTGCGGACGCTGCTCGGGGCGTCGCCCGAGGCGAGCCGCGCCGATCGAAAACGATTCCGGCGCCTGGTGTCCACCTTGCGTGAGGACCTCTATCTCGCCGAGCGCGACGGCACGGGCGGCCTCGAGGGTCTCGCGGTGATCGCCTACGTGCGCGGCCTCGGTCCGTCGACCGCGATCGTCCGCGAGCTGCGCGGCTCCGCCGAGGCGACCGCCCTGTTGCTCGCGTGTGCTTGGGATCGCGCCGCCGCACGCGGGTGCACGCGCCTCGAGCTCCACCAAGAGACCGACACGACGATAGGAGCTTTGGATCCCCCATGGCACGACGACGCCCGTATCCTTCGCCGCCCCGTGACGCGATGACCTCCCCCGCGATGGCCGCGCCCGATCGGCTGGCGCGTATCGTCGCGCGCGTGCGCGAGCGCCATCCCGGATCGGAGGGCGAAGCGATCGCCACGTTGGCCACGGCGCTCTTCTCGAAGGACGGCGAGGCGTGGGCGGAGGAGCTCGGCGACGACGCCGCGGCCACCCTCGCGTTCGAGAGCTTCGGGTTTCTCGCCGCCGCCGGCCCGGCGCGGCGCGTCCGGACGTTCGCGACGAGCAGCGCGGCGGGCGACGCCACGATCCTCGAAACGGTCATGACCGACCGCTCGTTCATCGTCGACACGATTCGCGAGTGTCTCCGCGCCGATGGCGTCGAGATCCGCCACGTGCTGCACCCTTTGCTGACGACGCTGCGCGCACCGGCGGCGGATCCCGGCCACGTCGGCAACCTGCGCGGGCTCGACGCCGCCGGCGAGCAGGGACAGCGCGAGTCCCTCGTCCACGTCGTCCTTGCCCCGCTCGATGCCGCGCGGCGAGACGCCCTCGCCGCAACCGTGGCCGCGCGGCTCGACGACCTCGTCCTGGTCACGGACGACTACCCGGCGCTCACCGCCGCCACCAACGCCGTGATCACGCACCTCGACGGCTACAAAGGCGGCAGCGCGGCCTGGGACGACGAGGTACAGGAGGCCCAGGAGCTGCTGCGCTGGCTATTGCAGGGCGGCTTCGTCTTCCTCGGCTATCGCAGCGTCTCGCTCGAGGACCGCGACGGCGCTCCGACGGTCTTCCTCGATCCCGACTCCGGGCTCGGCTTGCTGCGGCGAACCGAACGCTCGCACTACGCGGAGCCGACGCCGGTGGCGTCGATCCCCGAACCGATCCGCAGCCGCGTGGTCGGCGGCCCGCTCCTGGTCATCGCGCGCACCACGGCACACGCCCCGGTCCACCGGGACGTCCGGATGGAGTACGTCGGCATCAAGAAGCTCGACCAGGCCGGACGGGTCCGCGGCGAGTTCCGCCTCCTCGGCCTCTTCACCTTCAACGCATACGCGGACGAGGCCTCGGAGGTGCCCGTCCTGCGGCGACGCCTGCAGCAGGTGTTGCAGGCGGAACGGGTCGTGCCCGACTCGCACGAGTACCGCGAGATCGTCACGGTCTTCGACAGCCTGCCGAAGGCCGAGCTGTTCGCGATGTCGGCCGAGGCAATCCGTGCCGAGATCCGCAGCGTGCTGGCGGCGGAGCGCACGGGCGAGGTGACGGTCACGCTGCGGCCGGACGCGCTCGAGCGCGGCGTCGCAGTCACGGTCGTGCTCGCGCGCGACACGTTCTCGGAGGTCGTGCGCGGCAAGATCCGCGACACGCTCGCCGCGCGCTTCACCGGCGAGGTCGTCGACGACCATCTCGTACTCGGCGAGGGAACGCACGCCCGCCTGCACTTCTTCCTGGCCGCGCCGCGCGCCCGCGTTCTCGCAGTCCGTCGAGACGAGCTGCAGCGCGAGATCGCCGAGCTGACCCGCGGCTGGGACGACCGCCTGCGCGAACGGCTGCGGGCGGAGCACGGCGAGGCCGACGGCACGGCACTCGCCGAGCGCTACGGCCACACGCTTCCCGACGAGTACAAAGCCGGCACCGACCCGCTGACGGCGGCGGCCGACGTCGTGCAGCTCGAAGCGCTGCTCGCCGGCGCGCCGATCCGGATCGCGGTGATCAACGCCGGCGGTCGAGCCGAGGCCTACACGGCGCTCAAGCTCTACCTCCGCGAACCGCTCGTGCTCTCCGACATCATGCCCGTGCTCGAGCACCTCGGCTTGCGGGTGTTCGCCGAGAACACGGTCACCTTGCCCGTGCTGGGCGACGCGCCGGCACACCTCGAGACGTTCCTGGTGCAACACGAGGCCGGGACCCGGCTGGACGTCGGCCGCGACGCCGAGCGGCTGGTGGCCACCATCCTCGCCGTACGGCAGGGGCTGGTCGAGAGCGACGACCTGCATCGCCTGGTGCTGACCGCCGGCCTGTCCTGGCGGGAGGTGCAGGTGCTGCGGGCCTACACCGCGTACGCGCTCCAGATCGGGATCGCGTCGAGCCGGCGCGCGCCGATCGAGGCCCTCACGCGTCATCCCGCCCAAGCCACGCTTCTCCTGCGCGCGTTCGCCGGTCGTCACGATCCGACCGCCGACCGCAGCCGGGCGGCTGCCGCCCACGAAGCGTTTCTGCACAGCCTCGATGCGGTGCCGAGCATCGTCGACGACCGCATCCTGCGCGCCTTCGCCAACATGATCACCGCCACCGTCCGCACCAACTACTACGGTGGCTGGGCGCTCGGCCGGAGCGAGACGGTCGCGTTCAAAATCGACTGTGCACGCATCGATCAGATGCCGAAGCCACGGCCGCTCTACGAGATCTTCGTGCACGGCCCGCGCCTGGAGGGCGTGCACCTCCGAGCCGGACGCATCGCGCGCGGCGGTCTGCGCTGGAGTGACCGGCCCGACGACTTCCGCACCGAGGTCCTCGGCCTCATGAAGACGCAGACGGTCAAGAACGCCGTCATCGTGCCGGTCGGCGCCAAGGGCGGCTTCGTCGTCAAAGGGCCCCCGAGCCCGACGGCCGTCGTCGACGCGTATCGCATCTTCGTCCGGAGTCTCCTCGAGCTCACCGACAACCTGGTCGGCGACCGCATCGTGCGGCCCGGCAACCTGGTCTGCCACGACGAGCCCGATCCCTACCTGGTCGTCGCCGCCGACAAAGGCACGGCGAGCTTCTCGGACGTCGCCAATGCGGTCGGCGCCGAGCTCGGGTTCTGGCTCGGCGACGCGTTCGCGTCCGGCGGCTCCCAAGGCTACGACCACAAGGCAATGGGCATCACGGCGCGCGGGGCCTGGGAGTGCGTCGCCCTGCACTTCCGCGAGCTCGACGGCCGCGACGTCGCGCGCGACCCGTTCACGGTGACGGGCATCGGCGACATGAGCGGCGACGTGTTCGGGAACGGCCTGCTGCGATCGCGCACGGCGCGCCTCCGGGCGGCCTTCGACCACCGCCACGTCTTCCTCGATCCCGACCCCGACCCGGATGCCTCGTTTGCCGAGCGTGAGCGCCTCTTCGCGCTGCCCCGCTCGAGCTGGGCCGACTACGACGCCACGCGCCTGAGCCCAGGCGGGGCGGTCATCGCACGCGGCACCAAGACCGTTCGGCTCTCGCCGGAAGCGCGCGCGCTACTCGGCATCGCCGCCGACACCGTCGACAGCGACCAGTTGATCCAAGCGGTGCTGCGCATGCCGACCGACCTCCTCCTCAACGGCGGCATCGGCACGTACGTGAAGGCCCAGAGCGAGAGCCATGCCGAGGTCGGCGACAGCGCCAACGCGGCGGTGCGCGTCAACGCGAACGAGCTGCGCGCCCGCGTCGTCGGTGAAGGCGGCAACCTCGGCTTCACGCAGCGCGCCCGAATCGAGCTCGCCCTCGCGGGCGGACGCATCAACACCGACGCGATCGACAACTCCGCCGGCGTCGACACCTCCGACCACGAGGTCAACCTCAAGATCGCCCTCCAACCCCTGGTCGCGAGCGGGGCCATGACGGTGGACGACCGCAACGCGCTGCTCGACACGCTCGCCGACGACGTCGCCGCGCTGGTCCTCGCCCACAACCGCAGCCAGAGCCGTGCCATCTCCCGCGACCAGCAGCGCAGTCAGGTGAAACTCGAGGAGTTCCGCGAGACGATGACGGACCTCGAGGCGACTGGCCTGCTCGACCGTGCGCTCGAGGGACTCCCGGACCGCGACGCCCTGCGGGCACGTCGTGCGTCCTTTCTCGGCCTCACGCGGCCCGAGCTCGCGGTGCTGCTGGCCTACGCCAAGATGCACGTGGCGCGGCTCCTCGGCGGCGACGCCGTCTGCGAGGATCCCTACCTCGAACGGGTGCTGCTCGCGTACTTTCCTGTCCGGCTGGTCGAACGCTGCCGCGATGCCGTCCGCGTCCACAAGCTCCGACGCGAGCTCATCGCCACCACGCTCACCAACGAGATCGTCGACCTGATGGGCGCGACGTTCTTCACCCGCACCATGCGCGACAGCGGGGCCATGGCGCCGGAGATCACGCGCGCTTTCGTCGTCATCGATGGCCTGACCGGCGCCACCGGTTTCGCGGCCCAGGCCGACGAGGCCGGACCGACGGACGCGAAGCTGCTCGCGATCCTCGTGGAGGCGATCGAGCGGGCGGTCCGCTGGCTCCTCGCCACCTATCCCAGCATCGGACCGCTCGAAGCGACGATGGAGCGCTTCCAGGACGGTCTCGCGGAGGTCGAGCAGGCGCTGCCGGCCGCCGAGCGCGAGCGCCGCAGCACGCGCGTCGCCACGCTGGCGGCCGACGAGCCGTCGATCCCGCTCGCCGAGGCGTGCGTCCGTCTGGAGGGACTACGGGCCGCGCTCGACATCGTCCACGTCGCCAGCACCGCGAGCGTGGTGCCCGCCATCGCCGCCGCGGCCTATTGGGGCGCCGGCGAGGTCTTCGACTTCGCCTGGCTGCGTCGCGCCCTCGACGACATCGCCGGTAAGGACCACTGGGAGCGGCGCGCGGTCGAGAGCCTCGGCGCCGAGCTCGACCAAGTGCGACGCGACCTGACCCGCCAGCTCCTCGCCGGCAGCGGGCAGGTGGCCGCGCGGGTCGCCACGTTCCGCCTCCGTCACGCCGCCACCCTCGAACGCATCCGGGCCCTCCTCGCCGACCTCCAGAGCGCCCGCTCCGTCTCGCTCGCCGCAATCATGGTATTGGTACGCGAGCTCGGACGATTGGAGGAGGCGGCATGATTCTGAAAGTGCTGGTCGGTTTCTTGTTGGGCTTCATTCTCGGCGTCGCGGGGGCGGTCTTCATGGTCACCTCGGGGGCCGGGAACTACATCATTGCGGCCAACCCGCGCGTCCAGGAGCTCGAAGGCAAGCTCCGGGAGCTGGAGGACCAGCGCACGTTCATGGCCCGCCGTCTCGAGGACGTGGCGGGACGGAGCGAGCAGATGGCCAAGCGCTTCGAGGAGCTGGTGACGCGGTTCGAGGCCGTGACACGGGCGCAGTCGGCGGGCACCGTCGCACCCGCCGCCGAGCCCTCGCCAGCCAACTGAGTCGACGGCACTGTCGCATCACTGCATCGACGAGCCCGGGACGTTCGTCCTCGACGTCACCGCCCTGGCGCACGGCCCGGACGCGGTCGGCCGCCACGAAGGTCGCGTCGTCTTCGTGCCCGGCGCCGCACCCGGCGACCGCGTCCGCGTTCGGATCGTCGAGCAGCACGGCAACTACGCGCGCGCCTCGCTGGTGCACCGCTGTGTCGCGGGACCGACGTATCGTGAGCCACCGTGTCCGTGGATCCATGAATGCGGTGGGTGCCCGTGGCAGCACGTCGACTACGCGACGCAGCTCGCCGCCAAGGAGACGAACGTCCGTGAGGCGCTGGCGCGGATCGCCGGCGTGCGACCGACGCAACTGCTCCCGATCGTCGCCGCGCCGTCGGAATGGGCCTACCGCCATCGCATCCGACTCCACACCGCCCCCGGCGGACGGCTCGGCTATCGCCGGCCGCGATCGCACGACCTCGTCACGATCGAGCACTGCCTGATCGCCGAGCCGGCGCTCTCCGCGACCCTGGTGCCCCTCCGCGACCTGCTCCCGAGGCTCGCCACCGCGCTCGACGACGTCGAGATCGTGAGCAACGGCCGCGGCGCGATCGTGGTGGACGCGACCGCGCGCGGACGCTTTCACGAGACCGACGTCGCCTGCATCCACACATGGTTCGAGCGCACACCAACGGTCGCCGGGCTCGCCATCCGCGGCCGCGACTGGGCCCGACGCTTCGGCGCGACCGAGATCACCGTGACGCCGGAGGTCGGCAGCAGCGCCATCGTGCAGCCGGCCGGCACGTTCACCCAGGTGAACACCGCCGCCAATCGGCTGCTCGTGCGCACCGTCGTCGACCTCGTCGGCACGGACGCTCCGGTGCTCGATCTCTTCTGCGGCGCCGGCAATCTCAGCCTGCCGCTCGCGCGCGTCGTCCCGTCGGTCGTCGCGGTCGATCACGACGCGGGCGGCATTGCCGCCGGCATCGCGAGCGCCACCGCCGCTGGCCTCGCCAACGTCCGCTTCGAGATCGGCGCCGCCGACCGTTTCCTCCGCCGCGACGGCCTCGCGGGCGCCGGCGTCGTCGTGCTCGACCCACCGCGGACCGGCGCAGCGGCGGTCGCCCAGGCGCTCGCGCGCCTCAAACCCGCACGCATCGTCTACGTGTCTTGTGAGCCGAGCACCCTCGCGCGCGACGTGCGCACGCTCTCCGGCGGCGGCTACGAGGTCGCACGCGTGCAACCGATCGACGTGTTTCCGCAGAGCGAGCACGTCGAGACGGTGCTCGAAGCCGTATTGACTGCTCGATAGGCCCCTTATACGGTCGCGATAGACGATCCCGTCTCCGCCAACTGATGGCAAACGACGACAAAACCGCACGCGCAAAGGTCACGATCATCTCCGGCAAGGGGGTGTCGCAGACCATCAACTACCTGCTCGAGGATCGTGACGAGCTCGAATGGGTGGTGGCCGTCGGACGCAACAAGAGCGGCGAGATTTTCTTCTACGACACCGGCGGCGACATCGTCGAAGACCTGGGCACGCTCGAGTACCTGAAGCAGCGCATCATCCGCGCCCACTTCGGCGACGAGCCCGAGTAGGCTCCGCTCACAGCTGATCGGGCACCGTCGCGATCAGCCGGTCGCCCTCGATCCGGAGCGGCACCCGGATGAGGAATCGCCCGAACGGCGGCCCCGAGATGCACGCGCCGCTGGCGGGCTCGTAGAGTGCCCCGTGCGTCGCGCACACGATGTAGCGCCCGCTCTCGTCGAGGAAACGGTTCTCGACCCAGTCCATGGTGATCTCGACGTGGCGGCAGCGGTTCACCCATGCGTGAACCTCGCCGCCGACGTTCACCAGGAAGGCCTCGGTCGGCTCGCCCGCGGTGGGAAGCAGGAACTTGCGGGTCGTGCCCGGCGCGAGGTCGCCCACGGTACCGACCACGAGCTCACGCGGCGATTGCTCCATGGCGGCGACTTGCCTACCATGCCGTCGCTTCCCCACCAATGGATACGCCGCTTCCGAAGCTCCGCAGCATCGAAACCTTTCCGGTCGACGTCGAAGCGAAGCCGCTTGTCTGCCTACGCGATCCCCTTCGCTATGCCGAAGCGCCGCTGCTCGTCCCGTATCCGGCCTATTTCATCCTGACGCTCCTCGACGGCCGGCGTTCGGCACGCGACGTGCGACAGGCGTTCACGCGCAAGTACGGCACCAGCCTCGACGGTGGCGAGCTCGAACAGCTGCTCACGACGCTCGACGAGCATTGCTACCTCGACTCGCCGCGCTTCGGAGCGCGGCGGAGCGCCGTCGACGCCGCCTTCCACGCCGCGAGCGTGCGGCCGGCGGCACATGCCGGCACCAGCTATCCCGACGATCCTCCCGCGCTGCGCACGCACCTCGACCGCTTCTTCGCCGACGTCCCACCGCCGTCGGACGGCCGGCTCGCCGGGCTCGTGGCGCCGCACATCGATCTCCGCATCGGCGGCCGTGCCTACGGCCACGCCTATGCGGCAGCGGCGGCCGCACCGGCGGACCGCTACGTGATCCTCGGCACGTCGCACGCGGCCGGCGCCACGCGTTTCGCCGCGACCCGCAAGGATTTCGCGACCCCGCTCGGCACCGTCACGACCGACCGCGCCTTCCTCGATCGGCTCGCGGCGCGTCTCGCCGCCACGCACCCCACCGACGACCTCTACGCCGACGAGATCCTGCACCGCACCGAGCACGCGATCGAGTTCCAGGCGGTCCTGTTGCGGCACGCGCTCGGCCCTCGGCCGTTCACGATCGTGCCGATCCTGGTGACGTCCTTCCACGACGTGCTCGCGAGCGGCACCGCCGCGACCGACGACGCGCGCATCGCCGCGTTCGTGGAGGCGCTGCGCGCGACGCTCGCGGAGGACGACGTGCGGACCGTGATCGTCGCCGGCGTCGACTTCGCGCACGTCGGTGCCAAGTTCGGCGATCGCGAAGGTCTCGCCCCCGAGCTCCTGGCCGCCGCCGTGCGGAAGGACCGCCAACTGATCGCGGCGCTCGAGCGCGCCGACGCGCCGGCGTTCTTCGCCGCGCTCGCCAGCGACGCCGATCGCACCCGCATCTGCGGCGCCGCACCGCTGCTCGTCTTCCTCGAGCTCATGCGCGGCATCCCTGGGCGCCTCCTCTGCCACGACGAGCACCGCGACGAGGGCACCCGCTCGGCCGTGACGTACGCGAGCCTCGCCTTCCCCACCCCATGACGCCGCTCGCGATCGAGGAAGCGCGGCGCCGGCTCCAGGCGCACGCGCCGCGCATCATCCAGCCGACCGCGAAGCACGCCGCGGTGGCGGCCGTGCTGCACGAGGCCGCGCACGGGAGCGAGCTCCTCTTCATCGAGCGCGCCGAGCATCCGCACGATCCGTGGTCGGGCCACATGGCGTTCCCCGGCGGCCGCGTCGATCCCGGCGACGCGACCGCCCGGCATGCGGCCGAGCGCGAGACCCTCGAGGAGGTCGGACTCGACCTCGCGGGCGCCGAGCTCCTCGGACGGCTCGACGACGTCGAGGGCGCGCCGCCGGGCTTCGACTCGCTGGTGGTATCGGCGTTCGTCTATCACCTCGATCGCCGCCCGGCCGCGACGCTCAACTACGAGGTGCGCGACGCGCTGTGGGTGCCGGTGACGCACCTGGAGGACGCCAGCCGACGCGTGCCCTACTACTGGCCACGCGAGCAGCGTCTGACGCACTATCCCGGCATCCTCGTGGGCGAGCCCGACCGGCACGTGGTGTGGGGGCTCACGTACCGCTTCCTCGAGCTCTTCTTCACCGCCCTCGGTCGGCAGTTGTAGCCCCGGAGTCGCCGGCAATCGTCCGCCGGGGGGTGCGCTACACACCGCGCACCGACGGCGGAATGGATCGTCGGCTACCAGCGAGCCACCGCCCCGAGCGCGCGCTCGAGGTCGGCGAGCGAGCCGCACGCCACCACCGCGTCGACGTGCTTCGCGTAGGCCGCCATCACGCTGTCGCCCGTATTCCAGCGCTCGCGCGGGTCGGGGTTCAGCCAGAGCGCCCGGCGCACCTTGGCGCGGACGGCGGCCAGGAGATCGGCGCGCGGCGGGCGGCGGTTGTTGCGGGCGTCGCCGAGGACGAGCAGCACCGTGTCGGGAGTGAGGGCCGTGGCCTCCTCCTCGACGAGATCCCGCAGCACGCGCCCGAAGTCCGAGCGCGCCATCAGGTCGAGCGGCGCCGCGGGTCGCACCTGCCCGGCGACGAATTCGATCTCGACCAGGCGATCGACGAATCCGAAAAGACGTACCCGCCGGAAATGAACGGCGGCGGGAGCCAGCACGGCGAGGAAGAATCCGGTCGCGGTGGCCGTCGACGCCGAGAGGTCGCAGAGCGCGACCAGATCGGGAGCCCCGGGCCGGCGATTGCGGTAGCGGCGCTCGAACGGGATGCCGCCGCGCGGGACGGCGGCGCGAATGGTGCGGCGGAAGTCGAGTCGCCCGCTCACTTTCGGCGCGAGACGGCGTCGTACCCGCGCCGTCACGCGCGCCGCGATGGCCCGCGCGAGCTCGGTGGACGCCTCGATGTCGGCCGGGTTCATGGCCCGGAAGGGCATACCGCGGAGGCGGCGCTCGCGGTCGAGACGCGCGCGCGTGGCGCTCGCGCCGTCGACGTCGTCGCCGTCACGACGTTCCTCACCCGCGGCGTGCCCGTCCTGGCACGCGTCGCCGCGCTCCGCCCTGCCGTTCGGCGAACGCTCGCCGCCGCTTCGGTCGCGCGTCTCCTCGTCGCCCGCGCTCGTCGGCCTGTCGCGATACGCGTCCTCGGGTGCGGGCGCGTCCGAGACCGAGCCCGAGGTCCGCGACGGATCCGATGCCGTGGGCTCACCCGCGAGCGACCGTCGCTTCGCCCCCATGCCCGCGGGTATACTTCTCCACTCCCGAGACAAGATCCC
>CAZWAX010000090.1:0-15917 GCA_964631985.1 uncultured Polyangiaceae bacterium | reverse complement strand
GTCTCCTCGGCTCGCACAACCTGCTGGCCACTCCCACCTCGTCTCAGCTCGCCGATCCGAACTTACGGCCGCTCATCGACCGCTACCTCCGTGGCGCCAAGGACGTCTCGGCCGAGGACCGCATCCGCGTGTTCCGGCTCGCCTGGGACTTCGACGGCAGTGCGCTCGCGAGCCGCAACGAACAATACGAGCGTTTCTATCTGGCGTCCGGCGCCCGCAACTACCAGATGGCGCACATAACGGCGCCGACAGCGCGGGCGGGCAAACTGGTCGACCGCTTCCTCGGGGAGATGACGCTGTGAGCAGCAGCGCAGACGTCGCCGGCGTTCCAGTCTCCACCGACCACTGGATCGCGGGTCGGCGGGTCCCATCGTCCTCGCGGTTCGCGGTGCAGTCGCCAATCGACGGCACGCACCTCGCGGACGTCTCGGCGGGCAGCGCCGAGGACGTCGACGCGGCCATCGACGCTGCGCGAGAGGCCTTTCCAGCCTGGGCGGCATTGGGACCCGAGGGACGTGCCCCTGTTCTGCGCCGCTTCGCGGAAGGCATCCGCTCGCATGCCCAACAGCTCGCCTCGGTCGAGACGGTCGACAACGGTTCGCTGCTGCTCGGGAACGTCCATCGCATGGTGCCGCGCGCCGCGCACAACATCGAGTTCTTTGCCGAGTGGGCGCTCAAGCTCGAGCACACGATCGACGGACCCGAGGTCACGAATCACGTGCGCTACGAGCCCGCCGGCGTCGCGGCCCTCATCACGCCGTGGAACGCGCCGCTGATGCTCACGACGTGGAAGGTCGGGCCGGCCCTCGCGGCCGGCAACACGGTGGTAGTGAAGCCACCCGAGTGGGCGCCGCTCACCTGCTCGTTGCTCGCCGACATCGCGAACGAGGCCGGTGTTCCCGCGGGTGTGCTGAACGTCGTGCAAGGTATCGGCGAAGAGGCGGGTGCCGCGCTCGTCGCGCACGGTGACGTCGACCGCATCAGCTTTACCGGTTCTCCGGAGACGGGGCGCCTGATCGGCGTCGCCGGCGCCCGGAACCTCGTCCCCGTAAGTGTAGAGCTCGGGGGAAAGTCGCCCTTCATCGTCTGCGCGGATGCGGATCTCGACGCGGCCGCCCAGACGGTGGCCATGCAGTATCTGAATGCCGGCCAAGTGTGCCTCGCCGGCACGCGGCTGCTGGTCCAGGCCGCGATCGCCGACGCCTTTCTCGCGAAGGTGAAGCAGGCCGCGGCCGCGATGGCTGTCGGCGACCCGCGCGAGGCCTCGACCCGCGTCGGTCCCCTCATCACCCCGGAACATTTCGAGCGTGTGAAAGGCTTCGTCGACCGCGCCCTCCGAGACGGCAGCGTCGCTTTGTGGGGCGGTCAGCCCCACGCGTGCGGCGCGCAGTACTTCGAGCCGACGCTCCTCGGGAACGTTCGCCCTGACTCTGAAATCGCCCAGCGCGAGGTCTTTGGGCCGGTGCTTACGTGGCAGACCTTCGGGAACGACGATGAGGCGGTAACGATGGGCAATGGGACGAGCTTCGGCCTCGCCGCGGTCGTCTTCACGCGGGACGAGCGCCGAGCGCATCGCTTGGCCGCTCGACTCGTGGCGGGAACTGTCTGGGTGAATTGCTACTTCGTCCGCGATCTCGCCGCCCCATTCGGGGGCGCCCGCGACTCCGGGATCGGGCGCGAAGGCGGCACGTGGAGCTTCGACTTCTTCTCCGACGTCAAGAACGTCGCAATTCGCAAGGGATCGTTTGGTCAGGAGGCGCACCATGGGTGAGATCGTAGGCGCGGCCATCTTCGGACATCAGCCGGCCATCATGGCGCCGGCGCAGATGCGCACGGCAATGGGACAGGGGCGCGACACCACGTTGGTCGAGCCCGGGATGACGAGGCTGCGAGAGGCGCTCGACGCCTGCGGCGCCGATACCTTCGTCATCTTCGACACTCACTGGTTCACGACGATCGAGCACATTGCCGCGGGTGCCGCGAGCTTTCAGGGCACCTACACCTCCGAAGAGCTGCCGCTGCTGATCGCCGACTACGCCTACAGCTATCCGGGCTCTCCGCTTCTCGCCGAGGCGCTGACCGGCGTGACGGGAGAGCGCGGGGTTCGCTACCTGAACGCGACGAATCCCCACATTGGGACGCACTACCCAACGCTCAATGTCCTGCACTACCTGCATCGCGGCGAGGGTGTCCTCAGCGTCGGTGTCTGTCAGACCGCCCAGGCCCACAACTTCCTCGACTTCGGCGCTTGCCTCGGGGAAGCCGTGCGGCGCACGCCGAACATCCGCGTCGCGCTCATCGGCAGCGGGGGCATGAGCCACACCTTCTGGCCGATGGACACGATTCTCGATCACGCGTCCTTCCGTCCCGAAGAGGTCATCTCGCCGGAGGCCCGCGCGTTCGACGAACGCATCGTGGACCTTTGGCGCGAGGGCAAGCACGCCGCCGTACTCGATCTCTATCCCGAGTATCGCCGGTTCCGCCCCGAGGGGTTCTTCGGTCACTACCTCATGCTCGCCGGCGCCTTGGGCGGTCGCGACTGTCGCGCGGCCGGGCGGGCGCTCTCGGAGTACGAAAACGCCGTCGGCACCGGCCAGATCCACGTGTGGTTCGACGTGGCTCGCTGAAGCGAACGAACGAGGAGATACGTATGAGCCTTCAAGGTTGGACGCTGCCGCAGACCCCGTCGGGACGCACGGCAACCGTGCCCGCGCCTCCGTGGCACTACTCCGGTGAGATCATCGCCGTCGACTTCAACGCCGATCCGGCGCGCGTCGCCGAGCTTGTGCCCGCCGGCTTCACTCCCCGCGAGGACGGCAGCTGCACGGTCTTTTTCTGCGACTGGGCCTCTGCGGCCGACAAGGACCCCCGCGTGAAGGAAGACCCCGCGAAGGGTCAGTACAAAGAGGCATACATCACTCTCAACGGGGCGTTCGACGGGCGACCGTTCGGCCGGGTGCCGTTCATCTGGGTCGATTCCGAGCTCTCGCTGCTCCGCGGTCAGATCCAGGGCTTTCCAAAGAAGTTCGGGCAAATCTACATGACGCGCCCGATCGACATCGGGAGGGGTGGTTCACGCAAGGCGTCCGGCGAGCGGTTCGCCGCCCACGTCTCGAGCCTTGGTCGGCGGCTCGTGACGAGCGCCGTCACGCTGGACGAAACCGTGAAAGGCGCTCTCCCCGCAGGCGCGCTCCCGCAGGTGCATACGCGACTCTGGCCGTCGCTCGAGCGCGACGAACCTGCGGTCCATGAGCTTTCGGTCGTCACCGTGACGGGCGTGGAGATCGGTACGGTGTGGCGAGGGCAAGCCACGCTCGAGCTCGGCTCCTCCGAGTTCGAGGAGCTCGAGTTCCTCGCACCTCGCGCTGTCGGCGCGGGCTGGGTCTATTCGATGGCGTTCAGCGTGACCGGCGGGAAGTCGTTGCCGATCGGAGAGGCCCGATGAGCGTCCTCGACGGTCCCCGCTCCGAGACGCGCCGGATCTTGCACGAGGGCGTCGCCTACTGGGTGCAGCTCGAGGGGAATGAGCTCGTGCTCGGCGACGGCCGCCGCGTCGCCGAAGCGTCGGCAACGTATCTGGCACCCTGCGACCCCACGAAGATCCTCTGCATTCATCTCAACTACGAGTCGCGGCGGATCGAGTTCGGCGCCCCGGCGCTCGTCACACCGACGTATTTCCAGAAACCGACGACCGCTCTGAACGCGCACCGTGGGACGATCTGCCGTCCGGCGAACACCCAATACCTGAACTACGAGGGCGAGGTTGCGGCCATCGTCGGCCGTCCCATGCGCAACGTCGCGCCCGCGGACGTTTGGGATCATCTCGCCGGCTTTGCGCCCGCGAACGACGTTGGCTGCCAGGATTTTCGCGACACCGACGCCGGCTCGATGCTGCGGGTGAAGGGGCACGATGGTTTCTGCCCGATCGGCCCGGGAATCGTCCGCGGTGTCGACGTGCGGACCAGGGTGCTGCGGACCCTCGTCAACGGAAAAGTCGTGCAGGAGGGGAAGGTCAGCGAGATGACGTTCGGCATCGACTACATTCTCGCCGACCTCTGCCGGCACATCACCCTCCTGCCGGGCGACGTCGTGTTGACGGGCACGCCGGCGAATTCGCGGCCCGTGCAGCCGGGCGACGTCGTCGAGGTCGAGGTGAGCGGGCTCGGGAAGCTGTCGAACACGGTCGTCGAGATTCCCGCCCCGACCCATGCCGTCGGGCATCAGCCGACCGACAGCACCGCGGTGCGCGCCGTAGCGCTCGGGGGCGACTTCCGCAAAGGGGCGTCGACATGAACCCCGAAACGTCGTCCGAGCGCCCGCCCTACACGACAGACGCGGCCGGCGAGATCGACGTCGCCCGCGACGCGGCCTACGCGCGCCAGGCCGAGCTGCAAGCCAATCTCGCGTGGCTGCGAACGAACGATCCGCTGCGGTGGATGCAGTCGGACGGCTACCGTCCGTTTTGGTTCGTCTCCAAGCACGCCGACGTGCTCGAGATCGCCAAGCACCCTGAGGTGTTCCTCAGCGGCCCACGCAACCAGCTGCTCCCGATCGAGATCGAGGAGCGCATCCGGGCGATTCGAAACGGCAGCGTCACCATCGTGCGGACAATGGTCCACATGGACGAGCCGGACCACAAACCCTATCGCGCGATGACACAGGGATGGTTCTCACCCGGCAATCTTCGACGCCTCGTTGAGCCGAAGCTCGAAGAGCTCGCATGCACCTATGTGGACCGGATGGCCGCGAGAGGTGACGAGTGCGACTTCGCGGCGGACGTCGCGGTCTGGTACCCGCTGCGGGTCATCATGTCGATTCTCGGTGTGCCCGAGGCCGACGAGGCGTTCATGCTGCGCCTGACCCACGAGCTCTTCGGGACGGCGGATCCGGAGTTTCAGGGGCAGGCCCAGGGCGATCCCGTCGCGCTCATGCAGCAATACTTCGAGTACTTCGGCGCACTCGTCGACGAGCGTCGCAAGCATCCGCGGGACGACTTGGCGACCGTCATCGCGCAGGGCCAAGTCGACGGCGTTCCAATCCCGCCGTACGAAACCATGAGTTACTTCGTGCTCATCGTCACGGCCGGCCATGACACGACAAGCTCCTCGATCGCGGGCGGCGTGCTCGCGCTGCTCGAGAACCCGGATGAGCTCGCGCGCCTGCAGGCCGACCGGAGTGTGCTCCCGTCGGCGGTGGACGAGATGATCCGGTGGGCAAGCCCAACGCGCCATTTCATGCGCACCGCGAATCGAGACTACCTCCAGCGCGGAAAGACCATCCGCGAGGGCGAGGACGTCTTCTTGTCGTTTCTTTCGGCCAACCGCGACGCCGAGGTCTTTGACGATCCTGATTCCTTTCGCGTCGACCGCAGTCCGAACCCACATCTCGGCTTCGGTTACGGACTGCACTACTGCCTCGGGGCGCTCCTCGCGAAGCTCGAGCTCCGCTACTTCTTCGACGAGTTGCTCAACCGGGTCGAGCGGATTGAGCTCGCCGGCGAGCCGACCTGGATGGCGTCGAACTTCGTGAGCGGTGTGAAGCGGTTGCCGGTCCGCTATCGCTTTCGGTAACCAGCCGAGGATGCAGTCCTGCCGTCGCTCGACTACTACGGAACCGACGCGCTCCTCCGGTGACTCACGCCGGACCGGTGGCTCGCAGACTTTGCGGACATCGGCATCAAGGACGAAGTGCGGTCGCTTACCTCAAAGAGAATGCTGCGCGGCTGTTCGGCCTGCGAACGTGACCCGGCCGGAGCATAAGAACGGCAGAGGCTCAGATGGAACGTAGGGAGGTGCTCCGGAGGCTCGCCGCGCTGCCGATCCTCGCGGTAGGGGCCACCCGACAAGCGAGAGGGGGTGAGGTGCCGATGACGACCCTGACAGCGCAGCGCCGAATCCAGCCGGGCAGTCGGATGCCGGTGATCTTTGCCGCACACGGAGCGCCGATGCTGCTCGACGACGCAGCCTGGGTCGGCGAGCTCTCGTCCTGGGCAGCGGCGATGCCGAAACCGAAGAGCGTGCTGGTCGTATCGGCGCACTGGGAGAAGCGTCCAACCACCTTGGGCGCGACGCGCACTGTGCCGCTCGTCTACGACTTCTACGGCTTCCCCAAGCGGTACTACCAGACACGATACGCGGCGCCCGGGGCTCCCGAGCTCGCGGCTCGCGTGCGCGAAGTGCTGAGATCCAGGGGCATCCCTGTCGCAGACGACCCCGACCGCGGCTTGGACCATGGAGCCTACGTGCCCCTCGTCGCGATGTATCCCGACGCGCAGGTTCCCGTGCTCCAGGTTTCCTTGCCCGGCATGGACGCGCGCGAGCTGTTCACCCTCGGGCGCGCGCTCGCGCCTTTGCGCGACGAAGGCGTCCTTATCTTCGGCAGCGGCTTTCTCACCCACAACATGAGCTACGCGTCCCGCCCTGGGACACCACCCTGGGCCCGCGAGTTTGACGCTTGGGTTGCCGACGCACTCATTCGGTTCGAGACGGATGCGCTCGTCGACTTCCAGATACGCGCCCCCGCCGCGCGGATGGCGCTACCTACCTGGGAGCACTACGCGCCGCTGCTGGTCGCCGTAGGTGCCGCGTCCGACCCGCGACCCGCGGTAACGTTTCCAATCACCGGTTGGTGGATGGGCGGGGCGTTCACGCGCCGATCGGTGCAGTTTGTCTGAGGCCGGTACTCCGCAGGACGGCCAAAGAGCGGCTGCCTGCTGTCCCGCAATGGGTCCGCTCATCGGTCGACGGGACGCCAGGGTTGTGGAGAACCACGGAGACACGGCGTTCGGGAATTGAGTAGGGGGCCGCGAGCCGCGCAACATCATCGTCACCAACCTCGCCCACCTACGGATGACGCCGGCGAGTGGGGCGGCGTCGACCCGAAGCCGACGCCGCTTTGAACATCGTCGAGCAACGCCGTCTTGCAACCCGGCGTTTTCTCGATGCGGATGGAGTGGAGCAGAAGGGGTTCGAACCCTCGACCCCCACGTTGCGAACGTGGTGCTCTCCCAACTGAGCTACTGCCCCAGAAAACTGCGAAGCGGCAACCTAGCAGCGGGGGCGGGGGGCTTCAAGGCGAGCGGCGCCAGGTGTCATCCGATTGGCGCTCAAGAGAATCGCGCGCAAGGCCGATACCCCCGGGGGATCCGTTCGTCGCATGAGCATTCGCATCCTGGTGATCGACGACAGCATCTACGATCGTGAGCTCACGGAGCGCGCGCTCAAGAAGCTCGCCCCGCCGCTCGGCCCCGCCGAAGTGGTGGGGGTCGCGGACTGGCGCGAGGCCGATCGGCACGTCGACGCCGGCTTCGATCTGATGCTGCTGGACTACCACCTGCCCGCGATGAACGGGCTCGAGGTGCTGCGCGCGCTCCACGGGCGCGTGCACCCGCCGGTGATCATGATGACCGGCCAGAACGACGTGGCGACCGCCGTCGAGACGTTGCGGGCCGGGGCGGCCGACTACGTCACGAAGGGGGACGACTGGGCGCCGAGCCTCTGTCTCGCCGTCGAGCGCGTGATCGAGCGGGTGGGTCTCGAGCGCGAGCTCGCCGAGTCGCGGGCGCAGCTGCGGGCCTATGCCTCGGCGCTCGAAGAGAAGGTGGAGACCCGGACGGCCGTCGTGCGCGCGCAGGCGGTGGAGATCGAGACACTCTACTTGAAAGTCGAGGAGACGGCACGCCTGAAAGCGGAGATCGTCGCCAACGTGTCCCACGAGCTCCGCACGCCGCTGAACGCCATCTTCGGATACACCGAGCTGCTCGAGGAACACGTCGCCGGCGAGCCCGCCGAGATGCTCGGGGCCGTCCGGACGCAGGCGGAGCGCCTGCATCGACTGGTCGAATCCTTGTTGGCGCTGGGTCGGTTGAAGACCGGCAGCGAAGGCGTGGTCGTCACGCGCTTCGACTTGCTGGAGCTGATGGAGGATCTGAAGATCCAGGCGGGCGTGCTGAACGCCGACCGGGGCCTCACACTCGGCTGGCACGGGCCGACGGGGTCGTGCCCGGTCGCGCACGACCGCGAGAAGATCCGGACGATCGCCTACCACCTCGTGAACAACGCCATCAAATTCACGCCGGTCGGGAACGTCGACGTCGCGTGCGAGGCGACGGCGGCCGGTGGCGTCGTGCTGACCGTCCGTGACACCGGGATCGGGTTTCCGGAGGAGGCGCGGGCGGTCATCTTCGACGACTTCCGCCAGCTCGACGGCTCGACGACCCGGCGCTACGAGGGCACCGGCATCGGCCTCGGCATCGTCCGGCGCTGCGCCGAGCTGCTGCACGGCACGATCCGCTCCGAGAGTGCCCCGGGACGCGGCACGACGATCGTCGTCACGCTGCCCGCGCCCGCGGTCGCAACCGCGCCCGCTGCCGCGGCGGGGTAGGGCGGCCTACACGGCAGCCGACGCCGGGCTCTGGTTCAGGACCAACCAGTACAACCCCAGGTCCGCGACCGCCCGAACGAACTGATCGAAGTCGACCGGCTTCACGATGTAGCTGTTGACGCCGAGGTCGTAGCTCTCGACGATGTCGCGCTCCTCGCGCGACGACGTCATCACCACCACGGGGATGCGGCGCGTGGTCGGGTCGCTCTTGATGCGGCGCAGGACCTCGAGTCCGTCCACCTTCGGCAGCTTCAGGTCGAGCAGGACCATGCGCGGGGTCAGCGTGCCGCCGGGATCGCCGAACAGGAACTCGAGCGCCTCGGCACCGTCACGCGCGATGTGCAGCCGGTTCGCGAGATTGTGCTTCCGGAGGGCTCGCACCGCCAACTCCACGTCCGCCGGGCTGTCCTCCACCAGAAGAATCTCGACGCTCGTGCGCTCCATGTGCTGCTCCTTTCCCGTTTGGAAGTGTGAAGGAGAACGTCGCGCCCTGGCCGACGCTCGCCTCGGCCCACACCCGGCCGCCGTGGCGCTGGACGACGCGCTGGACGATCGCGAGGCCCACCCCGGTGCCCTCGAACTCGTCGGCGCGGTGCAGGCGCTCGAAGACGCGAAACAGCTTGCCCGCGTACCGCATGTCGAACCCGGCGCCGTTGTCCTTGACGAAGTAGATCGTCTCGTCGCCTTCCGTGAGGCTGCCGATCTCGATCGTGGCGTCGGCGCGCTCGCGGGTGAACTTCCAGGCGTTGCCGATCAGGTTGGCGAACACCTGCCGCAGCATGGTGCCGTCGGCCACGGCCGGGGGCAGGGGACGCATCACGACCTGCACGTGCCGGTCGGGCTCGAGGCGGCGGAGCTCGTCGATCACCGAGTGGGCGAGGCCGTCGAGATCCGTGGCATGGCGGTCGAGCTCGGCACGGCCGAGGCGCGAGAACGACAGCAGGTCGTCGATCAGGCGGCCCATCTGTCGGGCGTTGCTGCAGATGACGTCGAGGACGCGGCGGCTTTCGTCGTTCAGCGCGTCGCCGTGCTCCTCGGCGAGGATGCGGGCGTAGCCGTTGATCGCCCGGAGCGGGGCGCGGAGATCGTGCGACACGGAGTAGGTGAACGACCCGAGCGCCTCGTTGGCGGCTTCGAGCTGCTGCGTGCGCTCGCGCAGGCGTTCCTCGGCCTCCTTCCGCTCGGTCACGTCCATCACGGAGCCCATGAGGCGCACCGGTGCGCCGCCTGCGTCGCGAAAGAGCTTGCCTTGGGTCGAGATCCAGCGGATGGCCGCGTCGTTCCGCCGGACGATCCGGACCTCCATCTGGAAGTCGCCGGTCGTGAAGGCGTGCTCGAACGCGAGACGCTCCGCCTCGCGATCCGCGGGATGGAGGTGGGTATGGAAGATCTCGCGGCCCCACCGCGGCAGGAGCGCGTCGTAGCCGAAGATCTGGTCGTGCCGGAGGGTCCGATGCGAGCGGTCGTTCGTGAGGTCGAGGTCCCAGAGTCCCATCTGCGACGACTCCAGTGCGAGCGTCAGCCGGCGCTCGCTGACGCGGAGCTCGGCCTCCGCGCGGCGCCGCTGACCGACCTCGCGCTGCAGCAGCAGCAGGACGGTGGCGAGGAGCCCGACCCCGAGCACGGTCGCGCCGACGAGCGCGGTGAGCGTCCGCTCGGTGCTCGCGCGCGCCGCGGCCTCGCGTGCGGTCAGCAGCTCCTGCTCGGTGCGCTGCACGACGGCCGCATGGCCCTGGATCTCGTCCATGCGTCGGAGACTCTCGGCGAGCCGACTGCCGAGCTCGGCGGGGCCGAGATCGCGCTCGCGACGGTGCCGGATGACGTCGTCGGAGTAGGCGAGCTTGGCGCGAATGGCGGCGTCGAGCGCGTCGACGTTGTGCTGCTGCTCCGGGTTGTCGTCGACGAGCGCGCGCAGGTGGTCGAGTTGCCCGACCACGGTCGGCCGCGCCAGCTCCCGGCGACGTGCCAGCTCGTCCTCGCCCGAGACCAGATAGCCGCGGACGGCGATCTCGGAGTCCTTCATGGCCGACACCGTGGCATCGACCGTGTCGAGCACGTCGTGGGTGTGGGCGATCCATCGTTGGACCGCGATCAGATCGCCCGTATTGCGGTACGCGAGCCCACCCGCTCCGAGCAACAAGGCGAGCGCGACGAACGCGCCGCCGAGCCATCGGCGTCCGCTGGTCACGACCTCCAGAGCACGTCGCGTGCCGCGCCTTCGGCCCGTCGCGAGTCGCCGCCTTGCCCCTCGCATGTCGCCTTGCGCAGGCCAGATTCGGCGTCGCCGGCGTGGTCCGGTGTCACGAATCTGACCACGTCGCCCCGCGAGTCAGGAGAAGCGACAGCGCCGGCGGACCGCCGGTTCTCGCGCCCGGCGTCACCTGCTAGAAGCCGGCCGATGAGCTCGCCGACCGAACGCTTCGCTCCATTCGCGGCCCGCATGCGTGCCGAGGGACTGCCCGAGATCGCCCTCAAGACCTTCGAGCACTACTACGGCGAGCTCGTCGCGGGGGCGACCGGCATGATCCCCGAGGACGGGATCGAGCCGATCGCGACGCTGCCCGACGCGACGACCTTCGGGAGCGACCTCGCCGCGCGGGGCCGGCGCGAGCTCGCGAAGACCGTGCTCATGAAGCTGAACGGCGGCCTCGCGACCAGCATGGGCCTCACGGGGCCGAAAGCGCTCCTCGCGGTGAAGGACGACCTCACCTTCCTCGACGTCGTGATGCGGCAGGCCGAGACCTACGGCATCCCGCTCGTGCTGATGGACAGCTTCTCCACCCATGCGGCGACGCTCGCCGCCGTCGCGACCCACCCGGCGTCCCGCGCCGATCTGGTCGTCGCGTTCGAGCAGCACAAGATCCCGAAGATCGCCAAGGCCGATCTGACGCCCGGCGTGTGGCCGCGCGATCCGGCGCTCGAATGGTGCCCGCCCGGCCACGGCAACCTGTACGCCGCGCTCGCGACCAGCGGCGCCCTCGACCGCCTGCTGGCGCAGGGCTACGAGCACGCCTTCGTCTCGAACGTCGACAACCTCGGCGCCGTGATCGACCCGGCCATCCTCGGGTACTTCGCCGAGCGGGGGCACGCCTTCATGATGGAGGTCACCGACCGGACCGAGGCCGACAAGAAGGGCGGCCACCTGGCGCGGCGTCGCGACGGTCAATTGGTGCTGCGCGAGCTGGCGCAATGTCCCACCGAGGAGCTCGCCGTGTTTCAGGACGTCGCGCGCCCCCGCTACTTCAACCCCAACAACATCTGGCTGAGCCTGCCCCCGCCGAAGGCGGTCCTCGACCCGAGTGGGGGCGTGCCGCGCCTCCCGATGTTCCGCAACACCAAGACCATCGACCCGCGCGACGCGGCCTCGCCCGTCGTCTACCAGTTGGAGACCGCGATGGGGGCGGCGATCGAGCTCTTCGCCGACGCGGCGGCGGTGCGGGTGCCGCGCCTGCGCTTCGCGGCCGTGAAGAAGACCGGGGACCTCCTCGGCATTCGCTCCGACGCCCACGTGCTCACCGACGATTTCCGGATCGTACCGAATCCCGCGCGGACGCGCGGCGCGCTGGTCGTGAACCTGGACGACCGCTACTACGCGTTCATCGACCAGATGGAGGAGCGCTTTCCGGGTGGGCCCCCGTCGCTCGTCGAGTGCGACAAGCTCGAGGTGGTGGGCGACGTTCGCTTCGGGCGGAACGTCGTCGTCAGGGGCACGGTGCGGATCGAGAACGCGGCGACGGCGCCGCGTCTGATCGCCGACGGCACGCTGTTGACTACATCCCCTTGAGCTTGCGCTCTTGCACTTCCTGCAGCGACTTGCAGTCGATGCAGAGGGTCGTGACCGGGCGGGCTTCCAGGCGCTCGCGGCCGATCTGCTCGCCGCATTCTTCGCACTTGCCGTAGCTGCCGTCGTCGATCCGGACGAGGGCTTCCTTGATCTTGACGATGAGCTTGCGCTCGCGGTCGCGGATGCGGAGCGTGAAGTTGCGGTTGGACTCGAGCGAGGCGCGATCGGTGGGATCGGGGAAGTTCTCGGCCTTGGCGTCGGTCATGCCGTCGACGGTGCGATCGGCCTCTTTGAGGAGCTCGTCCAGCTTCCCATTCAGCAGGGTTTGAAAATGCTTGAGCTCGCGTTCGCGCATGCCGTCGTCCGGGAAAGGTGGGCGAGGGTAGCACAGGGGAAAAAGACTGCAAACTAGCGACCTTGCGATCGCACGATCGCCGGGCTACGAGCCCGCCCCATGCAGGCGTTTTTCGATGCCTTCTCCGGCATCAGCGGCGACATGACGGTCGGCGCCCTGCTCGATCTCGGCGTGCCGCTCGACCAGGTGCAGGCGGCCATCGCCGGTCTCGGATTGCCCGATCTCGCGGTCGCGGCCGAGCGGCGGACCGTCGGCGGGCTCGTGGCGACCAGATTCGTCGTCATCACCGGCGAGCCCCCGGTAGAGCGGACGTTCGCCACCATTCGCGCGCTGCTGGAGCGCGCACCGCTCGCGAGCGGCGTGCGCGACCGCGCGCTCGCCGCGTTCCGGGTCCTCGCCGAGGCGGAGGCCCGCATCCACGACACCACCGCGGACGCCGTCCACTTCCACGAGGTCGGCGGTGCCGACGCCATCGCCGACGTCGTCGCGGCGGCCGTCGGCGTCGAGGCGCTCGGCATCACGAGCATGCACGTCGGGCCGCTCCCGCTCGGGAGCGGCATGGTGGAGAGTCGCCATGGTCGCTTGCCGGTACCGGCCCCGGCGACGGTCGCGCTGCTGCAGGGGTTTCCGGTCGTCGTCGGGGACGGTGCCGGCGAGATGGTGACGCCGACGGGCGCCGCGATCCTGCGCGGGTTCGGCGTGATCGCGGCCCCCCCGCCGCCGTTGCGTGTGCTCCGCGTCGGCCATGGGGCCGGGACGCGTGTGCTCGCCGATCGTCCGAACGTGCTGCGCATCCTCCTCGGCACGAGCGCACCGCACCCGGCCGGGCTCGGGACCGACACCATGGTGGTCGTCGAATGCAACATCGACGACATGAGTCCCGAGCTCTACCAGCACGCGATGGCGCGGCTCTTCGCCGCCGGCGCCGTCGACGTCACGCTCGTCCCCGTCCAGATGAAGAAGAGCCGTCCCGGGGTGACGGTGCAGGTCATCGTCGCGCCCGACCGCCGCGACGACGTCGCCGCCGTCCTCTTCGCCGAGACGACCACCATCGGGGTGCGCTGTCACACCGTCACGCGTCTCAAGGTCGCCCGACGAGCGGAAGAGGTCGCGACGCCGTACGGCGCAATCACCATCAAGATCGCGGGTGGCGACGGCACCCCCGTGCTGATCACGCCCGAATACGAGAGCTGCCGCGTCGCCGCCGAACGCCATGGCGTGCCGCTCCGCGAGGTCTACGAGGCGGCGCGCGCGGCCGCCCGCCGCTGAATCGCACCGAGCACGCGCTCCTAGCCATGGAGCGCGAGATGTGATGAGTCACCGGTCCGTCGTTGGACGAAAGGAGCAATCGGATGGGTCGAGGATGGCGGGAGCTCTGGTACGCCGCGTTGGTGGCGGTGACGTTGGTCGTGGCAGCCTGCGGTAGCGACGGGGGCGATGACGACGACGACATCGGCTATCGCGCCGTGGCGTTCGGGAACGGCCTGTTCGTCGCCGTCGGGACCGAGGGCCTGCTCGACACCACGCCCACCGGTCGCGGTTTCGAGGGCGGCAGCTCCGGGGTCGAGGCCACGCTGAACGGCGTCACGTTCGCGGCCGGCCAATGGGTCGTGGTCGGCGATTCCGGGACCGTCCTCACCTCCACCGACGGCTTCACCTGGAACCTCCAGACGGTGCCCACCACGGTTTCCTTGCAGGACGTCACCTTTGCGAACGGACGCTTCGTCACCGTCGGCTATCTCGGCACGATCCTGACCTCCGAGGATGCGCGCAGCTGGACGCCCGTGAGCTCGGGTACGGCGAGCGCGCTCCGCGGTATCGTCTTCGGTGACGGTCGCTTCGTCGCGGTCGGCGACTCCGGCACGATCCTGACCTCGCCCGACGGTACGACCTGGTCGGCGGTCATCTCGAACACCGCCCAAGCGCTCTCCCGCGTCCGCTACGGCAACGGACGCTACGTCGCGGTCGGTTTCGTCGGGACGGTCGCGGTTTCCAGCGACGGCACCACGTGGAGCTCGCGCCGGGAGAACTACTCGAACTTCGTGGGCCTGAACGACGTGGTCTTCGCACGCGATCTCTTCGTCATCGTCGGCGGGAGCGGCGTCATCCTCACGACGCCGAACGGTGACGTGCTGACCCAGCAGGTGTCGGGAACGTCGCGCACGCTCTCGGCCGTCACGTTCGGTGCCGACACGTTCGTTGCCGTCGGCTTCGACCGCGGCGTCGACACCTCCTCCGACGGGATCACCTGGCGGACCGACTGACGGGGTGACCCGCATCGACTCCGTTCCTGCGCCACGCTAGCTTCGCTGGCGTGCCGCAGCGTTCGAGGTGTTGGAGGTGGGCGGGCGCGATCGCCATCGCCCTGTCGGCCGCGGTCGCGCACGGGGGGGCCGCGGCGGCGCAATCGGAACGCGCCGTCGAGACCCCGAGCCCGGGCGAGCTCGAGGAGGTCCTTCCGCAAGGCGCCGAGCTCGGGGGTCGCGAGATCTACGATCGCCTCTTCAAGAACCGGCGGCGCCTCCGCACCGTGGTGGAAACCGGCCAGATTCTCTCGAAGGACCCCGGCGGCAACCCGCAACAGACGAACTTCGAGTTGCGGGCAAAGGACTACCGCAACGCCGCCGACGAGGCGACGGACGGCGTCTACGCGAAGGTGGTGATCGTGCTCACCGGCCCGCGCGATCTCGAGCACACCGCCTACCTCTACGTGCACCGGAACGACCGCGCCGACGATCAGTTCATCTACTCGCCGATGCGGAAGCGCGCCGCGCGCGCGAACCTGCGGGGCCAGAACATCGCCGGCACCGACTTCAGCTTCGACGACTTCCTGACCACGTTGGACGATCTCGAGAACGCGACCTATCGCCGCATGCCCGACGAAACCGTCGACGGCGTCCCGTGCTACGTCGTCGAGGCGACGATGCTGCCGGCGAGCCGGTCGCGCTACTCGCGCAGCATCTCGGCGATCGAAAAGGAGCACTACGTCCCGCTCCGCACCCAGTATTGGGACGAGGTCGGCGTCGCGGTGAAGGAGCTCCGCTCCCCGCGCGCGTCGCTCAAGGCCTACGACGGCGTCTGGGTCCCGACCGAGTCCACCATGACCGATCTGCTCGAGGACACGAAGTCGACGATGACGCTCGAGAAGGTGGATCCGAACCCGAAGCTTGACGACAACGAGTTCAGCCCCACCGCCCTCGAACGCCGCTAGCCGGTTGCTGAAAAAGGGGCATCTGCGTCGTTGCTCCCTCCTTCGCTTGTGCGGCGTAGCTCCGCTACGCCTCCGCGCTCAGTCGGTCGCGCCTCGCATCTGCCCCTTTTTGAGCAACCTGCCGGGGCTTGGCACGTGCGCTCGGTCGGGGCGTCGCTTCGCTCCGCCCCAGCATCTCATTTGGG